>CAXUJF010000076.1:0-5394 GCA_964250865.1 uncultured Streptosporangiaceae bacterium
GCCCGACTCCGCGTATCCGAGCCGGCGCCAGCGGATCACCGCGGCCCAGGCCTGCGGCACGCTCCCGCCCAGCACCGCGGCCAGCAGGTCGATCGGCAGACCGTACATCTCCGCGATGTAGAACATGCCGCTGATGTCCCGGTCGCTCAGCCCCCGCGGGGCGGCGCCCCCGGGACGTCCGGGCCGCTCGCGCACTGCCATCGCTGGCCCATGATGCCCTCCGCCCCCGCCACCCGTCTGAGATTCAGGCGTCCGCCGTGGCCGAAGATCCTGCCGAAGTTACTGCCGGAGCGTCGGCACGCAAACAAGGGGCCGGTGACCTGCTGGAAGTCGATGGAGGGACTAACCGGGTTCCTCGTGGGTGGCCACCGCCCCGGCTGCGGACGAGGTGGGCACCGTGACCAGGTAGCGGCGCGCGGCCCCGCGGCTGCGTAAGATGACGACCTGGGCACCCCCGGCGTGATCATCGATCAGGGTCCGTACCCGGGGAGCCATCTTTCGCCGGTAGCTGATGATGTAGCGGACGAAATCCCAGGTGACGTGGTCGTACACGCCGATCGCCCGATGCTGGCCGCCGCCGTGCCGGAACCTGCGCTGCAGGACGCCCCGCAGGCAGACCCAGCTGGGCAGGTCAAGGAAAGATCACCGTGTCGGCACTTCGGAGCCGGATCGGCAGGCTGGAGGCGTAGTTCCCGTCGATGATCCACCTGGACCCGGTGACCAGGTCGCGTTGCAGGTCCGCGAACTTCTCCTTGTCCAGCGGCTTCCAGCCCGCGTCGTAGTACAGGCCGTCCAGGTGCACTGGCGTGATGCCGAGCACGCTGCCGAGCGAGCGGGCCAGGTGGGACTTGCCGCTGCCCCCGCAGCCCATGATGGCGATCCGAACGCCGGGCCTGGGAGCCCGTGCATCTGCTTGAGGGCGCGGGCGCTCAATTCGGCTCGGTAGGTCACCGCCGCCGGTCCTGGACCGCCGCGACTCGCCCGGCCCAGTCGGGGATCGCCTCGGTGACCGGTATGGTCGCGGCTGTTCCGTCCCTGACGGCTGCGAGTTCCTCGTAATAGCCCGGCTGGCCTGCCGCGACGACGGCCAGGCTCCACACGTGCAGCATGCGGCGCAACTGCTCGTAACCGGCCGGGTCGCGGGCGGCGTCCACCGCGCGGTGGTACTGCTGCAGGAACTCGTCGCGCTCCCGCTCAGGCAGGTTTCGCAGGATCACCAGCGGATCGGAGGGGTCCTCCATCGGCTGTGCCGTCATGGGTCCCAGCCTACGCTCACCGCTCGGCGTTAACCGGGTGCCGCGTCGAGCCGCCCAGATCATGGCGGGAGTGGCCTGGCCCTTACAGCGGGCGGGACCAGATCTGGCCGGTCAGGTCGGCGCCGAAGCTGTGGTGCGGTTCCTCGTCGCCCAGGGTGAAACCGGCTCGCTCGTAGATGCGGCGGGCGTCGGCCAGGATGCTGTTGGTCCACAGCATGATCTCGGTGTAGCCCGCGGCGCGGGCGAAACGCAGGCACTCCTCCACCAGCGTGGCCCCGATGCCCAGGCCGCGCGCGGCCGGGTCCACGTACAGCAGCCGCAGCTGGGCCACGGTGTCGGACTTGCGCACGCACAGGATCGACCCGACCCGCTCGCCGTCGGCCTCGGCGATCCAGGCCGCCTCGCGCGCCGGGTCGCGCTGGTCCACGTAGTCGGCCACGATCCGGGCCACCATCGCCTCGTACGTCTCGTCCCAGCCGTACTCGGCCGTGTAGCCCGCCGCCTGGCGCTGCACCACCCAGCCGAGGTCGCCCGGGCGCGGCGGGCGCAGCACGTAACCGCGCGGCGGCGGCGCGTCCGTGAGCACCTGGGTGATCTCCCGGACGCAGGACACCAGCCGCTGCTGCGAGTGCTCGCCCAGGCTGGCCAGCAGACTGCCGATGTGCTCGACGGCCGAGGCGTCCAGGCGCTGCTGCAGCGCGCGGCCATCCGGGGTCAGCGTGATCACCTGGCGGCGGGCGTCCGTGCCGGACTTGCGCCGGGTGATGAGCCCATCGGCCTCGAACCGGCTCAGAATCCGGCTCAGGTAGCCCGCGTCGATGTCGAGGCCGCGGCGCAGCGCGCTCACCTCGGTGCTGTCCCTCTGGCCCAGCTCGAACAGCAGCCGGGCCTCGGTCAGCGAGTACGGGGTGCCCAGGTACCCGCCGCGCAGCACGCCGATCACGTTGGTGTACAGCCGGTTGAAGGCGCGGACCGCCGCGACCGGGTCCTCGGTGGTGGGCCGCCGTACCGCCGCTCCCGTCGCCACCATGCCGCTCCCTTTCGAGATTTTAACCGGGATATTAGTTGTCTAAGTCAAAGGTATTGCTGACGAAGGCAACGAGTCAAGGCCTGAACGTGCCTGGGAGTTCGCCGAAAAGGACGCTGAGGCCGACAATTGACTCATGCGTCTGGCTCGGCCCGTGGTGCCCCTGCCCTGGCGGCGCCCGGCCCGCTGGGCGGCGCTGGTGGCCGGTGCGGTACCGACGCTGGCCTTCCCGGCTCCGGACCTGTCCGTGGTGGCGTGGTTCGCGCTGGTGCCTGGCCTGCTGGTCATCCGGCGGGCGCCGTCCGCCCGGGAGGCGGCGGTCCGCGGCTGGTGGCTCGGCAGCGGTTACATCGTGGCCGCCATGTACTGGCTGGCGCCGGAGACCGGGCCCGGTGTGCTGCTGGTCGCGGCGGTGTTCGGGGTGCTGCAGACGCCGTTCGGGCTGTCGGCCTGGGCGCTGCTGCGGCCGCCGCTGACCGTGGCCCGGACCCTGGGCGCGCTGACCGTGGTGCCGAGCTGCTGGCTGCTGGGCGAATGGCTGCGGTCGTGGCAGGCCCTCGGCGGCCCGTGGGCGGTGCTCGGCGCGAGCCAGTGGCGGCATCCGGCCGTGCTGGCGCTGGCTGCGGTGGGCGGGGTCTGGCTGGTCAGCTTCGTGCTGGTGGCCGCGAACGTGGCCATCGTGGTCGTGCTGGCCTCGCCCCGGTGGACGGCCCGGGCCGCGGCGGCGGTGGTGGCCGCGGCGGTGGTGGCCGCAGGCCCGCTGGCCTTCGCGCTGACCGGCCCGGCCCCGGTCACCCGGACCGCGACGATCGCGCTGGTGCAACCCGGGGTGGTCAACGACCCCAACCTGCGGGTGGACGCCAGCCAGCGGCTGACCGAGGACCTGGCCCGCGGCCGCGGACCGGCACCTGACCTCATCGTCTGGGGCGAGAGCAGTGTTGCCTACCACCTGGACAGTGACCGTTCGCTGCTGCGCAGCATCGAGAAGATCTCCGCGATCGGCAACACCCAGATCCTGGTCAACCAGGACTCCGAGCACGACGGCAGCAAGTCCAAGGTCGCCGTGCTGGTCGGCCCGGGCGGCATCGCGGGCACCTACACCAAGACCCGGCTGGTGCCGTTCGGGGAGTACATCCCGTTCCGCTCGGCGCTGTCCTGGCTGACCGCCATCAGCCGGGCCGCCCCGGTCAACGCGGTGCCGGGGACCGGGGCGCACGTGCTCCGGGTGACTGAGCCGGACGGCGCGCCCCTGATTATCGGCCCGCTGATCTGCTTCGAGTCCGCGTTCGGTGACATGTCACGGGTGGACACCGACCGCGGGGCCCAGGTCAGCGTGTCCCCCCCCCCCGACCCCCCGTTTCCGGGCCCGTGGGAGCTGGCCCCGCCCGCCGCGCGGGAGGCGTGCGGGGCGGCCGAGCCCGGGCGCCGGGTGGTCCAGGCCGCGCTGACCGGCGACTCGGACGCCTTCGACGCGCGGGGCCGGCAGCTGGCCTGGATGAACCAGACCCAACGGGGGGTGACCACGGTCCGGCTCGCGCTGCCCGCCACCTCATCCCGGACCATCTACGACGAACTGGGGGATTACGTCCCGTGGGCCGCGACCGGAGTGGCCGTGCTGGCCGGACTGGGCGGCCTGTGGCGTTTGCGGGGTCAGCGCGGCGGGAAGGGTGGTGCCACTGGCGCGGATACGGCAGAATACGATGCAGGCAGTGGGCTGCACGTGCCCAGCTAGCCGTTACTCAGGACAGACGCGAGGACGCAGGGGAAGGCGAACCTCGTCGGCTGCCAGGAGGAACGGTGTCTGCTCAAGGTGTTACCCAAGGCGTTTTGCAAGTTCATTCGGCGCCCCCGGCGTTGTGCCCGCATATCGAGTGGGCCGTGGCCGGGGTCCTTGGCGTGCCCGTAAATCTGCCCTGGACCGCTCAGCCCGCGTCCCCTGGGTCGCTTCGGGCTGAGCTCACCTGGGAGGGGCGGGCCGGCAGCGCCGGCGCCATCACCTCGGCTCTGGCCGGGTGGAACCGGCTGCGCTTCGAGGTCACCGAGGACGCGAGCCCCGGTTGTGACGGGGTGCGGCACAGCTACACCCCGACGCTGGGCCTGTTCACCGCGGTGACCAGCGGCAACGGCGACATCTGCGTCCCCGAGGGCCGGCTGCGCACCGCCCTGGCCATGGCCCAGACCGACACTGCGCTGCGCGGTGAGCTGGACCGCCTGCTCGGCCGGGCCTGGGACGAGGAGCTGGACGTGTTCCGCTGCGGCGCCGAGGGTGCGCCCGTGCGCTGGCTGCACGCTACCGGCTGACCCGGTCGGCCTCATGGCCGAGACTGTCGTTTTATCGACATTGCCTGGCGGCCCCAGTGTCGAACTGATTATCGACAGCTGATATTTTTATGCGAACATAGTATCGATCGGTGGTTGCTATACGATCTGTGTAATCACTCCATTACAGAGAGTGATAAGCCTCGTGGAGTATCAATGATCAAGGTGTCCAAGACCGTCCGCGACGGTTCTGTCCGCATCACGTTCGCCCTGCCGGCGGCCGAGCCCACCGGGGCCGTGTCCGTGGTCGGGGACTTCAACAACTGGGACCCTTTCGCGCACCCGCTGCGCAAGCGGTCCAACGGCACCCGGAGCACGGTGGTGACCGCCGCGCCCGGCAGCACGCTGCACTTCCGGTACCTGGCCGAAGGCGGCCACTGGTTCGACGACGAGGCCGCCCACGCGGTCGACGCTCAGGGCGCCACCATCTCGCTGTAGACCGACCGGGCTGAACCGGCCCCGGCTGAACCGGCCCCGGGCCACCGGGTGATCGAAGCGTTCCCGACGGTGGCCCGGGGGCAGCGGTACCGGCACCTGGAACAGGTGGGCCCGATGCCCGATGACCGCTGGGGCTGGCCATCCAGGCCACCACCGGGCTGCATAACCTGCCCATCCAGCCCCCGGGGTGCCCGTCAGCCTGACCCGAGAATAATCAGTATTAGCCTGAGCGTATGAGCAGTGACCTCGCCTCCCTGACCGGTATCGACGTGCCCACGGACCTGCTGATCGGGGGAGAGTGGACCAGCGGCGGGGGGGGGCGCCCCCCCCGGGGGGCCCCCGCCCCCCCCGCCC
>CAXUJF010000076.1:5404-8436 GCA_964250865.1 uncultured Streptosporangiaceae bacterium
GCCTACGCGGCGCTGCCGGGATGGGCGGCCACGCCGCCGCGGCAGCGGGCCGAGTGCCTGCGCCGCGCGTTCGACCTGATGACCGGCCGCGCCGAGGCCTTCGCCCGGCTCATGTCGGCCGAGAACGGCAAGTCGCTGCGGGACGCGCGGGCTGAGGTGACCTACGCCGCGGAGTTCTTCCGCTGGTACTCCGAAGAGGCCGTCCGCATCGACGGCAACCTGACCACCGCGCCCGTCGCGGGCAACAAGATCCTGGTCTCCCGCCAGCCGATCGGGGTCTCGGTCCTGGTCACCCCCTGGAACTTCCCGGCCGCGATGGCCACTCGCAAGCTGGGCCCGGCCCTGGCCGCGGGCTGCTCGGTGGTGCTCAAGCCGGCCGAGGACACCCCGCTGACCGCGCTGGCCCTGGCCGCGCTGCTGGAGGAGGCGGGCGTGCCCGCCGGCGTGGTCAACGTGGTGCCGACGTCCCGGCCCGGCCCGGTGACCGCGGCCATGATGGCCGACTCCCGGGTGCGCAAGCTGTCCTTCACCGGCTCGACCGAGGTCGGGCGCCAGCTGCTCCGTCAGGGCGCGGACACCGTGCTGAGCTGCTCGATGGAGCTGGGCGGCAACGCGCCGTTCATCGTGTTCGACGACGCCGACCTGGACGCCGCCATCGAGGGCGCGCTGATCGCCAAGCTGCGCAACGGCGGCGAGGCCTGCACCGCGGCCAACCGCTTCTACGTGCACGAGGCGGTGGCGGCCGAGTTCACCGCCCGGCTGGCCGACCGGTTCGGCAAGCTCACCCTCGGCCCCGGTCTGGAGGAAGCCACCGACATCGGGCCGCTGGTCAACGAGGCGACCCGGAGCAAGGTGGCCGGGCTGGTCGACGGCGTGGCCGGCGACGGCGGCCAGGTCGTGCTGGGCGGCTCGGCCCCGGACCGGCGCGGGTTCTACTACCAGCCGACCGTCATCGACCAGGTGCCCGCGTCGGCCGCGATCGCCGGCACCGAGATCTTCGGCCCGGTGGCGCCGGTGATCCGGTTCTCCGACGAGGCCGAGGCCGTGCAGTGGGCCAACGCCGTCGAATACGGCCTGGTGTCCTACGTCTACACCCGTGACCTGCGGCGGGGCCTGCGGGTGTCGGAGGCTCTGGAGACCGGGATGGTCGGCCTGAACCGCGGCATCGTGTCCGATCCGGCCGCTCCGTTCGGCGGGGTCAAGCAGTCCGGGCTGGGCCGCGAAGGTGGTCACGACGGCCTGCTGGAGTACCTGGAAACGAAGTACATCGCCACCGATTGGTGATCGACACCGCGTCCAGTGTCGCCGGGAGCCGTCCAGGCACGTAGCCTGTGCCTGTGGACCGGCGCATCTTCGGGCTTGAGAACGAATACGGCGTGACATGCACCTTCCGTGGGCAGCGGCGGCTGTCACCGGATGAGGTGGCACGCTATCTGTTCCGCCGCGTGGTGTCATGGGGCCGTAGCAGCAACGTGTTCCTGCGCAACGGCGCCCGGCTGTACCTGGATGTCGGCAGCCATCCGGAGTACGCCACGCCCGAGTGCGACAACGTCACCGACTTGATCACGCACGACAAGGCGGGCGAGCGGATCCTGGAGGGTCTGCTCGTCGACGCGGACAAGCGACTGCGCGAAGAGGGCATCGCCGGGGACATCTACCTGTTCAAGAACAACACCGACTCGGCCGGGAACTCCTACGGCTGCCACGAGAACTACCTGGTCGGCCGGCACGGCGAGTTCGGCCGGCTGGCCGACATCCTGATCCCGTTCCTGGTTACCCGGCAGGTCATCTGCGGCGCGGGCAAGGTGCTGCAGACGCCGCGGGGCGCGGTCTACTGCGTCAGCCAGCGGGCTGAGCACATCTGGGAAGGCGTGTCCTCGGCCACCACCCGGTCCCGGCCGATCATCAACACCAGGGACGAGCCGCACGCGGACGCCGAGCGGTTCCGCCGCCTGCACGTCATCGTGGGCGACTCGAACATGAGCGAGACCACCATGCTGCTCAAGGTGGGCTCGACCGACCTGGTGCTGCGGATGATCGAGGCCGGCACGGTGATGCGCGACCTGACCCTGGACAACCCGATCCGGGCCATCCGTGAGGTCAGCCACGACATGACCGGGCGCAGCCGGGTGCGGCTGGCCAACGGGCGCGAGATGAGCGCGCTGGAGATCCAGCGCGAGTACCTGAACAAGGCGCTGGAGTTCACCGGCCGCAACGGCGCGGACGCCACCGCCGAGCGGGTGCTGGCCATGTGGGAGCGGGCGCTGGACTCGATCGAGAGCGGCAACCTGGACAAGGTGGCGCGGGAGATCGACTGGGTGACCAAGTACCAGCTCATCGAGCGGTACCGGGCCAAGCACGACCTGCCGCTGTCCTCGCCGCGGGTGGCCCAGCTCGACCTGGCCTACCACGACGTGCACCGCAACCGCGGCCTGTACTACCTGCTGCAGCGCAACGGCGCGGTCGACCGCGCCACCCGGGACCTGGACATTTTCGAGGCCAAGTCGGTCCCGCCGCAGACCACCCGGGCCCGGCTGCGGGGCGAGTTCATCCGCCGGGCGCAGGAGCGGCGGCGCGACTTCACCGTGGACTGGGTCCACCTGAAGCTGAACGACCAGGCCCAGCGGACCGTGCTGTGCAAGGACCCGTTCCGCTCGGTCGACGAACGGGTCGAAAAGCTCATCGCCGGGATGTAGCCCGCAGGCCATGGCATCTTGGTCATAACGGTATTGGCGTATGCCCGCGAAGCCGCACTCGGGTAAATACCGTATGGGTATATTCACCCTGGCCCGCTCGGAAGGACATGCCTGGTGACCAGACGCGACTTTGAGCTGGACGCGGTGGTCATCGGCGGCTGCGGGCACGTTGGCCTCCCGCTGGCCATCGCGCTGGCCAGCCGGGACACCAGGGTCGGCATCTACGACGTGAGCCAGGCGGCGGTGGACACGGTCAACGCCGGTCACCTCCCGTTCGCCGAGCCCGGGGCGGCGGAGCCGCTGCGGGCGGCCCTGGCGGCGGGTCGGCCGACGCCC
>CAXUJF010000076.1:8446-16521 GCA_964250865.1 uncultured Streptosporangiaceae bacterium
CTGAACCGCATCTCACAGGGGCTGGATGCCTCCGCCGACCCGGCCATCGTCGGCACGGCCGAGCATGTGATCGTGGTCATCGGCACCCCGGTCGACGAGCACCTCAACCCTGAACCCGACGCCATCCCGAACGCGCTCGGCGACTGTGCGCCCTACCTGCGGGACGGGCAGATCCTCATCCTGCGCAGCACCGTCTACCCGGGGGTCACGGCGCTGGTGGAGAAGACCATCGCCGCCCTCGGCGCCGACATCGACGTGGCTTTCTGCCCCGAGCGCATCGCCGAGGGCCAGGCCATGACCGAGCTGTTCGAGCTGCCGCAGATCGTCTCGGCCCGGACCGCGCGCGGCGTGGAGCGGGCCAGCGCCCTGTTCCGCCGGCTGACCAGCCAGCTGGTCGTGCTGACCCCGGAAGAAGCCGAGCTGGCCAAGCTGTTCACCAACACCTGGCGGTACATCAAGTTCGCCACCGCCAACCAGCTGTACATGATGGCCAACGACCAGGGCCTGGACTTCGAGCGGATCCGGCAGGGCATGGGCGCCGACTACCCGCGCGCGGCCGACATGCCGGCCGCCGGCTTCGCCGCCGGGCCGTGCCTGTTCAAGGACACCATGCAGCTCGCGGCGTACAACTACAACAACTTCGCCCTCGGCCATACCGCGATGACCATCAACGAGGGCATGCCGCTGTACCTGATGCACCGCCTGGAGCAGCGCTACGACCTGGCCACCATGACCGTCGGCATCTGCGGCATGGCCTTCAAGGGCGGCTCGGACGACACCCGGTCCAGCCTGTCCTACAAGCTCAAGCGGATCCTGGCCTTCAAGGCGGCCGCGGTGCTGTGCACCGACCCGTACGTGACCACCGACCCGGCCCTGCGGCCGCTACCGGAGGTCATCGAGCAGGCCGACCTGCTGGTGATCGCCGCGCCGCACCCGGAGTACCGCACGCTGGCCACGGCCAAGCCCGTGGCCGACATCTGGAACATCCGGGGTGAGGGCGTACAGATATGAGCGGTGAACGCCCCCGCGTGTCGATCGTCATCCCGGCCTACAACGAGGACGAGCAGATCGTCCCGATCCTGGACCGGCTGTTCGAGTCGGTGCGGCTACCGTGCGAGGTGCTGGTCGTGGTGGACACCCCGGCCGACACCACAATCAGCGTGGTCGAGGAGTACGCGGTCAAGGAGCCCCGGCTGCGCTGCCTGGTCAACACCTACGGGCCCGGGCCGGCCAACGCGATCAGGTTCGGCATCGACGCGGCCGCGGCCCCGGTCACCGTGGTGACCATGGCCGACGGCTGTGACGACGCCCGGCAGATCGACGAACTGGCCCGGCTGGTGGAGCGAGGCGTGGCCGTCGCCGCCGCGTCCCGCTACATGGCCGGCGGACAGCAGGTGGGCGGCCCGGTTCTCAAGGGCACGATGTCCCGGATGGCGGGCCGGTCGCTGCGGCTGCTGGCCCACGTCGGGACCCGGGACGCGACCAACTCGTTCAAGGCCTACGCGACCGACTTCGTGCGGGAGGTCGGCATCGACTCCCGGGACGGCTTCGAGATCGGCATCGAGCTCACGGCCAAGGCCAAGCGGCTCGGCCTGCCGGTGGCCGAGATTCCGACGATCTGGCTGGACCGGCAGGCCGGGGTGTCCAACTTCAAGGTCGCGAAGTGGATTCCCAGCTACCTGCGCTGGTACAAGTTCGCGTTCGGACCGCGGCTGACCGCGGATCAGCTCCGGGACCGGGTCTCCGGGCCGCCGTCACCAGAAGAAACCCGAGGCAAGTGATGGAAAAAGTTCTGGTCAGCGGATCGGCCGGCTTCATCGGCGGGTACGTCGCCGAGGAACTGCTGCGGCGTGGCTACGCCGTGGTCGGCGTGGACAACTTCTCCAAGTACGGCAAGGTGCGCAAGTCCTACGACGACCACCCGCGCTACGAGCTGGTCGAGGGCGACGCCCGCGACGTGGAGCTGATGACCCGCCTGCTGTCCGACTGCGATCACTTCATCGCGGGCGCGGCCATGATCGGCGGGATCTCCTACTTCCACACCTATCCCTACGACCTGCTCGCGGCGAACGAGCGGATCATCGCCTCGTCCTGCGACGCGGCCATCGCGGCCCACCGCGACGGCCGGCTGCGCAAGGTCACCTACATGTCGTCCTCGATGGTCTTCGAGAGCGCGGCCGACTGGCCGTCCTATGAGGGCCAGCAGCGGGAGATCCCGCCGCCGCTGTCCTCTTACGGCTTCCAGAAGCTGGCGGTGGAGTACTTCGCCCGGGCCGCCTGGGACCAGTACCAGCTGCCGTTCACGATCGCCCGCCCGTTCAACTGCGTGGGAATCGGCGAGAGCCGCGCGCTGGGGGATGAGGAGATCCTCTCGGGCAACGTCCGCCTGGCCATGAGCCACGTCGTGCCCGACCTGGTCCAGAAGGTGCTCCGGGGTCAGGACCCGCTGCACGTCCTGGGCTCGGGCGACCAGGTCCGGCACTACACCTACGGCGGTGACCTGGCCGTCGGCATCGTGACCGCGATGGCGCACCCCGACGCGACCGGCGAGGACTTCAACCTGTCCACCCCGGAGAGCACCACGGTCCACCAGCTGGCCGAGGTCATCTGGCGCAAGGTCAAGGGGGAGGGCGTACCACTGCGGATCGAGCACGACGACCCGTTCACCTACGACGTGCAGCGGCGGATCCCGGACGTGGGCAAGGCCAAGCGCATCCTCGGTTTCGAGGCCACCACGTCCCTGGACGAAATGCTGGACGAGGTCATCCCGTGGATCCGGGGCGCGATCGAGGTCGGTAGCATCTGAACGCGAGTCTCCGCTGGCGCCGGGCGGCGTGGACGGCCGGCCTCGTCGTCGCGGCCGTCCTGCTGTTCCTGGGCTACCTGTATCAGTCCCGGCAGGTCGCGGCCGGTTCGGACGGTGCCTCGATCGTGCTGCAGGGCTGGTCCCTGCAGCACGGCAACCTGCTGCTGTCCGGCTGGACCGTGTCGGACGTGTCCTTCTACCTCACCGAGCTGCCGCAGTACGCCCTGGTCGAGGCGGTGCGCGGGCTCAGCCCCGACGTGGTGCACCTGGCCGGGGCGATGACCTACGTGCTGGTCCTGCTGCTGGCCGCGTGGCTGGCTATGGGCCGGTCCGGGGGCGGCCAGCAGAGTGGCGCCAGCGGCCGTGCGGCCCTCGGGCGCCTGCTGGTGGTGGCGTTCATCATGCTGGCCCCCGCCCCCGGCGCCGACTACACGCTGCTGATGAGCCCGGACCACTACGGCAGCACGGTGCCCGTGCTGCTGGCCTGGCTGGCCGTCGACCGGCTGCCGGTTTCTGCGGGCACGGCCCGCTGGTACCGGCCGGTCGCGGTCGGCCTGCTGCTGACCTGGGGTCAGGTCTCCGACAGCCTGATCCTGGTCACCGGCGTCGTCCCGATCGTGGTCGCGGCCGGGTCCCGGGCCGGAGTCCGGTTCTGGCGCCGGGACGGCGGCGCCGGCGACGCCTGGCTGGCCGCGGCCGCGATCATCTCCACCGGGCTGGCCCGGGCGGTCATGGCGCTGATCCGGGCGGCCGGTGGCTACCAGGAACAGGCGGTGGGGACCACGTTCTCCGGCCTGGGCGCGCTGCCGCATCACCTCGCCCTGACCGCCCACGGGCTGCTCACCCTGTTCGGAGCCGACTTCTTCAGCCCGCAGTCCGGGCCGGACATGGCCTTCGCCGCTCTGCACCTGGTCGGAGTGGCCGCGGTGGCGGTGGCCCTGGTGCTGGCCCTGGCCCAGCTGGGCCGGACGGGCGACCTGGTCGTCCCCGGGCTGGCCGTCGCGATCGTGTTCAACCTCGTGACCTTCGTGCCGAGCCTGTTCGTCCAGGACCTGAAGAGCGCCCGCGAGATCTCCGCCGTCCTGCCGTTCGGCGCCGTCCTGGCCGCCCGCCTCCTGACCACAAAACTCGCCCGGCCCGTCCTGGCCGCTTTGACGGCGGGCGTGCTCGTGTTCGCCGCTGAACTCGGCTACCAGGCCGCCCAGCCCAGCGCCCCGGCCCAGAATCAGTCGCTGGCCGACTGGCTGGTGGCCCGCCACCTGACCGCGGGTCTGGCCCCCGACTACTGGGTGGCCAACGCGACCACGGTCGCCAGCGGTGGCCGGGTCACGGTCCGGCAGGTGGCGCAGAGCGGCCAGACGCTGTACTTTCCGCAGCCGCGCGAGCTGAACTCCGGCTGGTACACCCCGGCCCGCCACGACCCACGCTTCGTGGCCGTGAACCTCAGCCGGCCCAACGCCGCCGCCTACCTGGCCGCCGCGGCGCACACGTTCGGTACACCGGCCCAGACCCTGCACCCGGCCGGGTACACCGTGCTGGTGTGGCCGGTTAACCTCCTGACCAGGCTCCAGGGCACTGCACCCACCGCTCCGAGATGAACGCGCGTTGCGTCATTAAAAAAATACAATGAGCGACGATCGGCTGGTCCGGGCCGCTATCGTCGTGTCGTCTTGAGCTCAAACGACCGGGTGGCGCCGGCCGGGCGCGGATACCAGGCCGCGTCCGCCGTCACGGCACCAGAAGACACGCGGCCCGCAGCCGCTACTCCAGGTAATCCTGCGCGTGCTCGGAGTACCCGCTGGGCGCTGGTACTGCTGTCCGGCTTGGGCGCGCTGGGCCTGTTCTTCGGCTACTACCTGCAGTCCCGTACCGTAGCCATCCGGTCCGACGGTGGGTCGGTGGCTCTGCAAGCCTGGGACATGCTGCACGGCAACCTCCTGCTCCGGCACTGGCACATGTCCGACGTGTCGTTCTGGTCCACCGAGCTGATCCAGTACGCGCTGCTGGAAGCGGTGCACGGGCTCCGCCCCGGTGTGGTCCACCTGGGCGGCGCGATGACCTACACCCTGCTGGTGGTGCTGGCCGCGTTCCTGGCCAAGGGCCGGGGGAGGGGGCAGAGCCCGCGGCAGGCGCTGGTCCGGGTGCTGATCGCGGTGGCGGTCATGGTGGCCCCGGCCGCCGCGGCCAGCCCCACCCTGCTGCTCACCCCCGATCACCTGGGCAGCGCGGTCCCGGTGCTGCTGGCCTGGCTGGCCGTGGACCGCCTGAGCCCGCCCGGGCCGACGGGTCCCGGGCTGACTGCGCCCGGGCTGACCACGTACGGGCGGGCGGTTCGCTGGCTGCTGCCGGTGCTGGTCATGGTGCTGCTGGCCTGGGGGCAGGTGGCCGACAGCCTGGTCCTGCTCACCGGGGTGGCCCCGATCGCCCTGGCCTGCGGGATCCGCGCCGCCGTCCGGCTGCGGCACCGGCCGCCCGGCTCGTTCCCGTGGCTGGAGGTCCGGCTGGCCGCCACGGCCGTGCTCTCGGCCGGGCTCGCCCACGGCGCCGAGGCGCTGATCCGGCTCAGCGGCGGGGATGTGCTGCAGCCCGTGGCCCCCACGCTCGGCCGCCGGGCCGCACTCGTGCACGTGGTCAAGCTCACCGTGCTGGGCGTGGCCGCCCTGTTCGGGGTGTCGTTCTACGGCAGCCCGTCCCGGCCCGAGCTGTTCTTCTCCGCGATCCACCTGGTCACCCTGCTCGCGGTGGCGGTCGCGGGCCTGCTCGCGCTGACCCGGCTCGGCCGCGCCGACGACCTGATGATCGGTGGCCTGGCCCTGGGCATCGTGATCAACGTGGCCGCCTACGTGACCACCCCGTACGCGCAGAACCTGCTCAGCACCCGGGAGCTGGCTGCGGTGCTGCCGTTCGGCGCGGTGCTGGCCGGACGCCAGCTGGCCGGTCCGCTGGCTGGTCCGCTGGCCGGTCGGCTGGCTGGTCCGCTGGCCGGTCCGCTGATCCGTGCCCGGCGGCTCCGGGGGCGGCAGCTCCGGGCCGGTTTGCTGGCCGTGCTGGCCACCGTGCTGGTCCTGGACGTGACCGCCCTCGGCTATCACGCCGCCCAGCCTGCCCGGCCCGCCGACAACCAGGCTCTGGCCAACTGGCTGGTTACCCACGATCTGACCGCCGGTTTGTCCACCGACTACTGGGTGGCCAACAGCACCACGCTGGACGCGGGCGGCCAGGTCACCGTGCGGCAGATCTCGATCAACCACCACTGGCGGCTGGTTCGGCCGGTCACGTGGGGCAACCGCAGCGACTGGTACGACCCCAACCAGTACCGCGCGACGTTTATCGTGGTGAACGATGCGCGGCCCGGGGCCTGGATCGCGGAGTGGCACGGCGCGGTGCGTGCGTTCGGGCGGCCAGCCCGGACATTGCACCCCGACGGCTACACCGTGTTGGTTTGGCATCGGAATCTGCTAGCCGGCCTTCGGTAGCGCGGTCTCCCAGTAGGCTGGCGTGGCTCTAACCGCCCATAGCGAGGTCAATACACCATGCGTCGCATTGTTGCGCTTTTCCTCTTTCCGCTGATCGCCGGGCTGGCGCTGGTGGGCTGCGGCTCGTCCAAACCGCCGTCGGCGAACGCGTCCGTGTCCGCCACCGGCAAGTTTGGCGCCGCCCCCAAGGTGACGATCCCCAAGGAGAAGGCCAGCAGCACGCTCGCGGTCAAGACCCTGGTCCAGGGCAAGGGCGCTCCGATCACCAAGTCGAACCTGTTCTTGTCCAACTTCACCATCTACGTGTGGAGCGGCACGACCAACAAGCTGCTCGACTCCACCTACTCCAGCTCCCCGCAGGTGCTCCCGGCCTCGCTGCTGCCTGGCATCCAGAGCGCGGTGACCGGCAAGAAGCTCGGCAGCCGGGTCCTGGCGGTCATCCCGCCCAAGCAGGGCTACGGCACCAGCGGTAACTCCCAGCTGGGCGTGACCGGGACCGACACGCTGGTGTTCGTCATCGACCTGATCCAGAAGTACAGCTCGGGCACGGTCGGCGCGACCGGCACCCAGACCTCCAGCGGCGGTGGCAGCCTGCCCACGGTCAGCGCGGCCAAGAACGCCGCGCCCACGATCACGATCCCCAAGAACGTGACCGCACCCAAGACGCTCGTGTCCAAGACCCTGATCAAGGGCACCGGCCCGGTCGTGGCCAAGGGCCAGGACGTGGTGGCCCAGTACACCGGGGTCATCTGGCGGACGGACAAGGTGTTCGACTCGTCCTGGTCGCGCAGCCTGCCCTACAGCTTCAAGATCGGCGCCAGCCCGAGCCAGGTCATCCCCGGCTGGGACAAGGGGCTGGTCGGCCAGACCGTGGGCAGCCGGGTCCTGCTGGTCATCCCGCCCGCGGACGGTTACGGCAGCGCGGGCGAGTCGCAAGCCGGCATCAAGGGCACCGACGACCTGGTGTTCGTGGTCGACATCGTGGGGGCGGTCACCCCCGGCGCCACGAGCTGACCGGGACACTGTGCGATGGCCCGTCCGGTGCTGGGTTCGGCTGCGACCGAACCGTCCGGCCCGGACGGGCCCCCGTCTGACCAGGCCCGTCCGGCCCCGCGCCCTGGGCGGGGGCGGCCTTGGTTGCGGCGGCCTTGGTTGCGGCGGCTGGGCTGGACGGCCGGGCTGGCCGTGGCCGCCGTCGCGCTGTTCTCGGCCTACCTTCGGCTGAGTAACACCTACCCGGAGAACTCCGACCAGGCCAACCTGGGCCTGCAGGCCTGGGACATGCTGCACGGCAACCTGCTGCTGCACGGCTGGGCGCTGTCCGACGTGTCCTTCTTCACCACCGAGCTGCCGCAGTACGTGCTGT
Source organism: uncultured Streptosporangiaceae bacterium (assembly GCA_964250865.1). Lineage (GTDB taxonomy): Bacteria > Actinomycetota > Actinomycetes > Streptosporangiales > Streptosporangiaceae > Bog-532. The sequence continues at coordinate 16,095 of CAXUJF010000076.1, forward strand.
TCGAGCTGATCAACGGCCTGAACACCGGGACGTTCCACGCCGCCGCGGCGATGACCTACACGCTGGTGCTGCTGCTCACGGCCCTGCTGGCTCTGGGCCGGGCCGGCGGCCGCGAGGGCGTGACCCGGGCACTGATCGCCGGGGGCATGATGCTGGCCCCCCAGCTCGGCGTGGGCGTGTTCATCCTGCTGCTGAGCGTGGGCCACATCGGCACCTCGGTCCCGCTGCTGCTGACCTGCCTGGTGCTGGACCGGGGCCGGCCGCGCTGGTATGTCCCGGTGCTGGCCGCGTTGCTGCTGGCCTGGGCGTCCATCGCCGACCCCCTGGTGCTGGTGGCGGGGGTCGCCCCGCTGGCCGCGGTGGCGCTGGTCCGCGTGGCCGGCGCGCTGATCACCCGCCAGGGCTGGCGGCCCGTCCGCTATTGCCT
>CAXUJF010000077.1:0-16374 GCA_964250865.1 uncultured Streptosporangiaceae bacterium
TATGGTGTGAGCGAACACGCAAGGCCCTCGATGACACAGGGCGTGAGATGTTTGGCAGGCTGTAGGTGGATGTGAACAACCCAGATCAGGAAGGTCGGCGTCGCGCATGAACATTGTCGTCTGCGTTAAGCAGGTCCCGGATACCTGGGCCGAACGCAAACTCAGGCCCGGCGACGCGACCTTGGACCGGGCGTCGGTCGACGGCCTGATCAATGAGCTGGATGAGTACGCGATCGAGGAAGCGCTGCAGATCAGGGAAGCGAACGAGGGCAGCGAGGTCACGATCTTGACGATGGGCCCGGACAAGGCGACGGAGTCGATCCGCAAGGCCCTGTCGATGGGGGCGGACAAGGCCGTGCACCTGATCGACGACGCGCTGGCCGGGTCGGACGTGCTGCAGACCTCCTACGCCCTGGCCCAGGTCCTGGGCCAGATCGGGTTCGATCTGGTGATCGTGGGGGCGGAGTCGACCGATGCCCGGATGGGCTCGATGGCCGCGATGCTGGCCGAGCGGCTCGGGGTGCCGCAGTTGTCGCTGGCCTCTAAGGTCGAGATCGACGGCACGTCGGTCACCATTCACCGCCAGTCTGAGGACGGCTTCTGGAAGGTGACCGGGGACCTGCCCGCGGTGATCAGCGTGGTGGAGAAGATCAACGAGCCCCGGTACCCGTCGTTCAAGGGGATCATGGCGGCCAAGAAGAAGCCCATGCAGGTGCTGTCCTGCGCGGAGGCGGGCATCGACCCGTCCCTGGTGGGTTTGGGTAACGCCGCGACTGAGGTGGTTGATTTCGCCGAGCGGCCGCCGCGGCAGGCCGGCACCATCGTCAAGGACGAGGGCGACGGCGGGAACAAGGCCGCCGAGTTCCTGGTCACGAGCAAGTTCATCTGAGAGGGGGAGAGGATCATGGCTGAAGTTCTCGTCCTCGCCGAGCACTCCGGTGGCGAGGTCAAGAAGGTCACCGGTGAGCTGCTCACGCTGGCCCGCCAGTTCGGTGACCCGGTCGCGGTGTGGATCGGCGACGGGTCCGCGGACGGCCAGGCCCGGCTGGCTGAGTACGGCGCCACCAAGGTGTACGTGGCCGATGGGGAGGACTACACCGGCTACGTGACCGGCCCCGAGGCTGATGTGCTGGCCGCCCTGGTCCAGGAGAAGTCACCGGCGGCGGTGCTGGTCGCCAGCACGGGGCAGAACAAGGAAGCCGCCGGGCGGCTCGCGGTCAAGACGAACTCCGGGATGCTCTGCGACGCCGTCGGCCTTACGGCCCAGGACGGGAAGGTCGTGGCTGAGCAGTCGGTGTTCGGCGGGTCCACCGTGGTACATTCCGCGGTGAAGACCGGCACCCCGATCATCACGGTGCGGCCCAACTCGGTCGCGGCCGAACCCGCTCCGGCCGCCGCCGAGCTGACCACGGTAGACGTGACGGTCAGCGACGCGGCCAAGGGCGCCAAGGTGACGGAGAAGATCGTCCAGGAGACCGGGGAACGCCCCGAACTGGCCGAAGCCGCCATCGTCGTGTCCGGCGGCCGCGGGGTCGGCTCGGCTGACGGGTTCGAGATCATCGAGAAACTGGCCGACTCCCTGGGGGCGGCGGTCGGTGCGTCGCGGGCGGTGACCGACGCGGGCTGGTACCCGCACAAATTCCAGGTCGGGCAGACCGGCACCACCGTCTCCCCCCAGCTCTACATGGCCATTGGGATCTCCGGCGCCATCCAGCACCGGGCCGGCATGCAAACCTCCAAGACGATCATCGCGGTCAACAAAGACCCCGAAGCACCCATCTTCGAACTAGCCGACTTCGGCGTGGTCGGCGACCTGTTCCAGGTCGTCCCCCAGCTCATGGAAGACATTCAGAAGCGGTCCAGCAATTGAGGCGTTGCGGGCTGTGGCGGTATGACCGCCACGGCCCGCTAGGCTGATTTCGTGATTTACCTCGACCACGCGGCGACGACACCAATGCTGCCCGAGGCCATCGAGGTGATGACCGAGGAGCTGGCCCAGCTGGGCAACCCGTCGTCGCTGCACAACGCGGGCCGCCGGGCCCGCCGGGTGGTCGAGGAGTCCCGCGAGCAGATCGCCGAGGTGCTGAACGCCCGCCCGAGCGAGGTGGTCTTCACCAGCGGTGGCACCGAGGCCGACAACCTCGCGATCAAAGGCCTGTACTGGGCCCGGCGGGACGCAGAACCGGCCCGCCGTCGTGTCCTGGTCACGGCGATCGAGCACCACGCGGTGATCGACTCGGTGCGCTGGCTGCACACCCACGAAGGCGCCGGCGCCAGCTACCTGGACGTGGACGGCCAGGGCATCTTGTCGCCCGCGGCGCTCAAGGGCGCGATCGAGCAAGACCCGGACGCGGTCGCTCTGGTCAGCGTGATGTGGGCCAACAACGAGGTTGGTACGGTGCAACCGATCTGCGAGCTGGCCGAGACCGCGCACGCCCACGGCGCCGTGTTCCACAGCGACGCGGTGCAGGCCGCGGCACAGCTGCCGGTCGACTTCGCCGGCTCCGGTGCGGACGCCCTCACCGTTACCAGCCACAAGCTCGGCGGCCCGATCGGAGTGGGTGCGCTGCTGCTTCGGCGGGGCATCGAGCCCGTCCCGGTTCTGCACGGTGGCGGCCAGGAGCGGGACGTGCGGTCCGGGACCCTGGACGCCCCCGCCATCCGCGCGTTCGCCACGGCGGTGATCATCTCGGCTGAGCACCGCGAGGCCGAAGCCAAGCGGCTGTCCGTCCTGCGCGACGACCTCATCCGGCAGATCACCGAGGCCGTGCCGGACGCGATCCTCAACGGCCCGCCGCCCGGTCCGGGCCGGCTGCCGGGCAACGCGCACTTCTCCTTCCCCGGCTGCGAGGGCGATGCGCTGCTCATGCTGCTGGACGCCAGGGACATCGCCTGCTCCACCGGCTCGGCCTGCACGGCCGGGGTGGCCCAGCCGAGCCACGTGCTGCTGGCTATGGGGGCCGATGAGGACCGGGCCCGCGGCTCGCTGCGGTTCTCGCTCGGCCATACCTCCACCCAGGAGGATGTGGACGCCCTCGGTGCGGTCATCGGCGAAGCCGTGGAACGCTCCCGCCGCGCCGCCTCCCGCTGAGAGCGCATACCCTCGAAGACGATGAGTTCTCTACGGGTACTGGCCGCCCTGTCCGGCGGCGTCGATTCGGCCACGGCCGCCGCGCGGGCGGTGGACGCGGGTCACGATGTGACCGCGGTTCACCTCGCGCTGTCCGCCAACCCCAGCTCGTACCGGACCGGCGCGCGCGGTTGCTGCACGCTGGAAGACGCCCGGGACGCCCGCCGCGCCGCCGACGTGATCGGCATCCCGTTCTACGTCTGGGACATGGCCGAGCGGTTCCACGCCGACGTGGTCGAAGACTTCGTGGCCGAGTACGCGGCGGGCCGCACCCCCAACCCGTGCGTCCGCTGCAACGAGAAGATCAAGTTCGCCGCGGTCCTGGACCGGGCCATGGCCCTCGGCTTCGACGCCGTGTGCACCGGCCACCACGCCCGGATCGAAGCTGGGCGCCTGCGCCGCAGCGTGGACATGGGCAAGGACCAGTCTTACGTCTTGGCCGTCCTGACCCGTGACCAGCTGGCCCACGCCATGTTCCCGCTGGGCGACACCACCAAGGACCAGGTGCGCGAGGAAGCCCGCCAGCGCGGCCTGGCCGTGGCCGACAAGCCGGACTCCCACGACATCTGCTTCATCGCCGACGGCGACACCCAGGGCTTCCTGGCCAAGCACCTGGGGGAGGCCCCCGGCCCCATCGTCGACACGAACGGGGCCACCGTGGGCAGCCACGACGGCACGTACGGCTTCACCATCGGCCAGCGCCGCGGCCTGCACCTGGATCACCCCGCCGACGACGGCCGCCCCCGCTACGTCCTCAGCATCGAGCCGGTCACCCGCACCGTCACGGTCGGCACGGCCGCCGACCTGGAGATCCACGACATTACGGCCCAGCGCCCCGTCTGGACCGGCTGTGACCCCCTGACCGAGCCCCGCGACTGCGGAGTCCAGCTCCGCGCCCACGGCACGGTCTACCCCTGCGTCGCCCAGTACGACGGCGAGTCCCTCCAGCTCACCCTGACCGAACCGGCCCGAGGAATAGCCGCCGGCCAGACCGCCGTCCTCTACGACGGCGACACCGTCCTGGCCAGCGCCACCATCACCGCCACCCGCGCCGCCGTCCCCGCCTGACCAGCCGCGCGTTGCGGCCCGCGGTGCGCTGGACGACCTTCGACGTCAGCGGAATGCTGCCGCCCCGATGGCGGCAGGATGTGCTGTCCGTCGCCGACAGGTCCGACGACCGGGAGTTTCCGCTTACCCCGGTCATCTCGCGCGAGGCGGCGGACGTGCAGCACGTGACGCGCGGCCGGGTGCACGCGGACCGGGTGGCCGGTGAGTTGCCGTGGCTGCGCGAGCTCTACCGGGGCGATTTCCGGGAGCTGGGCCTGCAGGTGGCCGGCGGTGCGGTGTACGCCGCGGCCGACGAGCGGTACGGGACCGTGCTCAACGTGCAGCGTGGCACCGGCATGCGGTTCGAGTGCCACGTCGATTCGAACCCGCTGACCGGTCTGCTGTTCTGCACCGACCAGGGCCCTGAGGCCGGCGGTGAACTCGTGTTCGGACACGATGAGCAGGCCCGCAGCGTGGCTGACATCGAGCGATCGTGCTCGGCGCTGCGGCCGCAGGCCGGGCATCTCGTCTTCTTTGACGGTCGCCGGTATCCGCACTACGTGCGCCCGCTCCACGCCGCCGGAGACGTCCGCGTGGTTGCGGTGATGAACTACTACACGGACGAGTGCCCGGAGTCGACCCGTCCGGCGGAGCTCAACCGTCATCTCTACGGTGACGATTGAGCCGACCGCACGGCCCGGCCGGCGCTTTCGCTGCCGGCGCCTTCAGTCCCGGAAAGTTCCGGCGCCGACAGCGTGGCACGTCCCCATCACCGGGGGTCGTAGTGCTCGTAACGGTAGTGCAGGGAGGGGCGGCAGTGACGCTTGGCCATGACGTGACACCTCCTTTCCGTGGTGATCGCGGCCGGTACGTGGCTAACCGTTGCCCCGCCAGGCCGGTGGCCGGTCCGGGGCGGCTCGCAAGAGCCAGCTAACGCATACGAAGATGAATGATCGCCGGGAGGATCCGCGCCCTGGGGTACTGCTCTGTGCCCGCCAGATGAGTGATGTCTGCGTAGCTGCATCTAGGCCCGTGTCCTTCGTATGAGACCGCTTCGGGCGAATTATTACATGATGAATACGCTTGGATCACTTTTGGATCTTGTAAATGCCGGTCCCAGCTGCGGGTTGCCGCACTATCGCTGACCTTCACCGCGGCGAGGCGTGCCACTCTGAGCAGCGCTGATGCCCGTCCAAGGGAGTACGCCGAGGGCCATCATCCAGGTAAGGGCACACTGACCCAAATGACTAGTTGACAGGTTCGCGCGGCTCTCGAGCTGGCCGTCCTGATTTTGGCGGTCCTGAGCGGTTGGGCCGCGAGCGGCGGTACCGGGTGGTTACACCGTGCCAACCGGAGGCCGACCCGGACGGGCCATCATCAGCGCCGTGATCAGGACCATGATCGGGGCAGTTTACGCCCGCACGATTCGCGGGACCGCGTTCGAGGCCCGCTGCCCGGTGCACCGATCGAAGCGAGCGCACGACGGGTAATTCTTATCGTAGAGATATCCCCGAGGCTGGAATCCGTGTTTCCGGTAGTAATCGTGCAGCCGATGGTTAGTCGTCCAGACATCAATTCTCAATCGCTTGGCGCCGAACGCTTCATTGGCGTACTCACACGCCCAGTCGATGATTGCGGCTCCGATATGCAAGCCGGCGAAGTCCCGGGTCGTCACCAGCCGGCTGAGATAGGCACACTTGCGCGAGCCGGCGTGCACGCCAGACCACACTTTCGAGTCGATGCTGTATTCGATGGTCACCGTGGCTATGAGCAGTTCTTGCCCGCGGTAGGGAACGAAAATGAGCCACGTGGTGCCCTCTTTCAGCGAGAGTGCCACCCGCTCGCTGCGGCCAGCTCCGCCGTCATCTTTCCAGTCCGTGGACCACTGATCGGTGCCGATGGTCGGCAGCCACTGCTTGGCTTCCTCAATCATTTCCAGGATGGCGTCTTCGTCTGTCCCCTGGGCCGGCCGGGCCAGGGGACAGAGCGTGCCCTCCCGTATCTGCTGCCGCAGCCGATTCCGTTCGTCGAGCGCCAACTGCCAGGGGAGCAGCGTCGGGACCGTCGTACCCGATGATGTGCTGGATGACGCGTCAGGCGTGCTGGCTGACTCGGCCAGCTTAGGCAGGCGCGATGGCGCCATCGTCGGCATGATCGGTTCGGCTCCGTGTGTCGCCCGGCCCGCTCCCGGGGCCGGGATCCTGGCCCCGGAATACCGGGGTGACTATTCAGTGATTCCAAGCAGATTCGGGCACGCGAATGGGTCAGCTTTTAGATACCGGCTTGTACTCTCGAGCGGGTACATCACCCACGTCGATGATGAACTGATTCCGGTCGGCCGGGAAAATTGTCACAGTCACGCGCATCGGGGTGCCGTTCTGATCAAACGCGGTACGGAAGATCTCGTAAACCGGCACTCGCCCATCGGCAGGTAGCCCGAAAAAGGCGATCTCGTTCTGGTCCGGCGCTCGCACGGTGATCCAGTCACGATAGCCGACCTGTTTGATGCCCAGTGCTTCTTCGAGGTATCTGACCGTGCCTTGGGCGATGTCTTCGTTGTCAAGCAGGTGCTCGGCGCCGCGTAGCGCAAAGCTGCGTGGATAAAACGACGTCTGCATCGACCACGGTGTCATTTCTTCCGGCGCGCTGCCCGCGGGCTGGTTGGCCCGCTTGGCCGCGATCGAACGCCGCTCGTGGCGGGAGATGAGGGGAGTGCCGTCGTCCACGCCCAGACGCCGTGCGATCTCACCCTCGGCGGTCTGCAGCTCGACCCGGGGGACCGTAGATTTTGGGCCCCGCTCGCTGGCCTCGGTCAGGTAGGCCGCGCCCTCACCGCCGCCCAGGCCGGTGACACGGTCGGTGGTGAGGGTGGTGACGAGAGGGTCTGGCGGGTCGACGACAAACGTGCCCTGGCCGGGCCGGGTCTCCACCAGGCCCAGGGCGACGAGAAGCTTGACCGCGTCCCGGATGGTGTTGCGCGAGGCGGCGAACCGTTCCTTCAGCCGGTCTTCGGGAGGCAGCTGATCGCCCGGCGCAAGCTGTCTTGAGTTGATCTGCTCACGCAAGTCATCAGCAATCCGCCGGTACAACGGAACAGCCATGACTCCTCCCGTCAAGACCAGTCGCCGTTATTAGTCCAGTCCCCGGATGATCGGATGGCGATCGTCCGGTGCGGGGCCGGGACCCCGTTAAGCGTGCTGCAGGACCCGGATAGCACCAACCGTGACGGAGCCTATCCGGATACCATACATTCCAAACGTTGGTATGGCTAGGATTACAGGAACGAGCCTAGCTACGTGGGTGAACCTAGCAGGTTGGCTAGCTATTCCGTCGGTCAAGCTGCCGATCCGTACGTGTCGTTACCTGATCGTTTGCGGCGGATGAACTGCGCTGTTGCTGCGTCCCAGCCACGATGTAGCCAGGATGCTGCCGTACTGCCTGGTCGGCCGTACCGCCGGGACGGCGCCAGCAGGCACGATGTTCCGCTGCCGCTGCGGCCAGGTTGGCCACCCGATAAACGACCCGATCCGGACTTTGCTGACACAGAGTGAGATCGAGCGCGGTTAGACGGCTATCACATAACTGAATGTCACATTTAACCTCGGCGGACATCCAGGTCATACCAATCTTTGGAATGTCCCGACTGAGAGGGTTTTAGCTGCGGAGGCGCCGGGCATCACTTCGGAGCAACATACCAACGATTGGGATGGCTCGGATGGTCTATGACATCCACGTCAACCTGTCGACATGGTCCAGCCATAAGAGCAGGACATGTCGAACGGCTGGCTGAAGTGCCCAGGGCCACGAGCTGTCGCGGACGCCGGAGGCACGGCCTGCTCTGACCAAGGCCAACGACCGAAGGCATCACGAGTGGCGCAGACATCCCGCGGGACAGCGAGCGCCCTCCGTATGGAGGCAGGAGCGGCGGATTCACCACCGCCGCGGCGTGCGGGGAGGCCAGCAATGGCCAGTACTACTGAGCTGGTAGCCGTCATCATCATCGCCGTGTTTTTCATCGGCACCGCGTTCGGGGTCATCCTCATCGTGTCGGCCGGGATCAAGGCCGAAGAAAACGGGGCCCGCAGGCGTACCCTGGCGGGTCGGGGAAGGGCCACCACGCTCTACGACGAGCCCACCAGCACCATGACGCGGGGAGTTCGCCGGCTGACAGGCGCCGGCCACGACTCCCAGCGCTGAGGACAGACCGGACGGAGGGCAGACCATCATGAGCCAGGTAATTACCGCCGTCACCCTGATAGCTGTGATCTTCGTCCTTGGAGTCACCTTCGGCTACCTGGTGGCGCTGTTCACCGGTCGCAGAGGCAGGTCGTGATCATGCAGGGGCGACCACGGCTCAGGGAGCGGCTGACCACCCTGGTTCCGGGAATGACCGGCCCCGGCCCGGCGGCCGCGCCGGGCGGGGGCCACGCGGTTGACGATGCCATGCATCGCGCCATCGTGGTGGTGGACATCGCACAGTCGACGGCTCCGATCCGGCGTAACAGCGACCGGGTGCTCATCCGGCGCGCGATGTACCAGTCACTGTCGGGCGCGTTCAGACGGCGTGACTGGGTGAAGTGCTATTACGAGGACCGCGGGGACGGGGTCCTGCTGCTGGTGCATCCCCGGGTGCCGAAGGGCTGGCTGGTGACCATGCTGCCGGAGAAGCTGGAGGAGGCCCTGGTCCACCACAACGTGACCATGGCCCAGCAGAATCCCGCCCGGACGGCGGCCACTGAGGTACGGCTGCGCGTCGCGGTCAACGCGGGCGAGGTCACGTTCGACCGACACGGAGTCGTGGGCGCGGCCATCGACGACACTTTCCGGCTGGCCGACGCGGAACCGCTGAAAAAGGCCTTCGCCAAGTCGACCGATGTCTGCGCGATGATCGTGTCGGACTGGTTCTACCACGATGTCGTCATCCATCACGCCGACGCCCGGCCGGACGGCTATCAGCACATCGAATGCCAGGTAAAGCAGACGCCGGTGTCGGCCTGGATGCGAACCCCCGTGCCCGTGCTGGCCCGCAAGGAGCCGGCCCCAGCCCTGGCCCTCCAGGAGACCGCTTAGGGACGAAAGTCCTGTTCGCGGCCCGCCCTTCGGCCGTAGTGACAGCTTGCTCACGGTGCCACGCTGATCGTTACCGGGTGGCCGGCGGAGCGGGTGCCGCCGGAGGAATGCAGGAAAGAGGCCGGGGCAGTTAGTCGCGGAAGACTAAGGAAGACCAGGCGGATCTCCGGGACGGTCCGGAACAGGGCCTAAGCTCGGCAGCGTGACTGAAAACACGGCCGCCACCAGCGGCGACCGAGAGTTTCCCTGGGAGCCGGGCAGCGCCACCGGCATCGGGTCGATGCCCGGCACCGACCCGGCCGAAGCCGTGCAGGTCGTCGTCGACGAGGTGCCGGACTTCCCCTTCCTGCCCGAGCTTCCGACGCGGGGCCCAGGCGCCGACCTGATCGGCCGGACCGCCGCGCTCCTTATTGATTTCCCGGTCGAGACCACGACCGGCGGCTGGCGGGTCGCCGATCGGCCCGGCCGGCACCTGCGCGCCGCGCAGAGCATGCTGTCCAGCGACCTTGACGCGCTGGAGGAGCAGCTGGCCGGGTTCGCGGGCCCCCTGAAGATCAGCCTGGCCGGCCCGTGGACCCTGGCCGCGGCCATCGAACTGCCGAAGAACCTTCAGCCTGCGCTGTCCGACGTGGGCGCCGTGGCCGACCTGACCGCGTCCCTGGCCGAGGCGGCCGCCGCCCACGTGGCCGAGGTGAGCAAGCGGGTGCCGGGAGCCACCCTCGTCGTCCAGCTCGACGAGCCGTCACTGACCACCGTGGTCAACGGCGAGGTACCGACGGCCAGCGGGCTGTCCCGGATCGCGGTCCCGGACGCGGCCGACATGTCCGATCGGCTGCAGACGGTGCTCGCCGCGACCGGGCAGTACTCCGTGCTGCACTGCTGCGCCGGCCCGGCGCCGTTCGCCATCATCATGGCCGCGCAGCCGGACGCGGTCTCCTTCGACCTCAGCCTGGTGCGGCGGGAAGACGGCGACCTGATCGCCGAACTGGCCGACACCGGGAAGGGCATCTTCGCGGGCGCGGTCGCCGCGATCCTGCCCCGCAACACCAGGGACGACCAGCCGGCGCACACGGCGCGACGGATCCTCCGGTTCTGGCGTGCCCTGGGCATGAACCCAACCGACGCCGGCCGGCAGATCGTGGTCACTCCCGCCTGTGGCCTGGCCGGCGCGACCCCGACACGGGCCGTCGAAGCGCTGGCTCACAGCCGCGAAGCGGCGAGAATAGTCCCCGAGCTAGCCGAGGAAAACACGGGGGACGAAGAAGAATGAGCCACACGGGACCGTACGCATGACCGAGGGGCCGGGCGACGCCCACGAGACGCCGGGCGACGCCAGCGAGCTGCCGGTCGACGCCAACGAGACACCGGTCGAGGCCCGGCAGCGGCACGCCGACCTGAGCGCACAGATCACCGAAGCCCGGCACCGGTACTTCGTGCTGGACTCGCCGACCCTGGCTGACGCCGAGTACGACCGGATCATGCGCGACCTGGAGGCGCTGGAGGACCAGTATCCCGAGCTGCGCACCCCGGACTCGCCCACCCAGCAGGTCGGCGGGGCCGTGTCCACCCTGTTCACGCCGGTCGAGCACCTGCAGCGGCTGCTCAGCCTGGACAACTCGTTCTCGGCCGAGGAGCTCGACGCCTGGGCCGACCGGGCCGCCCGCGGCGGTGGCACCGGGCCTTACCTGTGCGAGCTGAAGATCGATGGCCTGGCCATCGCGCTGGTCTACCGCAACGGCCGCCTGATCCGCGGCACCACCCGCGGTGACGGCCGGACCGGGGAAGACGTCACGCCCAACATCCGCACCATCAATAGCATCCCGGCCCAGCTCAAAGGCTCTGGCTACCCGGAGACGCTGGAGGTGCGGGGCGAGGTCTTCTTGCCGGTCAAGGCGTTCGAGGAGCTGAACGAGCGACTCACCGAGGCGGGCAAGCCGGCTTTCGCCAATCCGCGCAACTCCGGAGCAGGCTCCCTACGGCAGAAGGATCCACGGGTCACCGCCAGCCGTGCACTGGACGTGATTGTGCACGGGGTGGGCCGGGTTGAGGGCTTTCCGCCAGACTCCAGCCCGCCCGAGACCCAGTCCGGCTGGTACGACCGCCTCCGCGAATGGGGTCTGCCGACCAGCGACCGGATCCGGGTTGTCTCCGACCTGGCCGCGGTGCATGAGTACATCGGTTACTACGCCGAGCACCGGCACGATCCGCCGTACGAGATCGACGGCGTGGTGGTCAAACTGGACCGGCTGGACTCCCAGCGCGCGCTCGGGGCCACCTCGCGGGCGCCGCGCTGGGCCATGGCGTTCAAGTACCCGCCGGAAGAGGTCAATACCCGGCTGCTGGACATCCAGGTCAACGTGGGCCGGACCGGCCGGGTGACCCCGTTCGGCGTGATGGAGCCGGCCAAGGTCAGCGGTTCGACGGTGGAGATGGCCACCCTGCACAACGCCGACGAGGTGAAGCGCAAGGGCGTGCTGATCGGCGACATGGTGGTCCTACGGAAGGCCGGGGACGTGATCCCGGAGATCGTCGGGCCGGTCGTCGACCTGCGCACCGGGGACGAGCGCGAGTTCGAGTTCCCGACCCGTTGCCCGGCCTGCGGCACCGAACTCGTCCGGCCCGAAGGCGAGGCCGACACGCGCTGCCCCAACACCCGGGCCTGCCCGGCCCAGCTCCGGGAGCGCCTGTTCCACCTAGCCGGCCGGGGCGCGTTCGACATCGAGGTGCTCGGCTACGAAGCAGTCACCGCCCTGCTCGACGACCATCTGGTCAGCGACGAAGGCGACCTGTTCAACCTGACCGAGGACCAGCTCGCTACCTCACCGTTCTTCGTCAACAAGGAGGGCACGCTCAAGATCAACGCCGGGCGGCTGCTGGCCAACCTGGACGTGGCCCGGCAGCGCCCGCTGTGGCGGATCCTGGTCGCGCTGTCCATCCGGCACGTCGGGCCGACCGCGGCCCGGGCCCTGGCCACCGAGTTCGGCTCGCTGGACGTGATCATGGCGGCCAGCGAGGAGCAGCTGGCGCTGGTGGACGGCGTGGGCCCGACCATCGCGGCCTCGGTGGTCGACTGGTTCGGCGTGGACTGGCACCGGGCCATCGTCGACAAGTGGCGCGCGTCCGGGGTGCGGATGGAAGAGGAGGGCTTCGACCCCACCGGAGCCAAGCCGCGGCTGCTGGCCGGGGTGACGGTGGTCATCACCGGCTCGCTGCCGCAGCTCAGCCGGGACGAGGCGGCCGAGGCGGTCCGGGCCGCCGGGGGCAAGGTCACCGGGTCGGTGTCGAAGAAGACCGGCTTCGTGGTGGCCGGCGACAACCCGGGCTCCAAGTACGACAAGGCGGTCGAGGTCGGGGTGCCGATCCTGGACGAGGCCGGCTTCCAGCTGCTCCTGACCGAAGGCCCCGACGCCGTGCGCCCCGCACCCGAAGAAGAGCCCGAGTCCGCCGGAGAGCCCGCACCCGCCGGAAAATCCGAGCCCGAGCCGGCCGCGAGCTGACCCCGGGAGTTAACGCCACGTAAATGGGTCGGGGCGGGTATCCAGGCCTTCTAGGATGGCGTGCATGCCCATTACCCGCGACGAGGTCGCCCATCTGGCCCGGCTGTCGAGGCTTGCCCTCAGTGACGAGGAACTGGATCACCTCGCGCCCCAGCTGAACCAGATCATCTCGGCGGTCGCCCGGGTTCAGGAGGTCGCCGCCGAGGGAATCCCGCCGACCTCGCACGCCCTGCCGCTGACCAACGTCTACCGCGAAGACGAGCCCGGACCGTGCCTGACTGCGGAACAGGCATTGTCCCAAGCGCCCGCGGTGGAACAGCAGCGGTTCAAGGTGCCCCGGATTCTGGATGAGGAACTGCCCGATGAGTGACGATCTCACGCGGATGACCGCGGCCGAGCTCTCCGAAGAACTGGTGGCCAAGACCGTCTCGGCCACCGAGGTCACCCAGGCCCACCTGGACCGGATCGCCGACGCCGACGACCACGTGCACGCGTTCCTGCACGTTGCGACCGAGCAGGCGCTGGCCGCGGCCCGGGCTGTGGACGACCGCCGTGCGGCCGGGGAGCAGCTCGGCCCGCTGGCCGGGATTCCCGTGGCGCTGAAGGACGTTTTCACCACCACGGACATGCCAACCACGGCCGGGTCGAAGATCCTCAACGGCTGGCAGCCGCCGTACGACGCGACGATCACCACCCGGCTGCGTGACGCCGGGGCGATCATCCTCGGCAAGACCAACATGGACGAGTTCGCCATGGGCTCATCCACCGAGAACTCCGCCTTCGGCCCCAGCCACAACCCCTGGGACCTGGACCGGATCCCCGGTGGCTCGTCCGGCGGTTCGGCCGCCGCGGTGGCCGCGTATGAGGCGCCGCTGGCCATCGGCACCGACACTGGTGGCTCGATCCGGCAGCCCGCCGCGGTGTGCGGCATCACCGGGATGAAGCCAACCTACGGCGGCAACTCCCGGTACGGCCTGATCGCGTTTGCGTCGTCGCTGGACACGCCGGGCCCGCTGGCCCGGACCGTGCTGGACGCGGCGCTGCTGCAGGAGGCCATCTCCGGGCACGACCGGATGGACGCCACCTCCATCCCCGAGGCCGCGCCCCCGGTGGTGGCCGCGGCCCGGCAGGCCGACGTGTCCGGGCTGCGCATCGGCGTGGTCACCGAACTGTCCGGCGAGGGTTACCAGCCCGGCGTGCTGGCCCGGTTCCAGCAGGCCGTGGAGCTGCTGGAGTCGCTGGGGGCCAAGGTCACCGAGGTGTCCTGCCCGCACTTCCGGTACGCGCTGCCCGCCTACTACCTGATCGCGCCGAGCGAATGCTCGTCCAACCTGGCCCGGTTCGATGCCATGCGGTACGGGCTGCGGGTCGGTGACGACGGCAGCCTCAGCGCAGAAGAGGTGATGGCGCTGACCCGCGAGGCCGGCTTCGGGGCCGAGGTCAAGCGGCGCATCATGCTCGGCACCTACGCCCTGTCCAGCGGATACTACGACGCCTACTACGGCAAGGCCCAGCAGGTCCGCACGCTGATCGCCCGCGACTTCGAGGCGGCGTTCGGCCAGGCTGACGTGCTGGTCTCGCCGACCACGCCGACCACCGCGTTCAAGATCGGCGAACGGGCCGACGACCCGATGGCCATGTACCTGGCCGACCTGGCCACGATCCCGTCCAACCTGGCCGGTAACGCTGCCCTGTCGGTACCGTGCGGCCTGGCCCCGGAGGACAACCTGCCGGTCGGCCTGCAGATCATGGCCCCGGTGCTGGCCGATGACCGCGCCTACCGGGTAGCCGCCGCGGCCGAGGCCGCGTTCACCGAGCGCTGGGGCCACCCGCTGCTGGCCGACGCCACCGGGCCGGCCAGCCTCAGCGCGGCCAGCGACATCACGAAGGGAGCGGGCCGATGACCACGCCCACACTCGTGCCCTACGCCGAGGCGGTGGCGCGCTACGAGCCGGCCATCGGCCTGGAGACCCACGTCGAGCTCGGTACCCGGACCAAGCTGTTCTGTAGCTGCCCGGCCACCTTCGGCGGCGAGCCCAACACCCAGACCTGCCCGACCTGCCTGGGCCTGCCCGGGTCGCTGCCGGTGCCGTCCCGGACCGCGATCGAGTACGCGATCAAGATCGGGCTGGCGCTGAACTGCTCGATCGCGCAGTGGTGCCGGTTCGCGCGGAAGAACTACTTCTACCCGGACATGCCCAAGGACTTCCAGATCTCCCAGTACGACGAGCCGCTGTGCACCGACGGCTGGCTCGACGTCACGGTCGAGGACGAGAACGGAGCCGGAACGCAGGTCCGGGTGGGCATCGAGCGGGTACACATGGAGGAGGACACCGGCAAGTCGCTGCACGTGGGCGGGGCCACCGGCCGCATCCACGGCGCCGACTACTCGCTGGTCGACTACAACCGGGCCGGCATCCCGCTGGTCGAGATCGTGACCAAGCCGATCACCGGCACCGGCGCGCTGGCCCCCCTGGTGGCCCGGGCCTACGTCACCGAGCTGCGGGACGTGCTGCGTTCGCTCGGCGTGTCCGACGTGCGGATGGAGGAAGGCTCGCTGCGCTGCGACGTCAACACCTCCATCGCCCCGATCGGGTCAGCCCGGCTCGGGACCAGGACCGAGACCAAGAACGTCAACTCGCTGCGCTCGGTCGAGCGGGCCGTCCGGTCCGAGATCGAGCGCGAGGCCGGGGTGCTGGACGCCGGCGGCACGGTGGCGCTGGAGACCCGGCACTTCCACGAGGACACCGGGATCACCACGTCCGGCCGGAGCAAGGAAGAGGCCGAGGACTACCGGTACTTCCCCGAGCCGGACCTGGTGCCGCTGGCCCCGTCGCGGGAGTGGGTGGAGCAGATCCGCCGCACGCTGCCGGAGCTGCCGTCGGGCCGGCGCCAGCGGCTGCAGGCCGAGTGGGGCCTGTCCGACGCCGACCTGGCCGCGCTGCGCAACGCGGAGGCGATCGACGTGGTGGCCGACACCGTGGCGGCCGGCGCCTCCCCGGCCGACGCCCGCAAGTGGTGGCTGGGCGAGCTGTCCCGGCGTGCGCACGAGACCAGCACCGAGCTGACCGCGCTGGCCATCACCCCGGCCCAGGTGGCCCGGGTCGCCGAGCTGGTCGCGTCGGGCGCGCTGAACGACAAGCTGGCCCGCCAGGTCCTCGACGGCGTGCTGGCGGGCGAGGGTGACCCGGATGAGGTGGTCAAGACCCGCGGCCTGGCCGTGGTCAGCGACGACAGCGCGCTGCTTACCGCCGTGGACGAGGCCATCGCGGCCAACCCGGACGTGGCCCAGAAGATCCGCGACGGCAAGGTGGCCGCCGCGGGCGCCCTGATCGGTGCGGTCATGAAGGCCACTCGTGGCCAGGCCGACGCCGCCCGTGTCCGTGAGCTGATCCTGGAACGCCTCAGCTAGTTCCCGCGCTGAGCGGCGGCCCGGCCCGAGTCGCGCTCAGCGGGGGAAGGCCGACCGCCGCCAGCCGCCGGGGCTGGGCGAGACCGGTTCCCGCATCAGCCGGTCCCGGTCCGCCCATATTGAAAGGGCTCGCGACCGGGCCGGCGGTGCCGGTTGGCCGCGCAGCGCCAGGACGGCGACGATCGCGGCGATCTCCTCGGGGGTGGCGTCGCCGCGGA
>CAXUJF010000078.1:0-9157 GCA_964250865.1 uncultured Streptosporangiaceae bacterium
ATGTGGTTGGTGGGGTCAGCGGGGCTGGAGGGCCGCGCGTTGCTGATGGGGCTGCCGGAGCTTCTTTGGGGCCCGGGGACTAGCCGGTCAGGGTTTGCGGGCGACCGCGGTGTAGGTGGCCAGGCCCTGGGTGGGGACGTCCTCCATCGGGCCGGGGCGCCAGACCCCGACCGGGGTGATGCCCGGCTCGACCAGGTCCAGGCCGTCGAAGAACCGGGCGACCTCGGACCTGGACCGCGCCGTCATCGTGGCCGTGTTGTTCTCGCTGTACCGCTGGGCGGCCTCCCGCGCCCCCGGAGTGAGTTCGACGGTGGCGTGAGCCAGGACCAGGTAGCTGCCGGAAGCCAGCGGCTCCATCAGCTTGGCCACGAGGCCGTAGGGGTCGTCGGTGTCCGGGATGAAGTGCAGGATGTGCAGCAGCATCAGCGCGACCGGCTGGCTGAAGTCCAGCACGTTGCGGGCCTCGGCCAGGATCTTGCCCGTGTCCCGCAGGTCGGCGTCGATGTAGGTGGTGGCACCGCGGGCGTCGCTAGTCAGCAGGGCCCGGGCGTGGGTGAGCACGATCGGGTCGTTGTCCACGTAGACGATCCGCGACTCCGGCCCGACCTGCTGGGCTACCTCGTGCGTGTTGTTCGCGGTTGGCAGGCCGGTGCCGATGTCCAGGAACTGGCGGATGCCCATGCCCGCGGCCAGATAGTGCACGGCGGCGGCCAGGAACGCACGGCCCGCCCGCGCCGTGGCGTCCATGCTGGGCATGGCGGCCACAACCCGCTCGGCGGCCTCCCGGTCAGCGGCGAAGTTGTCCTTGCCGCCGAGCCAGTAATCCCAGACCCGGGCCGGGTGGGCCACAGTGGTGTCGAAATCACGGCGCGATGGCAGCGGCGGCGGGCCCTGCGGCCCCGGGCCCCCCGGTCCCGAATTCTCCGTCACGCCGTTTCCTTCCCCCTAGCCGTTGACGTCATCGTATGCCGGTCAGCGCGGCTTTGTTCAATCGGCCGAACTCCTCGATGATCGCGGCCAGCGGCCAGTGTGCGTTCAGCCCGCTGGGATTGGGCACGATCCACAACCCGCTCCGGCTGATGGTTTCTGACTGCGGTCCTACCTGTGCCTTTTTATTAACAAAGGCCTCTCGATAGGCGGTGACACCCGCGACGGCGACCCAGCGGGGCTGGCGTTCGGTGACCAGCGCGGCCAGGCGTTCCCCGCCGGCCTGGAGTTCGGCCCGGGTCAGCTCGGACGCCTGCGCCGTGGCCCGGGCCACCAGGTTGGTGATGCCCAGGCCGTAGCCGGCCAGCAGTTCCTGCTCGCTGGGGTCCAGCTGGCGCGGCGTGAAACCGGCCCCGTGCAGCGCGGGCCAGAACCGGTTGCCGGGGCGGGCGAAGTGGAAGCCGGTGGCGGCGGAGTACAGCCCGGGGTTGATGCCGCAGAAGAGCACTGAGAAGGGAGCACCGGGCAATGGCAGCACGTCGGGCACGGTGGCCGAACGAGCGGCGTCCAGATCGAGGCCCCGGTAGAAATTACTCCGGGCATGGGGCGGGGGCATCCGTTCACGCTACCGGGGTTCCGCACACCCTCACGTGCGGAATTACCGCAAACTGCGGCGCGTGGGGTTAAGCCGGCGCAAATGGTCAACGCGGCCCCGGATAAGTGCGCTGCGGCCGGGTAAGAGGCCGGCGTGACGAGCGGGACAGCCGGTCGTATCGCCAGTTGGGGCGCCCAGCAGGGCACCGCAAGATGGCGGTAAGGGCGTATCCGGGTGTCATGCAACGAATGGATCGCGAAACGGCAACTTTTCGCAATGTGCCCGGTTTGCGTGCCATCATGAGCCGGGCCAACCCGGCGGCCTGGCCCTAATCCAGGGCCGCTTCTTCATGCTCATTTCACGAATGGGGCCGGCGGCGCCGGCGGAGGTCCAATGCGCATCGGATCAATCATTCTCCTTATCTGGCTCATTATCGGCGCGATCGCTGCTGGGCAGCGCGGTTACTACAACGGCACCATTGGCGGCTGCACGAAGGCCAGCACGATCGTGGTGACGATCCTGGCCGGGCCGCTCAACTACGTCGGCGTCAACCCGAAGATCGACTGTAAGGTGCCGGAGCCGAGCAAGTAACGCCAGGCCGCCCGGCGCAAGCCGGCCGTACCCACGTCCGGGGCATCCGTCCGGGTCAGGCAGCATGGAGGGGTGACGCAGCTAGCGGACAGCGCTCCGGGTCGTGGGACGGCATCGGCGGGACGGGACCGGTCCCCGTCGGCGACATCATTCAATATCCTGACCGAACTCGTGGCCGACGGCAGCGTCATCGTGCTGAGCGGCGCGGGGCTGTCGACCGAATCGGGCATCCCCGACTACCGGGGTCCGACCGGCCGGACGCGGCGCGCCCAGCCGATGACCTATCAGACCTTCGTGGGCGGGCAGGTGGCCCGGCAGCGGTACTGGGCTCGCAGCCACGTTGGCTGGCGGCACGTGGCCCAGGCTATCCCGAACGCCGGGCACCGGGCCGTGGCCGAACTAGAAGGCCGCGGGCTGGTGGCCGGGATCATCACCCAGAACGTGGACGGCCTGCACACCGCGGCGGGCGCCCGGCAGGTGATTGAGCTGCACGGGCGGCTGGACCGGGTGCTCTGCCTGTCCTGCGGCAGGCGCACCGACCGCGCCCAGCTGGACCAGCGGCTGAGCGCGGCCAACCCGGGCTGGGCCCAGCAGGCGGCGCGCCAGGCTGTGATCAACCCGGACGGCGACGCGGTGCTGGATGACGCGCTGGTCGAGCAGTTCCAGGTGGTGAACTGCGGCTCCTGCGACGGCCTGCTCAAGCCGGACGTGATCTTCTTCGGCGAGAACGTGCCCCGGACCCGGGTGGACGACTGCTACGCGCTGGTCGAGCGGGCCGGCGCGCTGGTCGTGCTGGGCTCCTCGCTGACCGTGATGTCCGGCTTCCGGTTCGTCCGGCAGGCGGCCAAGCTGGATATCCCGGTGGTGATCGTCAACCAGGGTGAGACCCGCGGCGACGAGCTGGCCACCGCCACCCTGGACGCGCCGCTGGGCCCCACGCTGACTCAGCTGGTCAGTTCACTCGGATAAAGGTCCCCCGGTTATCGGGGTCCATCTAATAAGGAGCAGCGGCGCGATGCGTACTACCAAGCTTGGCGATCTGACCGTCCCGGCCCAGGGCCTGGGCTGCATGGGCATGAGCCAGTCCTACGGCCCGACCGACTGGGACGAATCGATCGCTACCATCCATCGCGCGCTCGAGCTGGGCGTGACGTTCCTGGACACCTCGGACATCTACGGGTCCGGCCACAACGAGGTGCTGGTCGGCCGGGGCATCGCCGGGCGGCGGGACGATGTCCAGCTGGCCACCAAGACCGGCATCGACCGGTCCATGGGCCACGACCAGCCGGTGTTCCACGGCGACCGGGGTTACATTAAGCACTCCTGCGAGATGTCGCTGTTGCGGCTCGGCGTCGACGTCATCGACCTGTACTACCTGCACCGGCCACCGCAGACCGCGACGATCGAAGAGGCCGTGGGGGCGATGGCCGAGCTGGTGGCCGAGGGCAAGGTCCGCTACCTGGGCCTGTCCGAGGTGGATGAGGACCTGCTGCGCCGGGCGTACGCGGTGCACCCGATCACCGCCGTGCAGAGCGAGTACTCGGTGTGGACCCGCGACCTGGAGACCTCGGTGGCCCCGGCCATGCGGGAGCTGGGCGTGGGCCTGGTGCCCTACTCCCCGCTCGGGCGCGGGTTCCTGACCGGGACGGTGGACGTGTCCACGCTGAGCGCCACGGACTTCCGCAGCCGGAACCCGCGGTTCGCCGACGGCGCCGCGGCGGCCAACGCCAAGATCGCCGACGAGGTGCGCGCGGTGGCGCAGGACAAGGGCGTGACCCCGGCGCAGGTGGCGATCGCCTGGGTGTACGCCCAGGAGGACCGGCTGGGTGTGCCGCTGGTACCGATCCCCGGCACCAAGCGGGTCAAGTGGCTGGAACAGAACGTCGCGGCGCTCCACGTCACGCTGACCAGCGAAGACCTGGCCCGGCTCGGCCCGTTGGCCGACCAGGTGGTGGGGGCCCGCTACTGACGCGTGCTGGAGCCGAAAAGTATCCGCATGGTAACCTTATCCGGCCAAATTGCCACGAGCCAAAGGGGCTTCCGCCGTGCCACCATCAGCCAGCTCCGGTTCGCAGGAACTGATCGTCGGGACCTACACCGAGCGCCTGCCGCACGTCGACGGCCAGGCCGAGGGCATCGGTTCGTGCCGGTTCGAGGACGGCACGATCGGCCCGGTGCGGCTCCTGGCCCCGACCCGCAATCCCTCGTTCGTGGTGCTCAGCCCGGACGGCAGCCGCCTCTACGCGGTGAACGAGACGGTTGAGTTCGAGGACCAGCCCGGCGGGGGCGTGACCGCCTTCGCCCGTGACACCAGCAGCGGCGAGCTGACGCGGCTCAACAGCCGTCCGTCGGACGGCGTCGAGCCTGCTCACCTGGAGCTGGATCCGAGCGGCCGCTTCCTGCTGGTGGCCAACTACCGGTCGGGTTCCGTTGCCGTGTTCGCGCTGGAAGCGGACGGGAGCATCGGCCCGATGACCGATCACGTGCAGCACTCCGGGTCGAGCATCGATCCGGTCCGCCAGACCGGGCCGCACGCCCACATGATCTTGTTCGACCCGGTCACGAACGACGTGCTCGTACCCGATCTCGGGCTGGATGCCGTCCTGGTCTACACGCTCAGCAGCGAGGGCAAGCTCACCGAACACCCTGATCGGCGGATCGGCACCGCCCCGGGGGCGGGCCCGCGGCACCTGGCCTTCCATCCCGACGATGCACACTTGTTCCTGGTCAACGAGCTCGACAACACGGTCCTGGTGCTGCGGCGCGCGGGTGACGGCTTCAAGACCACCGACACCGTGTCCACCCTCCCGGCCGGCTTCTCCGGTCACAGCCAGGGCGCGGCCATCCGGGTCTCGCCGTCCGGCCGCAGCGTGCTCGTCTCCAACCGGGGCGAGGACAGCGACACGATCGCCATCTTCCGCTTCGACCCGGATCAGGGCACGCTCGAGCTCGTGCAGCTCACCCCGGCCGGCGGGCGTGAGCCGCGCGAGTTCATCTTCTCGGCCGACGGCCGGTTCGTGATCGTCGCGGTCCAGGATTCCGACGCCCTGGTGGTCTTGGAGTTCAGCGAAGACGAGCCCGAGCTGCGCCAGGTGTCGTCGGCCCAGGTCCCCACGCCGGTGTGCCTGCAGACGGCCTGAGAACCTCACCCCGGCCATGAACCCAGCCCGGTCCGCTCCCCCGCCCGAGGTCGTACTGGCCGTGGACATCGGCACCAGCGGCGCCCGGGCCTTCACCTACGACGAGCGCTACGCCATCCAGGTGTCGGCCGGCCGTGCGATCGAGACGATCTCCGGGCCGGGAGGCAGCTCGACGCAGGCCTGGGACCAGGTGCGCTCGGCCGTCTCGGCCTGCATCCGGGAGGTGGCCGCGCGCCCGGCCGCGCCGGTGGCCGCCCTCGTCCTGTCGGGTACGGCCAGCTGCCTGGCCCCCGTCTGGCGTGACCACGGTGAGGGCCGCATCGACGAGGTCATCTTGTGGTCAGACACCCGGGCGTCGGCGGAACAGGCCGAGATCGACGCGATCGCGGCGTCGCCCGGCGGTGTCCTTGGCCCGCAGGGCGGCGCGTACCAGCGCACGCTCTGCCCGGCCCACGTCAGCTACTGGCCCGCCAAGCTGCGCTGGCTGGAGCGTCACCATCCCGGGTTGCTGGCGTCGGCCCGCTTCGCCGCGGCCAAAGACCACTTCTTCGAGCTGATCACGGGCCAACGGTGGACCGACCCGATGACGGCGGCGTCCACCGGGGTGTTCGACAGTGAAAGCTGGTGCTGGGACGCCGAGCTGCTGGCCGGGAGCGGGGTCAGCCCCGTCCAGCTGCCTGCGATCCGGGCGGCGACCGCGCTGGCCCCGCTGCGCGCCGACGCCGCCGCCGAGCTGGGGCTGCCCAGCGGGCTCCCGGTCGTGCTGGGCGGTATGGACGGGCCGCTGGCCCAGCTCGGTGCCGCTGGCCTCAGCGACGACATCGCGACCTGCACCGCCGGCACGAGCATCGCCGTCCGGGCCAAAGTAGCGGCCCGCACCGCGGACCCGGCCCAGCGGTTGTGGTGCTACCCCGTCGCACCGGACCAGTGGGTGATCGGAGGAGCGGGGAGCAACGGCGGAAACATCCTGGACTGGGTGGCCAAGCTGATCGGCGAGCCGGCCAGCGTCGGGGACGTACTGCGCGAGGCCCTGGCCCGGCCGGACGACCCGTCGCTCGTGTTCCTGCCCTACCTCAACGGGGAGCGCAGCCCGCTCTGGCGCGACGATCTGCGGGGCGCGGTCGTGGGCCTGGCCAACCATCACGGGCCGGCCGACGTGGCGCGGGCCGCACTCGACGGGGTGGCCGGCGCCATCCAGGAACTCGCCGCCGCCGTCCAGGCCTGCGTCGGTGAGCCCGCCGAGGTCCGCCTGACCGGCGGTCTCCTGGCCGACGGCCGCTGGGCCCAGCTGATCACCGATGCGCTGGGCATCGCCACGTCGGTACCCGAACCCGCCGAAGCCACCGCGACCGGTGCGGCCGTCCTGGGGTGGGTTGCGCTCGGTCACCCCGAGCCCAAGCCACCGTGGCCGGCTCGGGCCACTGCGCCGCGATCACCGGACCGTGAGGTGCACGCCACGCTCTCGGCCAAGAGCGAGCTCATGCGCGAGCTGCGGAAGCTCCTGTTTCCGGCTCCCTGACGTCCTTGGGTGCGGGCGGGCGAGGCCGCCGCCGGGGTTTCGCCCCCTGCTCCCAGCGCTGGAGAATCGGGTCCAGCTGGTCCTTCAACATCTGGGCCACCGGCAGCGACGGGTTGAGCAGCCACTGCAGCTGCATGCCGTCCATGAGCGCGAACACGCCGCGGGCCTCGCGCTCGATCTGCTCGTCGCCCATCTCCCCGATCTCCCCGATGTCCCGGGCTTCGTGGAGATAGCCGATGCCGAGGTTGATCGTGTGGTCGTACCGTTGCACGGCCCAGGCCCGGGCCGGGTGTTGCGGATCGCTCGCTTCGGTGGCCACGGTGAGCAGCAGCTCGATGAGCCCAGGCTCTTTGGTGTGCTCCTCCACCAGCTGCGGGAGCCGGCGGAAATACTCCAACCCATGGGCCCCCTCGAACCGGTAGTCGTTTTCCTCTTCCCAGTGGTTCAGGACGGCTTGGAGCAGGCCGTACTTGTTGTCGAAGTGGCGGGCCAGGGCGGCCGGCGTGACCCCGACATCACTGGCGATCTGGCGTAGCGAGCCGCCCGCGTACCCGTGGCGGGCGAAGATTCTCGAGGCCGCGGCCACGATCTCACGGCGCCGCTTGATGCCAGTCCGGTACGGGCCGCGGGGAATCACCACCTTCGTCATGACACCTAATTAAAGGGCATGCGGCTTCGTTAAACCATCTTGACCTGTGAGTCCTTGACCCTGGCTGAGGCCAGCTCTAAAGTGGACGGTCAGTAACAATACGCTCGGGGCACCGGGCGGCAAGCCACGATCTCCGGCCTGGACCAGCTGTCGGTACTGCGCATGCCGCAGCAGGTCAGGCCTGAACAAGCACACAAACCCCAGAAGCAACGAAGCCCTTTGGGAGACACGAATGAGCACTCGTGCTAGATCCGAGCGTGCCCACCTTTCCCGTCGCAACTTCCTGACTGCAGCCGCGGCCGCGGGCGTCCTGCCCATCGTCCTCGACGCCTGCAGCAGCGGCGGTTCGTCCAGCTCGTCCGGCGGATCCAGCCCGAGCGGCACGATCTCGTTCTGGGACGGCGAGGTGGGGACCGGGCAGCTGAACACCGAGGCCAAGAAGCTGACCGAAGCCTGGACGGACGGCAAGATCAAGGGCAGCTACAACCTGATGACCGGGAACGACTACGAGATCATCGAGGCCGCCCTGGCCGCCAACAAGGGCCCGACGGTGGCCGGCGGTTACGCCTACCAGGCCTTCCAGTTCGCCGACCAGGGCGACATCCTCTACGCGGACAACGTCGTGGCCGCCATGCAGAAGAACGGCCAGTACGCCGACTACCTGCCCGGCCTGTTCGACCAGCTCAAGAACTCGAAGGGCTACGTCGCCATTCCCTGGGGCGTCGACACCCGGGCCCTCTGGTACAACAAGACCCTGCTGACGCAGGCGGGCGTGGCGGTGCCCACCGACTGGACATCGTTCATGGCCGCCTGCAAGGCACTCAAGAAGATCGGCAAATACGGCTACGTGACCGCGGCCAACAGCAGCAACTCGGCCTACGGGACGCACACGCTCGCGACGTTCATGATCAACAACGGCGGCGGCATGTTCGACGAGACGGGCAAGGCGGACTGCCTGTTCGACCGCAACGTCGAGGCGGTCGAGTACCTGCTCGAGATGTCCAAGAACAAGTACATCGACCCGGGCTCGGTCAGCTACATCGACACCGACGTCTACACCGCGCTCAAGAGCGGGCGGGTCGGGATGGCCCTGGCCAACGCGACCATCCCCCAGGAGACCGGCGGCACCCCCACCAAGACCGACTTCGCGGTGATGAGCCCGATCAAGAGCCCGCACGGGACCACCGGGACCATCCAGTACCTGAAGAACTACCAGATGTACACCAAGACCCCGAGCAAGGCGGCGTCGGAGAAGTTCCTGCTGTGGTGGAATCAGCAGTTTGTCGGGAAGAACGGCTTCTTCGCGCAGGGCGTCACCGCGGCCGTGCCGGTCCGCAAGTCGGCCATCGCGCTGCCGCAGGTCCAGGCCGACCCGAACCTGGTGAAGATCATCAACGAGTGGGTGCCGGTGGCCAAGCCCGAGTCGGCGCGTTACGCGCACATCTTCTCCGGCCTGGCCACGGTGGACAACGGCACGCCCATGGTCCAGTGCATCCAGTCGATCCTGCAGGGCAACACGACGGCCAAGGCGGCCCTGACCACCTTGCAGAACGGGATCTCACAGTACGGCTCCTCCTACAAGGCATGATCGGACAGATCGGACACAGGTCACAGTGACGAGCACACAGGCTCGGTCCTCGAGCGTGATCAGCGGGCTGTCCCGTGCCCGTAAAGGAGTGGGCCTCGGGGGGGGGGGGGGGGGGGGGGCCCCGCCCCCCCCCCCGGGGGGGGGGCCC
>CAXUJF010000078.1:9167-16296 GCA_964250865.1 uncultured Streptosporangiaceae bacterium
GTCCCGTGCCCGTAAAGGAGTGGGCCTGAGCGGCCGGGGCGAGGGTACGCCCCGGCCGCCCCGGCGGTTCTCGTACCGGAGCCTGACGCTGGCGGCGCTGGTCCTCCCGTCGGTGATTCTGGTCGTCCTCATCTACGGGTACCCAGCGGTCGAAGCGCTGCTCCAGTCGCTGCACAACGGCAACCTGGTCGACACCGGGATGTTCGTCGGGTTCCAGAACTACACGCTCGACTTCCACAACAGCGTCTTCTGGCAGTCGGCCATCTTCACGGTCATCTACTGCATCGTGGGCGTGTTCGGCAGCTGGATCGTCGGCCTCGGGCTCGCCCTGCTGCTCCGGCAGAGGATCCACACGCCCGGGCTGTTCAAGACACTGCTGCTGCTGCCCTGGATCGTGCCGGTGGTGGTGACGGCGACCGCGTGGAAATGGCTCGTCGCCTCCCCCACCAGCTGGGTCCCGCGCATCGCCGAGAACATCGGGCTCGGTCAGCTGCTCTTCCTGGACAGCCCGGGGCTGGCCAAGGTCATCGTCTGCCTCTACAAGGTCTGGCTCAGCTTCCCGTTCATGATGCTGATGGCCAGTGCCGCGCTGGCCGGTGTCCCGAGTGATATCTACGAAGCCGCCCGGGTGGACGGGGCCACCAGCTGGCAGCAGTTCCGCCGCATCACGCTGCCGATGATCGCGCGCTCGACCTACATCAGCTGGATCCTGATGTTCATCTTCTGCATCGGCGACTTCCAGTCCATCTACCTCCTCACCGGCGGCGGCCCGGTCAACTCGACCAGCACGCTCATCGTGCTGTCCTACGAAACCGTCTTCGGCAACTTCCAGACCGGGCCCGGTATCGCCATCGGCTTCGTGATGATGCTGGTGTCGGTGCTCGTCTCCGTGGTCCTGTTCCGCCGGATCAGGAAGGTCCAGATCCTATGAGTGCCTCCGACATGTCAGCCGTGGGCGCGACCTTGCCGGCCCTGGTCGAAGCGCCCGGCACCACCGCGGAACCGCCAAAATCAGGAAAGGCGCGGTGGCCGTACACCCTGGCCCTGGCGGTGATCACCGTCGTGGTGCTCATCCCGGTGATCGTGACCGTGGTGCTGTCGTTCCAGCCGCAGCTCTCGTCCACGTCGCACTCGCTGTTCACCCTGGAGAACTTCAGCTACATCTTCGCGCACACCCAGGTCCTGACCTGGCTGCGGAACAGCCTGATCGCCACGGTGGCGACGGTCGTGGTGGCGGTCATCGTCGCCGCCCCGGCCGGCTACGTGCTGTCCCGCAGCCGCAGCCGGGCGATCAGCGGTTACGCGCTGATCCTGTTCATCGCCCAGTCGTTCCCGCAGATCGTCTCGATCGTGCCGCTGTTCGTGCTGTTCGCCCACTTCAACCTGAACGACAACCTGTTCGGGCTGGCCATCGTGTACGTCAGCATCACGATCTCGGTGGCGACCTGGATGATGGCGGCCTATATCGACACGATCCCGGTCGCGCTGGAGGAGGCGGCCTGGATCGACGGGTGCTCGCTGTTCGGCGGGTTCGTCAAGATCGTCCTGCGCAACTCGCTGCCCGGCATTTTGTCCACCGCTATCTTCGCCTTCCTGCTGGCCTGGAGTGACTTCCTGATCGCGGTGGTGTTCCTGCGCTCGAGCGGCAACTACACGCTGCCGATCGGGCTGCAGACCTTCTTTTCCGAGAACAACACCGAATGGGGCTACGTGATGGCGGTATCGGTCGTCGTGCTGGTGCCCCCGGTCATCGTGTTCGGCTTCCTGCACCGCCACTTCAGCGTCGGCGGGATCGGCGGTGCGCTGGCGGGCCACTGACCCCGCCCGCGGGCACCCTGGGGGTCAGCGAGCGGCACCTTGGGGGTCAGCGAGCGGCACCCTGGGGGTCAGCGGGAACACAAAAGCGGGGCGGCCCCCCCCCCCCCCCCCCCCCCCCCCCCGCTCCTGGCCGTTATCCGGTTGTCCGACTATCCGGTTGCTCGGTCATTCGACTACCGGGTTATTCGGCTGTTCGGCTATTCGACGTTGAGCCCGGCCTCCTGGGCCAGGCCGGTCAGGTACTCGAGCGCGATCTTGTATTCGCGGTCGACTTCCGGTGACGCCTCGACCCTCGGCTCGTAGGCGCCGGCCTGCGGCCGGACGCCTCGGGAGACGCCGGGAATGTCCTCGAATTCCAGGGACACGACGCCGTCGTAATTGATGTCCTTGAGGGCCTTCATGGCACTGGCCCAGTCGATCTTTCCCTTGCCCGGGCGGAAGTGCATGTTGTTGGTGCCGTCGTTGTCGGAGAAGTCGCAGTGCCACAGACGGTCGGCCAGTTTGTAGATCGACACGTGGGTGAAGTCGCCGTTGGGGAAGGTGTGGCTGGGGTCGAAGTTGGCCCCCAGAGCCGGGCTGTCGACCGCTTCGATCAGCCGGAGCAGGCCCTCGGTGGTCGAGGCGTACCGGAACGGGTGCATCTCCAGGCTGTACTTCAGGCCGACCGACTCCGCGTACTGCGCACACTGGCGAATGGCGTCCACATAATCCAGCCAGTTCTGATTCCAGTCGAGATCGCCCGGCACGTCGACGGTGTACTGCTGCACCATCGCGCGGTCCACCAGCGGGGGGTTCTTAATGGCGAAGGGGAAATGGGTCACGGTGTTAACGATCTTGGTGCCGAGTTCGGCGCCCGCGTCGCTGAAGCGCTTGAAAGTCTCGACGGCCTGGGCCCGGACCGCGGCGTCGCCGCTGGCCAGTTCGCCGGGATTGGCCACGAACTGCGATAGCAGTATGCCTTCGCCATCCAGGACCGAGCGCAGTTCCTTGATCGTCTGCGACGTGTAATAGCTGTCCAGGGTCTCGGCTTTCCAGCCGATCAGTTCCACGGCCTTGAAACCGAGCCCACGGATGCGGCGTATCGCTCCGTCGTAGGGCTCTTCCCACTTGAATGGCCAGACCGGAGCTCCGAACCTCATGCGCCACCTTCTCCTCGACCGTGAGGGCCTCGTATTGTGTACGCACGTTAGCAATTCGGCTTGTTTTCTGTCAACGCTCGAACCACGGCATACCCAGCCTGACCAGGAGCTTGATCGTTTTTGTTGACAACGACGGGCGGCCCACCCGGGCCGGAAGACCTGGTTGTTGCCTAGCCCCAGTACAGAGGCACTGTACAGAACAGTTGACGATGATTAACATTTGGTTCGGCATCCAGCGGCTGGCCGGGCGATCGATTCCCGGCGCCCTGGTCCTGGCGGTGAAGGAGCGGTGTGGTGGCGGAGCTAGGGGTTCTGACCAGCGAGTTCGAGCGCGCCAGCCTGGAAGAGACGCTGGCCGCCGTGGCCGGCCACGGAATCGAAGCCGTCCAGTTCCAGCTCGGCTCGGCGGTGCCGTCGATTCCGTTGCGGGACTCGCTTCAGCGCGGGCTGGACGTCCTGGGCGAGCACCTGAGCCCCAGCCTGTGCGAGGACATCCGCGGGCAGCTGGCCAAGCGGGGCATTGTCATGGCGGCGGTGGACGGGACGTTCAACATGGTCCATCCCGACCGGGACCGCCGCTGGGCCAACCTCGGTCACCTGCGCCAGCTGATCGGGTACTGCGACGCCCTGGGCACGTCCGTGGTGACCTTGTGCACGGGCAGCCGCGAGGACATCATGTGGCGGTTTCATCCGGACAACGACAGTCCCGAGGCCATGACCGACCTGGTCGAGGTCATGAAGGCGGCGGCGCAAACGGCCGAAGAGCACGGCGTGACCCTGGCCTTCGAGCCCGAGGTCAACAACGTCGCCAATTCGGCCGCGCGGTCCCGTCAGCTGCTTGACGCGGTGGGGTCGCCCTCGGTCAAAGTGGTCATGGACCCGGCCAACATCTTCAAGGCCGGCGAGCTGCCCCGGATGCAAGAGAAACTGACCGAGGCCTTCGACCTGCTGGGCGGCGACATCGCTCTCGCCCACGCCAAGGACCTTGACCACGACGGTGAAGCCGGGCACCTGGGCGCGGGCGAGGGCCTCCTGGATTACCCGCTCTACCTTTCTCTCCTGCAGCGCAGTGGCTTCGACGGCACGATCGTCCTGCACCAGATGCACCATCTCGACGACGCCGGGATCGATGCGCGGTTCGCCTTTGTCCGGGAGCAGGCGCCGGCCGGCTTCCTGGCCTAGCGGTGGCCGGAGTGAGCCATGCGAAAGGACAGCCTGCGGCGAGCCAGCATGTGGCCGGCCAGCATGCGGCGGGCCAGGTGGACGTGGTCATCGTCGGGAGCGGGCCAGCGGGTTCCACCTACGCCCGGCTGATCTGCGATCAGGTGCCGGACGCCCGGGTCCTGGTCGTCGAGTCCGGTCCGGTGGTGTCGCAGCCGCCCGGCACCCATGTGAACACCATCGTGGATGACCGGGCCCGGACCCAGGCCAAGGTGGCCTCGCAGGGGCCGGTGCAGTACTCCTACAACATTCCCCCGGCCGGGCAGGAGCTGCTGGCCTACCGCCTGGGACAGGACGGCCCGATCCTGCCCCATGAAGGCCTGTTCCTCCTCAGTGCTGCCCAGGAGCAGGTGAGCCCGGATTTCCCGGCCGCGGCCATGGCCAGCAACGTCGGCGGGATGGGCGCACACTGGTTCGGCTCCTGCCCCCGCCCGTCGGGGACCGAGCGAATCGCCTTCCTCGAGGGGACACCGCTGGCGGGGACACCGCCGGAGGGGCCGACGCTGGACGACGCCCTGTCGACGGCCGAGGGGCTGCTCGGGGTCTCCGCCCGTCAGTTCGCCGGCTCACCCGCCGCACTGTGGCGCGAGCGAACGCTGGGCGAGGTGTTCGATCAGGGGCGAGCTCCCGACCGCCGGGTCCAGGCCATGCCGCTCGCGGTGCGCCGGGAGACCCCCGGGTCCGGCCAGGCCGGCCCGGCCGTCATCCTGGGCCCGCTGCTCAACGGCGCCCCCAGCAACTTCGAGCTACGCCCCGACACCCTGTGCCAGCGGGTCGTGATGTCCGGCGACCGGGCCACCGGAGTGGATCTGGTCGACCTGGCCTCGGGCACGCCGTACCAGGTCGCCGCCCGCCAGGTCGTCATCGCGGCCGACAGCCTGCGCACCCCCCAGCTGTTGTTCGCTTCGGGTGTCCGGCCGGCTGCGCTGGGACGTCACCTGAACGAGCACCCCTACATCGCGGCCCTCTTCCGGGTGGACGGAAGCTCCGGTGCGGGCGGCGATCCGGCGCTCGGTGCGTTCATGCCTTCCAGCGGCGTGACCTGGATTCCCTTCGAGGACGCCCGCTTCCCCCTGCAGGTCCAGGTGCATCAGCGGTCCAATCTGCTCAGCGCCGGTCTCTTCTTGCGCAACGAGATCCGGTCCGAGAACCGGGTGGAGTTCAGCGACTCGGCCCGGGACTGGCGGGACCTGCCCCGCATGCGCATCCACTACTCGCTGAGCGACCTGGACCGCGCGGTGGTGGACCAGGCCATGGAGGTCGCGGCTGATATCGGGCGGGCCTGCACGGCCACCGCGCTGGAGGGCTGGCCGCAACTGATGCCCAGCGGCTCGTCACTGCACTACCAGGGCACCGTGCGGATGGGCGCCGAGGACGACGGCGAGTCGGTCTGCGACCGCCACGGCCGGGTCTGGAACACCGAGAACCTCTACGTGGCGGGCAACGGCCTCATTCCGACCTCAACCGCCTGCAACCCGACGCTGACGGGCGTGGCCCTGGCCACCATCGGAGCCCGCCGGGTGGGTGCCGAGCTGAACTCCGCCTGACCGGTCGCTCGTTCCTGGCAGGGTCCGCAGCCGACGCCCCCAGCGGCATCATGCCGAAGTTGAACACGTTGATGGTGGCGTTGCTCCGGGCGAAAAGTCTGGCCGGGGTGTAGGCCTGGGTGTCGGCTATGCCGCAACCTCCCTGTACTGCTGGATTGCGCACGCGCGGGGACGGGCGGTTACGCTGCCTGCCATGGCCCCGACCGATCCCCCCGGGCCGGCCTCCGGCGCTCGTGCCCCTGACGTTCGTCCTCCCGGCCGTATCCCGGTCGGCCTCCTGGCCGGCTTCGCCGCGCTCTGCCTGGTCGCTCTCATCGCCTTGGCCATCTCGGTCCACGGCGGCCCGGAATCGACCGTGTCCGGGCTGGCCCTGGCCATCCTGCCGGTGCCGCTGGTGATGGCCGGGGTGCTGTACCTGGACCGGCTGGAGCCCGAGCCGCCGGTCCTGCTGGCCGCGACGTTCAGCGCCGGAGCCGGCGCCGCCGCGGTGATCGGGCTGATCGGGCACGTGTTCGGCAACAGCATCCTCACCACCCCGGAGCTGGGCCCGGAAGCCGGCCAGCTGACCACCTCGCTGGGCAACTCCCTGGTGGGCGCGCTGGTCGCGGAGTCGGTCAAGGGCGCGATCCTGCTCGGCGTGCTCCGCTACCAGCGGGCCGAACTGGACGGCGTCGGCGATGGCGTGGTCTACGCAGCCACGATCGGGCTGGGCTTCGCGCTGGTGTCGAACCTGTTCGCCTACGTGCAGGCCGAACGCAGCGGCGCGACCGCGCTGATCTCGGCCTTCTTCCAGCGCGGCCTGCTCACGCCGCTGTGGGACCCGCTGTTCACCGCGATGATCGGGATCGGCGTCGGCTACGCGGCCACGACGGCGTCCCGGCGCCGCGGGACCTGGGCCATCGTCGCGGGCTGGGTGATGGCGGTCGTCCTGCACACCGCCTGGGACGACTCGGTCCGGCGGGGCGCGGGCTGGGAGACGCTGGTCTACCTGATCCTGCTGGTGTTCCTGGGCCTGCTGATAGTGGTCATGCGGCTCGACCGGCGCCGCATCGTGGCCCTCATCGGCACCTCGCTAACGCAGTTCCAGAGACCGGAAACGATGACCCAGGACGATCTGCGGATGCTGGGCGACCTGCACGAGCGGCGGCTGGCCCGGCAGTGGGCCCGGCTGCACTGCGGGCTGAGTGGGGGCCAGGTGATGGCCGACTACCAGCTGGCCGCGACCGAGCTGGCGCTGTCCTGCTACCGGTCCGAGCAGGGCTACATGGTGGCGGAGGCGTTCGCGGCCAGCCGGGGCGCCCGGCTCGGGGCCATGGAACAGGCGGCGGCCACCCTGCGGGGTCGGCGGCCCCCGCCGCCGCACCCCTCCTGGGCGCCCTACGGGCCGTCGGCGCTGTCCGCCAC
>CAXUJF010000079.1:0-479 GCA_964250865.1 uncultured Streptosporangiaceae bacterium
CGCCGCGGGCGACGGCCGCCGGACCAGGACCGTACGGGCCATGACCACGGACGGCAGGCGCGACTGGCTCAGCTCCCGGTGCAGCAGCGGGCCGAAGCTCTCCAGCCAGCGGCTGATCAGCTTGGCGTCCGGAACCCCGGCGGGTCCGGCGGGCGTGATCCCAGCGGGTCCGAGCGCGGCGATGCGGGCCTGCCGGTAGGAGGCTCCGCGGCCCAGCGCGTGCAGGGCCCGGGCGATCACGGCCGCGTCATAGCGGTGGCGGCGCGGCGGCCGGAGCGCGGGCTGGCCGTCAGGCCGCGGCTCGCCGCCGGTCAGCGGCCCGGTGAAGGAACGACCTGGGGCGCCACCGGGCGGCTGGCACCGGTATTTCTACACCCGCCCCGCCGCGGTGGCCGCCTAGACAGAAAGGCGCCCCGCCCCCGGGCCCACCCGGG
Organism: uncultured Streptosporangiaceae bacterium; assembly: GCA_964250865.1. Lineage (GTDB taxonomy): Bacteria > Actinomycetota > Actinomycetes > Streptosporangiales > Streptosporangiaceae > Bog-532. The sequence continues at coordinate 435 of CAXUJF010000079.1, forward strand.
GGGGGGCCCCCCCGCGGGCGGCGGGGAGGGCGCGGGCCGGGGGGG
>CAXUJF010000079.1:489-2339 GCA_964250865.1 uncultured Streptosporangiaceae bacterium
GCTGTCGATTTCGGCGAGGATACCGTCCCACAGCCGTACCCGCGCGGCCAGTGCGGTGTTGACGGTCTCCTCACACTGCCGCCACTTGTCGGCGTTGTCGCCGCACAGGTCGGCCAGCATCTGCATGGCCATCGGGGTGTGCTCCTCGCTGTCCACCTGGATGTGGCGCCTGAGGTAGTCGACGAAGTGCGACAGCTGCCCTGACTCCGAGTTCAGCGCAGCTACCTGGTCGAACATGTCAGGGATGAGGTCTTCCCGGCCGAAGGCGAAGGCCGCCGCCTGGCAGTGGATCGGGGCGTGCTCTATGAACTCCCACGTCGTGGTGACGAATTCCGCCGTCGCTGCGGGCGCGCCCGCCTGCTTCAGCGCGGGGATGACCGGCTCGCCTTCCCGCAGCAGGCCGAGAAACATCTCGCATGGGCCGGTGTCCGCGCCTGCCTGCCGCATACCGTCCAGGTAGAGCTCGAAGTGGCTGATGAAGCCCCGCCCGAGTTCATCGCTCTCCTCGACCAGGACAATATCGTTGATGAGGCGCCGGCTCGCGGTCGGCCCGGACGGTACCCACGGCACCTGGACGCAGGTCAGCCTGCGCTGCAGGGTCTTCAGCAGCGACATGAAGTCCCAGACGGCGTACACGTGGTGCTCCATGAACGTCACGACCGCATCCATGGTGCTGAGGCGGCCGTAGAGGGGATGGCTCACCACGGTGTGGCGAGCGGGCTCAATGGCCTCCTTGAGTTTCTCGATTGACGGGTTGCTCTGATCCCACTCATACCTTGACACGGGTTATTCCTCTCCTTTTTGGCCGCGGCTTCAGAAAACCCTGAAATACTCGCGGTGTTCCCATTCCGTGACCTCGCCCGCGGTAACGCGATTTTCTTTCAGCCAGTCCTCGTACCGCGTCAGTTCGCTTTCTTTGAGCTTCGTCAGGCAGGCGGCCAGCGACGGGCCGAGCAGTTCCCTGGCGCTGCTGCTGCTCCGGAATGATTCGAGTGACTCACGCAGCGACTGCGGCAACTTATTGCCCGCGCTGGCCGGATGCCCCGGGGGTCTCTTGTCCAGGCCCTCAAGGCCGGCGTGAAACTGTGCGGCGATGGCCAGATAAGGATTCGCGCAGGGCTCGCCTATGCGGTTTTCTATGTGGGTGGAGTCCCCGTTGCCGAGGACCCGGAGCATGACACTGCGGTTCTCCAGGCTCCAGTCGGCCGAGGTCGGCGACAGCGCGAAGTCCGGTGTCAGGCGCCGGTAGCCGTTGACCGTCGGCACCGACAGCAGGCAGAGCTCGGCCGCACGGCCCAGGAGGCCGTCGAGGTAGGCCGCCCCGGCGGCGGAGACCGGCAACGCCGCCTGGCCTGGAGCGGTAAGGTTCGGCGCGAACTGGTTCGCCCCGTTGTCCGTGCTCAGCACCGACTGGTGCAGGTGCCAGCCGCTCGGGTCGAAGCTCTCCAGGCCGGGGAGCGCCATGAACGACGCGTGGTACCCGCGCCGGGCGCAGGCCTGCTTGATCATGGTGCGGAACAGGAGCATCGCATCCGCGGCGTCCAGCGCCAGCATCGGCTCGAACGTCGTCTCGAGCTGGCCGGGACCTGACTCGTGCTCCATCGTTCGCAGCGGCAGGCCGAGTTCGAGCAGCATGACCGCCAGCGGTCCGGTGACGGCGGCCACCGAGTCGGAGTAGGTGTCCAGGTTGAACTGGTAGCCCGCGTTCACGGCGGCCACGGCGGGAGCCGGGCCCTGGCGGCCAAAGCCGTTGCCCGCGTCGCCCGGCTCGCCGTCAAGCAGCCGGGTGAGGTACCACTCCACTTCGAGGCCGACGACCGGGGCCAGACCCAGGGGCGCGCGGCCGGGCG
>CAXUJF010000079.1:2349-16183 GCA_964250865.1 uncultured Streptosporangiaceae bacterium
GCGCAGCCGATCCACCGCCGCGCCGGGGCGCCCGGCGCGCCCCGGCGCCCGCCGCGCCGGCCCGCCCCCCCCCCCTCCGCCGGAGCACGCTGCGAGTCGCGAGCGGATGGGGCGTGCCGTCCCTGAGGTACTCGTCGCCGAGCACCCAGGCCGTGGCCGGATCCAGGCCCGGCAGCACCTGAAAGGTCAGCGGATCGGGGACGAGCACGAAATCGCCCGCGCCAACGATCTCAGCCACGCCGACCTGAGGATCGGCCCGGAGGAAGTCGAGGGCGACGGCATGCCCCGTGTCGAACAGGAACGGCCCCGGGCTGAAGTCCATGCCGTTGTGCAAAATGGTGCGGAAAACCCGGGCGGGCACGGTCTTGGAACGAGCGAGGCCGTGCGGATCGCAGAACACGACACGGACGAAGTCGACCTCGTCCAGTTCAGCGGCTACTCGCTCGGCCGCCGCGACCTGGCGGTCATCCCACAGGCCGAACTCCGTCACGAACCCGGGACGTCCTACGCTGCCGTCCGTGCAGCGAGACGACCACGAGCGGGAAAGCATCATCAGTTACCTCCGGTGATCGGCGGGCACCCGGGTAGCGGGGCCAGGTCCGTCTCGAGCAAGTTCGCGGTGCCGAGCACGAGGTCATCGCCTCCGCACGGCCCCACCAGTTGCACTCCGACGGGCAGCCCGCTTCCGGTCAGGCCAGCCGGAAGCGACAGCGCGGGCTGGCCGGTCAGGTTGAACGGGTAGGTAGCGGGTGACCACGCCAGCCACTGCGGGATGCCCCCGTCAGCAGCGGCGGCCGGCGGGGCGACAGCGTCGAATGCGAACGGCTCGACCGGCACCGTGGCCATTGCCAGCAGGTCATAGCGCTCCATCACGGCACCCAGCCGGATCCGCAGCGCCAGGCGTTCCTCCTCGGCCCGCGCGACGGCCGCGCCGGTCAGGGTCCGGCCGTAGCGCACGATAGCCATCCGGCCCGCGTCGCTCCGTTCTTCGTCCTCGGGTGACGTGCCGGCTGCCTCACCCGCGGCCAGAATGTCCACCAGGGCCCGGTACGGGTCGGGAAACGGCACCGCGGTGCACTCGACCCGGTGGCCGCGGCCCCCCAGGGCGGACCGGGCCTTGTCGCTGACCCGCCGGACCTCGGCCGATGTTCCGGGAAACTCCAGCCAGCCGATGCGCAGCGGGCGCGGGGGACCGGCTGGCACAGCCCCCGGCAAATTCCCGTCACGCGAGTCGGGATCGTCGCGGTGCGGGCCGGACAGCACCCTGGTGAGCTCGGCGGCGTCCCGGACGGTGCGCGCGATCGGGCCGAGGTGGGCTAGCCGGTCGGCGCAGGCGGGCACGTAGGGGATACGGCCAAACGTGGGCTTGAACCCGACGACCCCGCAGAACGCGGCCGGGATACGGATCGAGCCGGCCCCGTCGGTGCCAAGCGCGGCCGTGCACAGCCCGGCCGCCACCGCTGCGGCCGAGCCGCCGCTGGAACCGCCGGCCGAGTGCGCGGCCGACCACGGGTTCCTGGCCGGCGGGGCCACCCGGCTCACCGTGCTCGCACTCCACCCGTATTCAGAGGTGGCGGTCTTCCCAACGATGATCGCGCCGGCCTCCCGGAGCCGGGCTACGGCGGGCGCGTCCATCCGGGCGCGGCGGTTCTCCAGCAGAGACCCGCGGCGGGTGGGCAGCAGTTCGGTCTGGATGAGGTCCTTGACCGCGACGGTGATGCCCAGCAGCGGACGTGTTTGCCAGGCGGCGGCGCCGAGCCGGGCAATCAGCCGGTCGGCGGCCGAGGCCTCCTGCCGAGCTTCGCGCTCGGCGACCGAAACGAACGCACCGAGAAAAGAACTGGGTTCCCCGATGGCGGCCAGAATCGACTGGACGTGCTCGGTGACCGACGAGTGACGGCGACGGAGAATATCTCTCGTCTGGGAGATATCGCCATAGTACGGCCGGTTATTCATCGCGGTGCTCACTGCCGACATGCGAGTACCTAATTACAGCTAGCAAGCCGTAAGCAAGAGTGGGCAACGCAAAACTGGGCGGGGTGGCCAATTGCGGAATTACCGAAGTCGCACACGCACGGGTCAAGTTCGATGATAGCGCGGGCGTCGCTGAACAAGCGCTGTCCGGCTGTGCAACATTTCATCTCGAATTACTAATGAATAGATTGTAACGTCGGCACCGCGCGTGGTTGGTGACTGCGGCAGAGTTCGTTCGCGGCGAATTTCCGCCGCCCGGTAAGGTTCGGAGGCCGGCTGAGATGATTCCCCGCTACGCGCTGCCGGAAATGGCGGACCTGTGGTCGGATGAGACCCGTTACCAGACCTGGGTGCGCGTGGAGGTCCTGGCCTCGGAAGCGCAGGCGTTCCTCGGGCACGTGCCCGAGTGCGCGGTGTCCGATATCCGTGCGGCCCAGGTGCCTTCCGCGGCCCGGGTCGCCGAATTCGAACGTCAGCGGGACCATGAGGTCCTCGCATTCCTCGCGGCCTTCTGCGAAGGCATCCCCGAGGAATCGGCCCGCTGGGTCCACCTCGGGATGACCAGTTACGACCTGGTGGATACCGCGTTCGGGCACCTCTTGGGCCGCAGCACCGACCTGCTGCTTTCCGCGTCCAGGCGGCTGCGCTGCGTGCTGGCGGACCGGGCCGTCGAGCACTGGGACACCATCTGCATCGGGCGCACTCACGGTGTGCACGCCGAGCCCACCACCTTCGGCCACAAGCTGGCCGGGTTCGCCTTTGCCGTGGAGCGCTCCGTCCAGCGTCTCGAGGCCGCCCGCCGCGCGGTCGCGGTGGGCACGATCTCGGGCTCGGTGGGGACGTACGCGCTCATTGACCCGGCCGTGGAGGACTACGTCTGCAGTCGGCTCGGCCTCGGCGTCGAGCCGGCCCCGAGCCAGGTCGTGGCGCGCGACCGGCACGCCGAGCTGCTTCAGGCGATCGCCACGCTCGGCTCGTGTATCGAGCAGCTGGCGCTGGAACTGCGACTGCTGCAGCGCACCGAGGTCGGGGAGGTGGAGGAACGGCGGACGTCTGATTACCAGGGCTCGAGCGCGATGCCGCATAAGCGCAACCCGACGACCAGCGAGCGGCTGTGCGGCCTGGCCCGGCTGCTGCGCGGCTATTCCGGCATGGTGCTCGAGAACGTGGCTCTGTGGCACGAACGCGACCTGTCTCACTCGTCGGTCGAGCGCGTCGCCGTACCCGACAGCCTGATGGTGGCCCACTACCAGGCAACGGCGGCGGCCGACCTGGTGGAGACGCTCGATGTGCAGGCGGACCGCATGCGGGCCAACGTCGGTTACACCAACGGCCTCGCGCAAAGTTCGGCGGTGCTGGCCGACGCCCTGGCCAGCGGAGCCGAGCGGGAAAAGGCTTACCGGGCCATTCAGGCGGCGGCCAATCGCTGCATCGAATCCGGCGGTGATTTCGGCGCTGAGCTGCAAAGCGCGGGAATCGAAACCCACTCGCTCAAGCCGGAGCGCTTCCTCGTTCATCACGATCTCATACTCAAGAGGCTGGAGCTGCTGCGATGAAAGTAACCGGTATTCATCTCTCCGGGATCGGTACCGCGCGGACCGGGTACGTGGACACCGCCGAGGCGGTCGAGCGCGGCTGGTGGGGAGCTGGGGAACGGGAAGAGAGCGGGCTGGTCTCGGTCTCAGTGGCCGGCACCACCCCGGCGCCTGACCTCGCCGTCGAGGCCGCGCAGCGGGCCATGACCGAGTACGGGCGCCCGGCGGCCGAGATCTCCGGAGTGTTCCACACCAACGTGCACCCCCAGGGACCAGACGGCTGGTCGGCGCAGCACTACATCAACCGGCACACCGTGAACCAGCCGGTGACGTCGGTGGAGATTCACAACGGCTGCGTCGGCTTCTTTTCCGTCCTGCAGCTCGCGACCTGCTACCTGCTGGCCGCTCCGGACCGGGTTGCGGCCCTGCTCACCTGCGCCGACAACTTCGGCACCCCGGCCGTGGACCGGTGGCGGGCAGCGCCGCTGTTCGTGCTGGCCGACGGCGGCGGCGCCGTGGTCTTGTCCAAGCGCGACGGATTCGCGGCGCTTCTGGCGGTCGGCGCGGCCTCTGACCCGGAACTGGAGGAGCACCACCGCGGCGCGGAGGACCTCTTCCCCCCTGGCTTGACCGTCGGCCGGACGCTGAACTTCGGCGAGCGCATGGTCTACGGCCAGCAGCGGGCGGAGCAGGGTGAGCTGCGCTCCATGGGTGATTTCGGCACGGTGCTGGTGGACACCGTGGAAAACACGCTCAAGGAAGCGGGCGTGTCCCTGGGGGATATCGCCCTGGTGGTCCACGACGGATTCAACTACGGCGCGGTGCGCGCCATCTTTCTCGATCCGCTGGACATTCCCGACAACCGCAGTGTCTGGGAGTTCACCCGCCGCACGGGACACGGGGGGCCGCTCGACGCGATCAGGGGCCTGGAGTACGCCTGGACCAGCGGCCAGCTGCGTCCAGGGGACAAGGTGCTGCTGCTCGGCGGCGCACCCGGCATGGAGGCGGCCTGTGCGGTCGTCGAAATCACCCGGGAACGGTGATGCGGGTTGGGAACGTCTTCCTGTCCGGTATCGGCGTCGCCGATACCGGACTGGTGTCCACCGCCGAAGCGGTCAGCCGGGGCTGGTGGGATGCCGCCGAGCGGAGCGCCAGCGGCCTGGAGTCAGTGTCCCTGGCCGGAACGGTTCCGGCTCCGGACCTGGCGGTGCAGGCCGGGTCCAGAGCGTTGGAAATGTCCGGTCGGTCGGCCACTGAGGGGGCCGCCGTCCTTCACACGAACGTGCACCCGCAGGGCCCTGACGGGTGGTCGGCCCAGCACTACGTCAACCGCCACACGGTCAATCAGCCGGTGACGTCGGTGGAGGTCCGCAACGGTTGTGTCGGGTTCTTCTCGGCGCTCGAGCTGAGCGTCTGCTTCCTGGCCGTGGCCGCGCCGCGGTCCGCGGTCCTGATCACCGCGGCGGATAACTTCGGGACACCCGCGGTCGACCGCTGGCGCGCGTCGAAGCTGTTCGTGCTGGCCGACGGGGGCGGGGCGGTGGTGCTGGCCAGCGGCGGCGGCTTTGCCCGGCTGCTGGCCGTTGGCGCCGCGAGCGATCCCTGGCTGGAACAGCGCCACCGGGCCGGGGAGCAGCTCTTTCCGCCCGGCCTGACCGCCGGGCGCACGCTCAACTTCGAGGAGCGCACCAGGCGCTTCCGCGAGCAGCTGGCCGCCGGGCAGGTTTCCGGCGAGGGCGGCGGCTTCGGCGAGCTGCTGCCCGCCGTCGCCGAGCGAACCCTGCGGGAGGCGGGCGTGGCCGCGGGCGACATCGCGCGGGTGATTCACGACGGCTGGAACCACGACGTGCTCCAGGTCATGCTTTTCGACCCGCTCGATATCGACGAGAAACTCGGTATCTGGGAATTCACCAGGACCGTTGGCCATGCTGGCCCGCTTGATGCAATACGCGGTCTCGAATACGCCTGGCGAGAGCGCGTGGTATCGACCGGAGACAATGTTCTCATCATCACGGATGCGCCGGGCATGGAGGCAGCCTGCGCCGTTGTGCAGATAACGGCCGAGCCGTAGCCGTCTAACCGCGGTATTCCGCAGTTATCTACCTGGGGATTCTATGTCAAATTTCACTGTTCCGTTTTCACTGGTCGGCGATGATTCGATTGACCTGGTCGGCGGAAAGGGGGCCAACCTGGCGAAGCTCAGCCACGCGGGCCTGCCCGTGCCGACCGGATTCTGTCTGACCACGAACGCATTTACCCGTTTCATCGCGCAGTGCCCGGACGCGGAAAAATTCTACCTGCGCCTCGACCGGCTCGATGAACGGCAGTCTCCGGCGGTCCCCGGGCTCGGTGAGGAGTTTCGCGCGCAGCTCTCCGAGCTCGAGGTGCCCGGCGACGTCCGGTCCGAGCTCACCGCCGCCTGGCGCGAGCTCGGCGCTGCCCGGCCGTGCGCGGTCCGCTCGTCCGCGACCACCGAAGACCTGCCGAGTGCTTCGTTCGCGGGCCAGCACGACACGCTCCTCAACGTCAGGAGCGAGGCGCAGCTGGTCGCAGCCGTCCAGCAGTGCTGGATCTCGCTGTTCAGCGACCGCGCGATCAGCTACCGCGCGCAAAAGGGGTTCGGTCACCGGGCGGCCCGGCTGGCCGTCGTCGTCCAGCTGATGGTGGCGCCAGAGGCGTCGGGTGTCATGTTCACCGCTGACCCGGTGACCGGCCGCCGCGACACGGTCGTCATCAACGCCGCCTACGGGCTCGGCGAGGCGGTCGTCTCCGGGCTGGTGAATCCCGACCTTTACCAGGTGGATCACCACGGGTTGCGCAAGTCCGTGGCCAGCAAGGCCACCATGATCGTGGCCCGCCCCGCCGGAGGCGTGGAGCACCGCGCTGTGCCCGCCGCGCAGCAGGACGCGCAGGTCCTCCCGGATGCGGTGATCAGGGACCTGGCGGCGACCGGGCAGCGCATCGCCGAACTGTTCGGCACGCCTCAGGACATCGAGTGGGCCCAGGACGGCGGCAGCGTGCAGATCCTGCAGGCGCGGCCGGTGACATCACTGTTCCCTCTGCCGGAACGGCCGTCGGACTCCCGCCTGCACATCTATTTCTCCTTCGGGCACCAGCAGATGATGACCGACCCGATGAAGCCGCTCGGGCTGTCGGTGCTGCGGACCTTCTTCCCATTCGGGCAGCGCTGGCCCAGTGGCGAGAGCAAACAGCTGGTCGAGGCCGGGTGCCGCCTGTTCTTCGATTACACCGACCCGTTGCACAACCGCTATGCGCGCACCCTGCTGAGCTGGGCGGCCGGCGCTATGGACCAGCGGGCGGGCGAGGCCCTCGGCCGGATTGTCGACCGCCCGGACTTCGGTGCTCACCACAGTTTCCACCCGCTCAGGGACCTCGCCATCGACGCCTTTCTGGTCCGGGCCCTGGCCCGGGTCGCGGCCGACCTGTGCTGGTCGGACATGGACACCAGGCAGGCCCGGGCTGAGCGGTTCCTCGAACGCACGCTGGCCAGAAGCCGCCAGGCCGTCGAGTCCGGCCCGGACGCGAACCGCATCGCCCGGATCCAGCAGGAGCTGCAGCGCCAGCCGCGCCGCATGTTCTACCGGCTTACCCTCACCCAGGTCTCCGCCATGGTCGCCCGCCGCCTGGTGGCCCGCCTGTGCCAGAGCTGGACCGGTGACATCAGCGACCTTCCGGCGCTAGACAAGTCGCCGCGGGGCAACGTGACGACGGAGATGTCGCTGGCTATCGGAGATCTCGCCGACCTCGTGCGCGGGCATCCTGACTTGCTCGACTACCTCCTGCCGAGGCCAGAGCCATTTTCCATCGCGGCACTCGCGGCACTGCCCGGCGGCCCGGAGTTCAGCACCGCGCTGCAGGCCTTCCTGCAGCGCTACGGCATGCGCGGGCCTGGCGAGGTTGACATCACCCGCACCCGCTGGTCCGAGCAGCCAGCCGCGCTGTTTCCCGCGATCGTGTCCAACACGCGGTCCGGGCGGACTGGGGAGCACCGGGAGCGGTTCCTGGCCGGAGAGCGGGAGGCCGAGGCGGCAACCGCCCGTATCGGTTCCCGGCTTCGCGCGCAGCCCCTGGGCTGGCCCAAGGCGGTACTGGTCACCCGGCTGATCGCGGTGCAGCGCACGCTGATGGGAATGCGCGAGCACCTCAAGTTCCTCGCGGTGAGCCTGTTCGACATCTATCGCGGCGTGATCAGGGCCGAGGCCGCACAGCTGGTAGAAGAGGGCGTTCTGGCCGACGTCTCCGACGCCGACTTCCTCACCCTGCAGGAACTCCGGGATGTCGCGGACGGGCAGCCGGCCGGTGACCTGACCGGGCTGATTCAGTCCAGGAAGGAGGACTACGCGCTGGCCCGGGCGCTGCACCCGCCGCGGTTGTTTACCAGCGAGGGCGAGATCGTCACCGGGGTGCGCGCCGCCAGCACGACGGCGGGCACGACGCTGACTGGTTCGCCCGTCTCGGCGGGCACGGCCGAGGGCCGGGCCCGGGTGGTCCTCCGGCCGCAGGACGCGGACCTGCGGGACGGGGACATCCTGGTCGCCCCGTTCACCGACCCAGCCTGGACGCCGCTGTTCTCCGCCGTCCGCGGCATCGTGCTCGAGATCGGCGGCCTGATGACGCACGGGGCCGTGGTTGCGCGGGAACTGGGCCTGCCGGCTGTCGTCGGGGTGGACGGTGCCACCCGGCTCATCCGGGACGGTGAGCGCATCAGAGTCGACGGCTCGCTGGGCACCGTCGAGTTCGTCGGCGACAAGCAACCCTAACTGGAGGATCCCATGACCGAGTTCACCCCGGACGAGCTGATCGCCTTCATGAAGGCGGCTCATCAGCGGGAAAGCGCGCTCATCGCCGGGCTGACCGAGGACCAGGCACGCGCCCGGTCGGCGTTGCCCGGCTGGAGCCGCGGCCATGTCCTCGGGTCACGCCTGGCGTTCATGAATGCCGCCCGGCGTCAGATCGACTGCGGGCTGACCGGCCGGCAGGCCGACTTCTTCGACGGCGGCCGCCCCGGCCGGGACGCCGAGATCGAGACGTACGCCAAGCTGTCCGCGGATGAGCTGACCGCGACGATGCGCGCTGTCGTGGCGGCCCTGGAGGCCGACTGGGCCCGGGTGACGCCAGCGGACTGGAGCAGGCGCATCAACTACCGAGGGCCGGGTGTCATGACCGATGTGCTCAAGGGCTGCTGGCGGGAGACCGAGATCCATTCCGTGGACCTCGATCTCGGCTTCGGCCCGGCCCAGTGGTCGGACCAGCTGTGCGAGAACCTCTTCGAATACCTGGAGCCGCGGGTACCTGAGGGCACTGAGCTGGTGCTCGCGGAGCCGTGCGGGCGCACCTGGGCGCTCGGCTCGGGTGAGCGCGTGACGGTCAGCGGGACGCTGACCGATCTTGCCGCCTGGCTGTCCGGGCGCGGCCCGGACGGTCTGGTCCGGTCGTCGGCCGGAGTGCTCCCGGAGCTGCGCGGACTGCGGATGCCGCCCCCGGTCGCGCAGCCGGGCTAGCGGCGAAGGCGGCCGTGGCCAGCCCGTCCTCAGCGCAAGGGGATGACCTCGCAGGTGACCGCGTACTCGCAGCCGAGCCGCGGGCCGGCGGCAGCCGCGATCCGTTCGAGGAAGGACGCCGGGTCCGCCAGCGGGCCGCCGATCGCGGCCAGGTACGCGGAATGGGCCTGAAGCGAGGCCTGGCCCGCGGCCAGGTGCCCGGTCACGTTGACGCCGTGCCGGGCCAGCGGGGAGCCAGCCACCAGCACCATCCGGACACCGCGCCACGGCTGTAGCCCTTCGTCGGCCAGCTCGCGGAAGACCCACCGGTTGCCCGCGTCCCGGGCGGCGTCGATCGCGGCCCGGCCCAGGTTGACGTGGTCGGCCTGGTTGAGGCCGCCGCGCTCGAAGAACTCACGGTGGTTTCCGGTGATCAGTACCTCCGGGCGGTGCTGCCTGATGACCCGGGTCACGTCACGGCGCAGCGCTACGGAGTACTCGAGCACGCCGTCGGGGTAGCCAAGGAACTCAGCCGACTGCACGCCGACGGCCAGCGCGGCCGCCTGCTGCTCACTCTCCCGCAGCGGGCCGGCCTGCTCGGGAGGCAGCGTGTCGATGCCCGCTTCGCCGCTGGTCGCCAGGCAGTACGCGATCTTCTTGCCCTGCGAGGTCCAGCGGGCGATCGCGGCTGACATCCCGAATTCCAGGTCATCCGGATGCGCGACCACCGCGAGGGCCGACTCCCATGCTTCGTCAACCGGCTGCAGCTCGGGCACGAGTGCTCCTCTTTGGGGTTTCGGAGCAGGACTGTAGGCCGCGGGCCGGGGCGGGCGACAGGGCCGAAGTTGCCTCGGGCGCAACGCCTCATCAGTGTTACGACGGAATGGCTTCGACGTGACACTGTGTCTGTTAAAATCATCCGCGTCGGACCAGGGCGAGCAAATGGGGAACGTACAGAGAGGAACCGTGTTGACTGAGCCACCGTCGTACCCGAAGACCGAGAGTGACCAGATCCCTCCGGCGTCGCCCGAGGGGTCCAAGCGGCCCCGGTCGAGCGTGATCTTGATCGTGGCCATCGTGGTCGTCTTGCTCATCCTGATGATCGTCCTGCACGTCACCGGTGTCGTAGGGCCCGGCACGAACATGTAGGCCTTACCACTGCTAACCATGGGACAACGGCAATGATCGAGGCATTCGGGCTGAGCAAGCGCTACAGCGACACGCTGGCCGTCGACAACCTTACGTTCACCGTTCCGGCGGGGAAAGTGACCGGATTTCTCGGGCCGAACGGGGCGGGCAAGTCCACCACGATGCGGCTGATCATGGGACTCGACGCCCCGACGACGGGTTCGGTGACCGTGAACGGCAAGCCCTATTCGGGATTCCGCAGGCCCCTGCTCGAGATCGGCGCGCTGCTCGAGGCCAAAGCGGTGCACCCCGGGCGGAGTGCCTACAACCACCTGAAGTGGCTGGCGCTCAGCAACGGCATCAGCCCGGCCCGCGTCGGCCAGGTGCTGGAGCAGGTCGGGCTGGCCAGCGTGGCCCGGAAACGGGCGGGCAGCTTCTCGCTCGGCATGGGGCAACGGCTCGGCATCGCCGCCGCCCTGCTCGGCGACCCGCAGGTGGTCATGTTCGACGAGCCGGTCAACGGCCTCGACCCCGAGGGTGTCCTCTGGATCAGGAACCTGCTCAAGCACCTGGCCGGGGAGGGGCGGACCGTGTTCGTCTCCAGCCATCTGATGAGTGAGATGGCGCTGACGGCCGACCGGCTGATCGTTGTCGGCCGCGGCCGGCTGATCGCTGACACCACGATCGACGACCTGCTCCAGGGCGCCTCGGGCAACCACGTCCGGGTCCGCTCGCCGGAAGCGGACGAACTGGCCGCGCTGCTGACCGCGCAGGGTGCGGAGGTCGTCAGGCAGCCGGACGGCGCGCTCCGGGTCAGCGGGGTGGGCAGCGCCGTCGTGGGCGAGCTGGCCCGGGCCGGCAACCTCACCCTGCAGGAACTGTCCGAGCAGCAGATGTCACTCGAGGACCGGTACATGGAGCTCACCGGCGGCGCCGTCGATTACCGGGCCGCCGAGCACGCTTCCGTCGCGTCATCCAACTAGCCAGGAGGCTCCCAAGCATGGCTGCTACCGCATCGTCTAATGCGGGCTACGGCCCTCACCGGGTGGCCGTCAACACGCTGAAGGCGGAGTACTGGAAGCTGCGCAGCGTCCAGTCCACCCTGTGGACTCTCGGCCTCGTCATCGTCGGCAACGTCGGGGTGGCCGTGCTGCTCGCCGTCTTCGTCTCCGGCCGGCTCAGCGCCAGCGAGCGGGCTAGCGTGGACGTGGTCCGGCTGTCGCTCGGCGGCCTGCATGTCTCCCAGGTCGCCATAGGCGTGCTCGGGGTGCTGATCGTTTCCAGCGAGTACAGCAGCGGCCTGATCCGGGCCACCCTGTCGGCCATGCCGCGCCGCCGCCTGGTGCTGACGGCCAAGGTGGCCGTGCTCACCGTGACCAGCCTGGTGGTCGGGATCGCGTCCAGCTTCGCGTCGTTCTTCGCCTTCGAGGCACTGCGCTCCGGCAACGACATGAGCGCCACGCTCAGCGACCCGGGAGTGCTGCGAGCGGTCCTCGGCGGCGGCCTCTACCTGGGTGTGGTTGCACTGCTTGGCATGGGCCTGGCTGCGATCATCCGCAACCCCGCCGGGTCGATCGCCGCCCTGCTCGGTCTCATGTTCGTCCCGCCCCTGCTGCTCAACCTGATGCCGAATTCGTGGCAGACCGCGGTGGGCCCGTACCTGCCGCTGAACGCGGGCGAGGTGATCTATATCGCGTCCCGGTTCGATCCCAACACGCTCGCCCCGTGGACCGGGTTCGCCGTGCTGTGCGCCTACATGGCCGTTGCCCTGATAGCCGGGATCTTCCTGATCAACCACCGCGATGCTTGATCGTTGACCTGACCGCGCCCGGCGCGCGTTAATGCGGGTGGTACTCGCAAAAACGATGTCGGCTAAGCCGGGTAATCAAAGGGGACACCGATGCGCGCGATGATCGTAAAGGAATTCCGGCAGATGCGCCGGGATAAGCGCACGCTTGCGATGATGATTATTATGCCGGTCCTTCTACTGGTGGTTTTCGGATATGCGGCGAACTTCGACGTGAAAACCTTTCCGGCGGTGGTCAGCGGTTCCAGTGAGGCCAAGGTGGGGCCGCCCCCGCAGTTCCCGGTCGTAGCCCGGAGCAAGATGTCCGGACCCGCCGCCGTGACCTGGGCGAAAGACCAGCTGCGGGACGGTCACGCGGTGGTAGCGGTGGTCGCCAGCGGCGGCACGTCGACCGTCCTCATCGACGGAAGCCAGCTATTCGCGGCCCGCGAGGCGCTGTCCGTGCTCGCCGGCGGCGGCTCGCAGGGCGGCGAGGTTGCCACTCCCGGCGGGCACAAGCCGACCGTGCAGATCCTGTTCAACCCGGACCTGCGTACCTCTAACGTGATGATCCCGGGGCTTACCGGCCTGGTGCTCATATTCGTGGGAATCTTCATCACCAGCCTCGGCGTGGTGCGGGAACGGCAGACCGGCATGCTCGAGCAGCTGGCGGCGATGCCGTTGCGACCGCGCGACGTCTTCGTGGGCAAGATCATCCCGTATTTCATCGTCGCCCTCGTCGACCTGGGCTTGGTGCTGGCGGTCAGCCTCACGGTGTTCGGTGTCCCGTTCAACGGGACACCCGCGGTGTTCATCCTCGGTGCCTTGCTGTTCCTGCTGGTCACGCTGGGGATAGGCGTGCTCATCTCCACCTTCTCGGAGAATCAGGGGCAGGCCATACAGCTCGCCATGATGGCCACGCTGCCGCAAGTACTGCTGTCCGGGCTGATCTTTCCGCTCTCCTCGATCGCGGTGGGCGTGCGCTGGATCTCGTATCTCCTCCCGCTGACCTACTACAACGAGATCGCCCGGGGCGTGATGCTGCGGGCTGAGCCCCTCGGCGCCCTGTGGGAGCCGTTTCTGCTGCTGGCCGTGCTTGGCGTCGTGACTATGACCATCGGCACGCTGCGGCTGCGGCGCCTGCTGTCCGCGCCCGGAACCCGGGAACACCTGGCGGTGCCACCCGTGCCGGCCGCGCCGCCCTCGGTCGCCGCCCAGGGATCGGTGTCGCGATGAGTGGCTCCGCGGACTGGGGCACCACCGCGGTCAGCGTGCGCTACGGACGCCGGCTGGCTCTCGACCGGGTGAGCTTCGCCGTCCCGTGCGGGCAGGTAAGCGGCGTGGTCGGCGGCGACGGCTCGGGACGGAGCACCTGGCTGCGCTGCCTGAGCGGCGCGCTTACCCCAGCGGAGGGCGGAGTGCGCCGTCCGCCACGGGCGGACATCGGTTACCTGCCCGCGGGCGCGGGGGGATACCCGGACCTGAGCGTGGCGGAGAACCTGGACTTCTACGCGGCCGCCCGCAACCTCACCGGGGAAAGCGGCGCCTCCCGCATCGCCGGCTACCTGGAGCAGACCGGCCTCGCCGCGGTCCGCGGCCGGCTAGCAGGGCAGTTGTCCGGCGGCATGCGCCGGAAACTCGGCGTGATCACCGCCTTGCTGCACCAGCCTGCCTTGCTCATCCTGGACGAGCCGACCACCGGGCTCGACCCGGTGAGCCGGATCGGGATCTGGTCGCTGATGACCGACGCGGCGGCCTGCGGGACTGCGGTCGTGTTCGCCACCAGCTACCTGGACGAGGCCGAGCGGGCCGCCCGGGTGCTGGTGCTGAACCAGGGGCGGGCGCTGGCGGCGGGCGCACCGGGCGAGATCGCGGCGGCCACGCCGGGGACGGTGCGCCAGGTGGCGGTG
>CAXUJF010000080.1:0-3252 GCA_964250865.1 uncultured Streptosporangiaceae bacterium
GCCGATGAGCACGTTGCCGCTGGCCTCCTCGGCCGGCGCCGGGGCCTGGCCCGCCGTCTCACCCGCGGCTGGGGGGCGCCCGGCCGTATCGACGCTGATGAGCGGCTGCCCTACCGCCACCATGCTGCCCGGGGTGGCGTGCAGGGCCGCCACCGTGCCCGCGAACGGCACTGGCACCTCCACGGCGGCCTTGGCCGTTTCGACTTCCACCACGGGCTGGTCGATCGTCACCTGGTCGCCCACCGCGACGTACCAGGCGATGATCTCGGCTTCGGCCAGGCCCTCGCCCAGGTCGGGCAGCAGGAAGTCAGGCATGGGCACCGTCCGGGCTCAGCCAGCGCTGGTCGGGTTCGTCGTCCCACTGCAGGCGTGCGATCGCGTCCAGGATGCGATCGGTGCTCGGCAGGTGGTGGCCTTCGAGCATGGGTGCCGGGTAGGGGATGTCGAAACCGGTCACGCGCAGGATGGGCGCCTGCAGGTAGTGGAAACAGCGTTCGGTGAGCCGGGCGGCGATCTCGGCCCCGTAGCCGCAGAATCCGGCTGCCTCGTGAATGACGACCGCGCGGCCGGTCCGCCGGACCGAGTGGATCAGGGTCCGGTCGTCGACGGGGGAGAGGCTCCGCAGGTCGATGACCTCGGCGTCCCAGCCCTCCTCGGCCGCCGCGGCCGCCGCCTCGAGGGCCGTGGCCACAGTGCCGCCGTAGCTGATCAGGGTCACGCCGGTCCCGGGGCGCACCACCGTGGCCTGGTCGATGGCCGGCCCGGCGCTGGTGAGCTCGGCCGACTCCTTGGACCAGTAGCGGCGCTTGGGTTCGAGGAAGATCACCGGGTCCGGGCAGTCGGTCGACTGCCGCAGCAACCGGTAGGCGTCGGCCGGGCTGGCCGGCGTCACGACCCGCAGCCCGGGCGTGTGGGCGTAGTACACCTCGGAGGAGTCGCAGTGGTGCTCGACGCCGCCGATGCCGCCGCCGTAGGGGATCCGCACCACGATCGGCAGGCTGACCATGCCCCGGGTGCGGTTGTGCAGCTTGGCCAGATGGCTGGTGACCTGCTCGAAGGCGGGATAGGCGAAGGCGTCGAACTGCATCTCGACCACGGGGCGCAGGCCGTTCATGGCCATGCCGATGGCGGTGCCGACGATGCCGGCCTCAGCCAGCGGGGTGTCGAAGACCCGGTCCTCGCCGAAGCGTTCCGCCAGCCCGTCGGTCACGCGGAAGACGCCGCCGAGCGTACCGACGTCCTCGCCGAAGACCACCACCCGCCGGTCCGCGGCCAGAGCGTCGGCCAGGGCGGTGTTCAGCGCCCCGGCCATCGTGACCGCAGCCGAGGAGACGCTGTCCACCGTGGTCGTCACGACGTCTCCTCGGCCGCGTCCCGCAGTTCCCCGAACAGGCTGGCGCGCTGCTCGATCAGCGCGGCGGTCGGTTCGGTGTAGACGTGGGCGAACAGGTCGGCCGGGTCGACCGGGGCGTCGGCATTCATCCGCTGGCGCAGCGCGGCCGCGAACTGGTCGGCCTCGGCCCGCAGTCGTTCGGCGCTCGCGTCGTCCAGCTCGCCGGTGGCGCGGAGATAAGCCTCCAGGCGGGTGAGGGGGTCGCGGCTCAGCCAGGCCGTGACCTCATCGCCGTCGCGGTAGCGGGTGGCGTCATCGGCGTTGGTGTGCGCTTCCATGCGGTAGGTCAGGGCCTCGATCAGCGTCGGCCCCTCGCCCCGGGCGGCCCGGTCGACGGCCGCGCGCACGGTCGTGTACACGGCGGCGGCGTCGTTGCCGTCGATCAGCTCGCCGGGGATGCCGTAGCCGATGCCCTTGTGGGCCAGCGACGGCGCCGCGGTCTGCTTGGCCAGCGGCACGCTGATCGCGTACCCGTTGTTCTGCAGCAGGAAGACGACCGGCGCCTTCCAGACCGCGGCGAAGTTCAGCGCCTCGTGGGTGTCGCCCTCGCTGGTCGCGCCGTCGCCCAGCAGCACCAGGGCCACGGTGTCCTCGCCCTTCAGCCGGGCGGCGTGGGCCAGCCCGACCGCGTGCAGCGTGTTGGTGGCCAGCGGGGTGCACTGCGGTGCGACCCGGTGCTGGTACGGGTCGTACCCGCAGTGCCACTGCCCGCGCAGCAGGCTGAGCACCTCGACCGGATCGACCCCCCGGGTGACGATCGCGACCGAGTCCCGGTACGTCGGGAACAGCCAGTCCTGGTCCCGCAGCGCCAGCGCGGCGCCGACCTGGCAGGCGTCCTGCCCGTGCGAGGACGGGTAGACGGCCAGCCGCCCCTGCTTGGTCAGCGCCGTGGCCTGGGCGTCGAACCGGCGCCCGATGACCATCCGCCGGTACAGCTCGGCCAGGGTCGAGCTCGGCGGCAGCGGCCCGAAGTCCCCGCCGGTGTACGCGGTCGGGCGGCCCGCCGGGTCGATCAGCTGCCACGGCTCCTCGCTCGGCAGCAGGCCGGTGCCGGTCGGTCCGGCCGGTGACGTTTCGGGATGAGCGGCGACAACGGTCACGGTTCGCCTCCCAGGGCGAAGACCAACGAACAATTGACGCCAGTCTCGCCCCATTGTTGACCGAGAGTCCAGGCTTCGGCGCGAAGCCGAGAATAATGGATTCAACCAGCGGTTAGGATCGGCAATATGACTGATCAGCACCCGCCTGGGGCTGGGCCCGGCGGACAAATGGCCGAGCTGGACGAGACCGACCGCCGCATCGTGGACGAACTGCGCGGCAACAGCCGGATGTCGATGCGGGCGCTGGCGGCCGCGCTGCACATTTCCCGGGCCAACGTCTACACCCGGGTGGCGCGGCTCGAGCGCGACGGCGTGATCACCGGCTACACCGCGATCATCGACCCGCAGCGCTACGGGCACGCGCTGTCGGCCTACGTCTACCTCAAGGTGCAGCAGCAGGCCTGGAAGCGGCTGCGGGAGCGGCTGCTCGACATCCCCGAGGTCGGCCACGCCGCGCTGGTCTCCGGCGAGCACGACATCGTCCTGCTGGTGCGCACCCGGGACGCGGCCTCGCTGCGGGACCTGGTGCTGACCCGCCTGCAGGACATGCCGGAGGTGCTGAGTACCCAGACGGAGCTGATCTTCGACGAGATGACTCCGGGCTCGCGCGCGCTGGAGCCCAGCTGACGACGTGGGCCGGCGCCCCGCCGGCCCCCCTCGCGGGCGAGGGCGGGCGGCGGGCGCCGGGCGGGGGCCGCGGGGTGCAACGCCGCGACCCGGCGTCCCGGTGTGCCGCGCGTGGCGGCGTCCGCGAGGAAG
>CAXUJF010000080.1:3262-15918 GCA_964250865.1 uncultured Streptosporangiaceae bacterium
GGGCCCGCCGCCCCCCCCCCCCCGCCCCCCCCCCCCCGCCCCCCCCCCCCCCCCCCGGCCGCGGCCTAGTGCGGGCTGCGGTCGCCGGCGGTGGCCCTCGGGTCGTCGTCCATTTCGAGCGGCGCGGCCTCGTCGTCGGCCAGGCCGGCGTACGGATCGATGCGGGCCCGGCGGCGGTCGTTGAAGTAGATGACGACCTCGGCCACCTCGACCAGGACCACGCAGGGCACGGCCAGCAGCAGCATGCTGATCGGGTCCGGGCTCGGGTTGGCGATCCCGGCGAAGAGGAACGCGCCGAACAGCATCAGCCGCCGCCAGCGGCGGAACCGCTCGTGAGTCAGGATGTGGGCGATGTTCAGGATGACCAGGGCCAGCGGCAGCTCAAAGGCCAGGCCGAACCCCAGGATCATGCCCTGGAAGTAGCTCAGGTAGGTGTCGATGCTGGGCAGGTTCAGCACCCCGCTGGGGGTCAGCCCCAGCAGGTAGCGCAGGCCCCGGCTCATGACCACGTAGGCCAGCGCCGCGCCCGCCCCGAACAGCGGCGCCGCGATCCCCGCGAACAGGTACGCCCAGCGCTTCTCCCGCCGGTACAGGCCGGGCGCGATGAACGCCCACACCTGGTACAGCCAGACGGGCGAGGACACGATCAGGCCGACGAAGAAGGCGATCTTGACCCGCAGCATGAACGGGTCGAACACCCCGGTCACGACCAGCTGGTCCCCGGTCTTATGGCAGCCGGTCTTGCCGTTGATCACCGCCGAGCAGAACGGATGGCTGACGAAGTGCCAGATCGGGTTGAAGAACACGAACCCCAGCACCATGACCAGGACCAGCGCCAGCGCCGCCTTCAGCAGCCGGTTGCGCAGCTCACGCAAGTGACCGATGAGCGGCATGCGGCTGTCCGGCCCGGTTTTGCGTGATGCGTCGAGCACGCGGGAGCCGGCCACACGCGCCCCCAGCACGGCTTCGGGCAGCTTCGCCATTTCGGTTATCTCCGGAGTCTTTTCGGCCTTAGCCCGCCTGCTGGGTGGGCTGGCCAGCAGGTTGGGCAGTGCGCTGGGCTGAATGGGCCCCGGCGACCGGCTGCTTCAGGCCGTCCACCTGCCGCTGCAGGGCATCGATCTGCTGCTGAGCCTGCTCGGCCGCCAGCTGCTGCGTGGCCAGGTTCTGCGCCTCCAGTTGCTGCGCGGTGGTCAGCTGCGGGCCAGCAGTCACCGGCGCAGCTATCGACGGGCTGGCCGTCGAGGGCTCGGGCTCTTCCTCGTGCAGGTCCTTGACCTCGGCCTTCAGGATGCGCATGGACTTGCCCAGCGAACGGGCCGCGCCCGGGAGCTTGGCCGATCCGAAGAGCACGAGGATCACCACGGCCACGATCAGGATCTTCCACGGGCTGTCAAACAGGTCGCCAATCATGTCTGTCCTTACGGCGAGATGATCTCGCGGTCGAAGTTATGCACCGCCAGTCGTTCGGTGCCGAGGGTCCCGCGGATTGCCGCGAGCCTCAAGAAAAAATAATTACGGTCTGTGCCTATCCGTCCGTCGCTGGGCTCCGAATTACGCGGTCTGGAAACTTAACCCCCGAGGAGGGGACAGCCGTGTTCGGAAAGAATTACGTCGGCAAGCTGATCGACCGCAGTGCGGAGAATCCTGATGACCGCCGCCGGTTCCTGCGGACCGCGAGCGCGACCGGTCTGGGGCTCGTCGGCGCGGGCCTGCTGGCCGGGGTGGAGGCCACGGGCGCGTCCGCGTCGACCAAGTCGGACTCGGCCGCGATCTCCGACAGCGCGATCCTGAACTTCGCGCTGAACCTGGAGTACCTGGAGGCTGAGTTCTACTCCCACGCCGTCTACGGTCACGGGCTGCCGTCCAGCCTGACCGGCGGCAAGGGCCAGCGCGGCCGGGTCGAAGGCGGCCACGAGGTTCCGTTCAGGAGCCGCTCGATCCGCCAGTTCGCCACCGAGATCGCCAAGGACGAGTACGAGCACGTGGCGTTCCTGCGCTCCGCCCTCGGCAGCGCCGCGGTGGCCCAGCCCGAGATCAACATCAACACCGCGTTCACCGCCGCCGCCACCGCGGCCGGCCTGATTAAGAAGGGACAGACGTTCAACGTCTACGCCAACGAGGACAACTTCCTGCTCGGCGCGTTCATCTTCGAGGACGTCGGCGTGACCGCCTACAAGGGTGCGGCCCCGCTGATCAGCAACAAGACCTACCTCGGGGCGGCGGCCGGCATCCTGGCCGTCGAGGCCTACCACGCGGCCAACATCCGCACGGTGCTGTACGACCGGGGCCTGGCCGCGGACGCCAACGCTATCTCCGCGGCGCGGGACAGCCTGGACGGGCCCAGCGACGACGACCAGGGCGTCACCCTGGGCGGCCGGGCCAACATCGTGCCCACCGACTCCAACGGTCTCGCCTTCGGCCGCACCCCGGGCCAGGTGCTGAACATCGTCTACCTGACCCCCAAGGTGGCCAACTCGGGCGGGTTCTTCCCGCACGGCGTCAACGGTCAGCTGCACACCAGCGCCTGATCGGTCTTACCATCGCGTAGCTGGTCCGGGTCGATCGCGTTACCGCGGTTGGCCCGGCCGGCCGCGCCGATCGTGACACACTGTCACGGCATCGTACCGCTCAGTCGCGGGCGACCTACGGCTTTCCGATGGAGATCCCGGTGTTCGATCTTTCCCTGCCCAAGCTGCTGATCCTGGCCGTGATCGCGCTGGTCGTGTTCGGCCCCAACGAGCTGCCGAAGATGGCGGCCAAGGCCGGCGGTGCCCTGCGCGAGCTGCGGAAGATTGCCGAAGGAGCCAAGTCTGACCTGCGCGAGGGCCTCGGCCCGGAGTTCGACGACTTCGACCTCGAGGACCTGAACCCGCGCCGGTTCGTCCAGAAGCACCTGCTCAGCGACCAGACCCCGGCCGACGGAGCCGCCCTCGATGGAGCCGGCCGCGACGTCAGCGACCGGCCCCATGCTGCCGCCCTCGCCGTCGGTGAGGAACCCCCTTACGATGCCGAGGCGACCTGACGCGGTCAGTTAGTTGGCTTTCCGGCCTGATCGCCCATCGGACTCAAAATCGCGGTACGCGGTGTTTAGCCGCAAGCTGGAAGGCCGCGCGGAAACTGCCGTGGGACTAGCCGTCGTCAGACCCCGAACCTGCGTTTCCGTGCCGCATAACTGCGGAGGGCGCGGAGGAAGTCGATCTCGCGGAAGGCGGGCCAGTACGCCTCGCAGAAGTACAGTTCGGAGTAGGCGCTCTGCCAGAGCAGGAAGTTGGAGAGGCGTTGCTCTCCGCTGGTGCGGATCACGAGATCGGGGTCGGGCCGGCCGACCGTGTACAGATGAGCGGTAATGTCGTCGGCGGTCAGGTCAGTCGCCAGGTCGGCCATCGAAACCCCGGCCGCGTCGGCTTCGATGAGCAGATCTCGTACCGCGTCAATGATTTCCTGCCGCCCGCCATAGCCGATGGCCAGCGTGACGTGCGCGCCGGTGGTGCAGTCGCGCGTCGCCTCTACGGCATTCTTGAGGGCTCTTGCCGTCGAGGCGGGCAGCACGTCGGGCATGCCCGCGAGGTGTACCTGCCACCGCGCCTCACGCCGCGCGAGCCGCGCGGCCACCACGTCCTCGATCACCTGCATCAGGTATGTCACCTCGGCGTCGTCGCGGTGGCGCAGGTTTTCGGTGGAACAGAGGAACACGGTGATGTTCTTGATGCCGACGGTCTCGCACCAGGACAAGACCTGCTCGGCGTGCTCAGCCCCGGCACGGTGGCCCAGGCTCGGGTTGGCCATGCCCGCCTGGCGGGCCCAGCGGCGGTTGCCATCCATGATCAGCCCGACGTGCTCGGGGAGCCGCCCCGTGAGAACCTGGCGACGCAACCGACGGGTGTAGAAAGCGTAGATGCCAGTCATTCGCAGCAGGTGAGGCACGACAACGCCCTTTCTCGACGTCCTATCTGTGAGACGCCGTGGATGGGTGCCTGGCTGGCCGCTGCGGGCACGGCTTTCCGTGCATCCGGCTCGCTCGCCGGTTCACGCAGCGGGGTCGTGGTGGCGACGATCACTAGGCTCCCGCCTCGGGCACTTCGGCCGGCGACTGCGGCCGTGGACAGGTCGGGCTTGTCCTGGGTGCGCTTCTGCGGACCGGCCGGGTCGTCCCACAGACTGGTGCGGAGTAGATCGAGTAGCCCTCGGTGGAAGTTACCGAGCGTTGGCGTAGCGAGCCCATCCGCGTATCAGGTGGTGGATCGCTGGCCGGGCCATGCGGCCGTACCAGGCGGCTGCTACCGCCGCGACGAGGGCGCCGCTGAGGTAGGTGCCGGGTCCCTGAGTTACCGCGAAGCCGGTGAGCTGGGCCAGGGCCAGCCCGAGGGCGCCGGCGCCGAAGACGCCGGCGGCCAGCAGCGGGAAGTATCCGGCTAGCACCACCACAGGGCCCCGCCCACGCCGCCGCTGCACGTAACGGGCTACGCCATACGCCACGAGCAGGGCGACCCCGATGACGCCGGCTCCGGCCCGCAGGACGACTGCGTCGCTGCTGGCCTCTAGCATTTGGGCCGTCGAGCAGGTGCGCGCGCCGGGCCACAGGCCCATCCAGTGGGCACAGTCGGCCTGGTGGAACGACACACCGGCCGGGGCCTGGCCGGTGAACGCACGGCCGAACACGAAGTTCATCAGCAACACGACCAGCCCGCTGACGCCCACCGTGACCAGCCCGGTGCTCGACAGCTTCCAGCCTGCCAGGATCAGGTCGCCGAGGACAGCGGCGGGCGTCCTGCCCCTGATGAATTCGGCCGGCCGGGACGCGTGCGCACGCACGACCGCGGTCACCGGCCCGAAGGCCGAGATCGCGGCCAGCTGCGCCTCGTGCTCGGTCATTCCACCCGCCAGGCCGCAGGCAGCGGTCTCGCGCAGGTGATCCTCGGCCTCGGCCACGACGAGCTCGGCCTCCTCGGGAGCGAGCTCAAGGCTGGCCCGCAGCTCGCTGAGGTATTCCTCGATCAGGTCGCGCGGGTCACTCATGCCGGCCACCCCACCACGGCCTGGATACCGACGGCGAATCTGCGCCACTCGGTCTGCTCGGCGGCCAGGGCCTCCGCTCCGTGGCTGGTCAGCCCGTAGATGCGGCGCCGCCGCCCGTTCACGTCAGCCCACGAGCTGGCCAGCAGGCCATTGTCCTCAAGCCGGTGCAGCGCCGGATACACGGTGCCCTCCGGCAAGTCAAACGTGCCCTCGCTGCGATCACGCAGGGCCGAGATGATCGCATACCCGTGCCCGGGCCCGGCGGCGAGCACCGACAGCAGCAGCAGATCGAGATTACCCTTCAACCGTTCCCTGTTCATGCTTAGCAAGCCTATGCCTCGTAGTTCTATGTGTCAACGATCCCGGTAGTGCAACCGCAGGAAGGTTGGGCGCGAGCCTCGGGTAGCCATCGCCTTCACCCTCGCCAACATCGTGACCTGGCACCCTGACGCATCTCGGACGTGCGAACCGGCCGAGCCGCGGATTCCTGGCCTGGTCGCTGACGGTGTTAGGCGCCCTCCGCACCGTCGACTGGGCTCGGCGAGTACTCGGGAAATCTGACGGTCTTAACTGCTTCTGAACCGCCCCTGAACTGGTCCCTCGGCCCTCCGCTCACAGGCTGGAGCCCATCGGGCCGTACCTCCCATCGGTACGGCCCGGCCAGCAATCGCGCCAGAGGAGGGCTGATCCCAGGCATGCCGCAGCCGCAGAACACCCCGGCCTCGTGATGGTCACCACCGGCCGTGGGCACCGTCGCCGTCCGATGCGCCCGCCAGCTTCTGGGCGGAGGCACCGCCGCTCACGGGGGCTGATGCGGCGGTTCTGGGCGCACCGCAGCGTCCAGGTGGTGACCGCCGGCTTCGTCGTGCTGCTGTGCTGGGCGGCCTTTTCCGTCGGCCAGGCCCTGACCGCTCCCGGTAACACCGGGGCGTCGGCCCGGCTGGCGGAGTGGGCTCGGGACCACTATCTCGGGCCGGTCGTGACCTTTGGCGAGTGGATCTCGTACAACCCGCCGAAGGCCGGGGGTAAGCCCACGTTCTCGCTGACCGCGCCGTCCAGCCCGGCCAGCTCCGGCGGTCTGGGAGCAAAGCCCCGGGCCGGGATGTCCGCCAATCCGGTCACCGCGGACGTCCCGGCCCGGCTCACTTCCCCGGCCGGTGCTCCGTTGCCCGGCGAGGGGCAGTGGCGGGTGCTGGCCAGCGTGCACGGCGTTCCCGCCATCTACGGCACCTACCTGCGGCCAGACAGTGTGCATACCTCGTACGTGGCGGGTATCGCGTCCATGGACCCGCGGCTGCTGACGTTCCAGCTCCGCCCCGGCCACGAGGATCCCGGCCCCGCGAACTGGGGCTACGCCCCGTACCTGCCGGCGGGCTCCCGGCAGGGCGTGCTGGCCACGTTCAACGGCGGCTTCAAGATCAACCAGGCCGGCGGCGGCTTCTACCTGAACGGCATCACCAAGGGGACGCTCACCGGTGGAGTCGCGTCGATGGTCTACTACCGCGACGGACGGGTCGCGGTCGGCGTCTGGGATCACGGCGTGCGCATGACGTCGCAGGTCGTGGGGGTCCGGCAGAACCTGCGCCTGATCGTCGACCACGGCGTGGTCCCCACG
The DNA here is from genome assembly GCA_964250865.1 of uncultured Streptosporangiaceae bacterium. Lineage (GTDB taxonomy): Bacteria > Actinomycetota > Actinomycetes > Streptosporangiales > Streptosporangiaceae > Bog-532. The sequence continues at coordinate 9,897 of CAXUJF010000080.1, forward strand.
TCCGTGGACCAGAACGTTCAGGGTCAGTGGGGGGCCACGCTGGGTGGCGGCTACTACGTCTGGCGGTCCGGCGTCGGCGTCACCCGCGACGGGCGGGTCGTGTTCGCCTACGGTCCCGCGCTGTCGGTGCGGACCCTGGCTGGCCTGCTCCAGCGAGCCGGGGCGGTCGAGGCCATGCAGCTCGACATCAACCCGACGTGGATGTCGTACATGTACTACAAGCCCCTCCCGAGCACCGCTGACCCGACACCGGTGAACCTGCTGCCGACCCAGCAGGAGCCGGCCGACCGGTACTACTCCATCAACAGCCGTGACTTCACCGCGGTCTTCGCCCGGTGACCGCGCCGTTCTCCCCGGCCGAGACCCGGCCGGATTCCCAGCGCGCTGACGCCCCGACCTGGCTGCCCTCCTGGTTGCTCTGGTTGCTCGCCCTGCTACGGGCCGCTCGTCCCCGCCAGTGGCCGAAGAATTTGCTGGTGTTCGCCGCCCCGCTGGCCGGGGCCTCGCTGGGCCGAGACGACGGACCGGCCTACGCCCTGATGGCGGCGGCCGCGTTCTGTGCCGCGTCGGTGGCCGTCTACCTGGTCAACGACGTGCTGGACGCGGAGCGGGATCGCCGGCATCCGGTGAAGCGGCTCCGGCCGATCGCGGCGGGCGACATCCGCAAGTCCCACGCGGTGCTGGTGGCGGCCGGGTGCGCGGTCGTGGCCGTGGCCGCGGGACCGGTGTTCCGGGTGCCGTTGCTGGCCGTCATCGTGGCCGGGTACCTGACCCTGTCCCTGCTGTACTGCTTGGTGCTCAAGCACGTGCCGGTGGTGGAACTGCTGTTCGTAGCGTCCGGCTTCATGCTCCGGGTGCTGGGTGGGGCGGCCGCGACCCGCGTCCCCCCGTCGGTGTGGTTCCTGCTGGTGTGCAGCCTCGGCGCGCTGCTGGTGGCCACGGCCAAGCGGTTCACCGAGCTGACCGTGCTCGGCGATGCGGCGGTCCGGCACCGGCCCGCGATGCGCTGGTACCGGCCTGCCGCGCTCCGGCTGACCCAGCGGCTGCTCACGGTCGCGATGATCGTCACCTACGTGCTGTGGGCCTTCGAGGAACACGGGACGTGGCTGCGTGGCTTCCACCTGGCCAGCGCGGTACCGCTGGCGCTGGCGCTCACGCGGTTCGACCGGCTCACCGCGCGGCCCACCACCCGCCCGGTGGAGGACCTGCTCACCCGGGACGCCGCGATGGCCGTGTTCGAGCTGCTCTGGCTGCTGCTGTTCGCGGCTGGGCTGCTGGAATTCGCCAGTAATTTCGCTAATTAATGAGGGATCAGATGATCAAGCTCGACCGGACGGAACGGGTGCTGACCGGCTGGGGCCGCACCGCACCCAGCCGGGCGCTGGTGACGGCGCCGGCCGATCCGGCCCAGCTGCAGGAGATCATCGCGGCGCAGCCTGCCCGCGGCATCGTGGCGCGGGGCGCGGGCCGCAGCTACGGGGACGCGGCCCAGAACGGCGGTGGCTACGTGCTCAGCCCGGTAACGGCGGCGCATATCGAACTGGACCCGTCGGCGCCCTCGGTCCGGGTCAGCGCCTCCACCACCTTCACCGAACTGCTCGAGCACCTGGTTCCGTACGGGCTGCTGCCACCGGTGCTGCCCGGCACCCGCCACCTCACCGTCGGCGGGGCGATTGCCGCTGACGTGCACGGCAAGAACCACCACGCTGACGGCAGCATCTCGGCCTGGCTCGACGAGATCGACCTGGTCGACGGGGAAAGCAGGCGGCACACCCTTGTCCCGGGCACCGACGAGTTCCGGGCCACCGTCGGTGGCATGGGCCTGACCGGCGTCATCCTGGCGGCCAAGCTCCGGCTGCTGCGGATCAGCAGCACCGCGCTGCGGGTGACCACCCGGCGGCTGCCCGACCTGGACTCGCTACTGGCCGCCATTGACTCCAGCACCAGCCGGTACTCGGTGGCCTGGATCGATCCTTCTGGCGCCGGCCGCTCGCTCGGCCGCGGCGTCCTGGATACCGGTGACCATCTGGCCGAACCGGGTCCTGGCGACGCCGGCGGGCTGGCTTACCGGGCCGGGCGGGCGCCGCGGGCACCGGAGCTGCCGTTCTGCCCGTTCACCCCGGTCACGGCCCAGGCCTTCAACGGCCTGTGGTACCGGGCTGCGGCGCGCGAGCTCACCGGCACCGTGTCGCTGGCCCGGTACTTCCACCGGCTGGACGCGGTGTCGCACTGGAACCGGGCGCTCGGCCCCCGCGGCTTCCTGCAGTACCAGTTCATGGTGCCGCTGGAAGCGGACAAGATTATTAATGAGGTGCTGACGATGCTGCGCCGGCACCGCGCCGCGCCGTTCCTCGGCACCCTGAAACGCTTCGGCGCCGCCAGCGGGAACCACCTGTCCTTCCCTGGGCCCGGCTGGTCGCTCGCGGTGGACGTACCGGCCGGAAACCGGGGGCTGCGGGTCGTGCTTGACCACCTGGACCGGCGGGTCGCCGACCTCGGCGGCCGCATCTACCTGGCCAAAGATGCCCGGCTGCGGCCGGACACGTTCGCGGCCATGTACCGCCAGCTGGGTCCGTGGCGGTCGGCCCGGGAGCGGCTGGATCCGCGCGGCGTGTTCTGCTCCGACCTGGGCCGGCGGCTGGACCTGTGCTGACCGGACCCGGGGACGCGAACCGGCCCGGCCGGGTGCTCCTGCTCGGCGGCAGCAGTGACATCGGCCTGGCCATCCTGGCCGCACTGGGCACGACATCTGAGACTGAGGTTCTGCTGGCCGCCCGGAATCCGGACGCGCTGGCCGGAGCCGGCCTGGAGCTGCGGTACAAGGTGCAGACCTTGCGCTACGACGCGCTGGAATTCGCGGCCCACCAGGCCTTCGTGGACGACGTGTTCGCCGACGGCCCCGTGGACCTGGTCATCTCGGCGGCCGGGGTGCTGATCCCGCAGCCGGAGCTGGATCGGGACCCCGCGCGCGCCGCCACCATGATCGGCACGAACTTCACCGGCCACGTGACCACCTTGCTCGCCTGTGCCGCCCGGATGCGCGCCCGGGGCCACGGCACGATCGTGGTGCTGTCCTCCGTCGCGGCGGTCCGGCCCCGTAAAGCCAACCTGGTGTATGGGGCGTCCAAGGCCGCACTGGACGCGTTCGGCCGAGGCCTGGCCGACTCCCTGCACGGCAGCGGGGTCAAGGTCCTGCTGGTCCGGCCCGGGTTCGTCACCGGCCGGATGACCGCGGGCATGGTCCCCGCCCCGCTGGCCACCACCCCGGCCGCTGTCGGTCAGGCGGTCGCCACCGCGCTGGCCCACGGTGACCGGACGGTGTGGGTTCCCCGGTCACTGGCCTTCCTGGCCGCCGCATTGCGTCTGATCCCTCGCCCGCTCTGGCGCCGCTTCCGCCGCTAGCTAGGGGGTTTGGGCCAGTTCGACCAAGGCGTGCAGGTCGAACGCGGCGTCCTCCGTCAGTCAAATGAGCATCTACAATCATGTAGAAGTTCTACTGCAGCGTAGAAGCTCCGTCCAGAGGATACCGCCATGCCGAGGATTCGTACGGGCAGCACTTCCGCGTGGCCGACGAAGTGACGGCCCCTATGCTGCCCGGCCTGCTCGCGGCTATCGCGCCCTACCTGGACCGGTACGGGTACGTCGCGGTGGGCGCGCTGCTCCTGCTGGAGGACTTCGGCCTACCGGTCCCGGGCGAAGCAGTGATGATCGCTGCTTCGGTCGACGCGGGCGTGGGCCGGTTGAACATCGCGGTGGTGGCCGTGGTCGCGTTCGTGGCCGCGGTGGCGGGCGACAACATCGGCTGGCTCATCGGCCGTCACGGCGGGCGCCGGCTGCTGGCCCGGTTTGGCCGGTACGTCCTGCTGCCCCCGCACCGGGTGGCCCAAGCAGAAAAGTTCTTCGCCAGACACGGCGGCAAGATTGTCCCGCTCGCCCGGTTTGTCGGCGTGCTGCGCCAGGCTAACGGGCTGATTGCCGGGATGACCGGGATGCGCTTCCCGCGGTTTCTGGTCCTGAACGCGATCGGCGCTGCCCTCTGGGTCGGCACCTGGACCACAGTCGGCGACCTGGCCGGCCACCACATCACCACGCTCTACCCGGCCATCACCCGCTTCGGCCGCTACGAACTGGCCGCGCTCGCCCTGCTGGTGCTCGCCCTGCTGGTGCGGATGGCTGTGCGCCGCCATCGCCGAACCCGCAGCGGCCCCACTGATAGCGCTGACCCCACCGACAGAGAGCGAGATCATGCAGCATTTCATCGCGACTTACGGCTACCTGGCCGTGTTCATCTTGATGGTGGCTGAGTCGGCCTGTATCCCGGTGCCGTCCGAACTGATCATGACCCTGGGCGGGGCGCTGGCGGCCGGGGCGGTGGCCGGGCATCACCTGAGCCTGACCCTGGTCATCGTGGCCGGCGTGGCCGGCAACGTGGTGGGCAGCTATGTCGCCTGGGCCGTCGGCTGGTACGGGGGGCAGGCTGCCCTGCGCCGCTGGGGCGGCCGGTTCTGGCTGCGCGAGCATGACATCGAGGTGGCGAACCGCTGGTTCGGCCGGTACGGGCCGCGGGCGGTGCTGATCGGGCGGCTCCTGCCGGTGGTGCGGACGTTCATCTCGCTGCCGGCGGGCATCGCCCGGATGCGCCCGCTGCGGTTCGGCGTCTTCACCACGATCGGCTGCATCCCCTGGACGGCGGCGCTGGCCGGGGCCGGTTACGCGGTCGGGGCCAGCTGGCAGCAGATCCCGAACGCGTTCCACACCGTGACCTACATCATCGCCGCGATCGTGATCATCGCCCTGGTCATCGGCGCGTGGCTGTTCATCCGGTACCGACGCGCCGAACGAAGGGGCGGGGTGCACGCGGCCGCCGGCCCGGCAGACCACGAGAGCCCCGCCCAGAATCGGACTGACACCGGTGCGTAGCTACTATCATTTTTGTAGTAATGAGGGCCGTGCCCAATTCAGGCCGGCGGGAGGAACCCACTATGGATCCGATTTACCACATGACTTATCTGCAGGCTGTGGTGATCGGGCTGATCCAGGGCGTCACCGAGCTGTTCCCGGTCTCCAGCTTGGGGCACACGGTGCTGATCCCGTCCTGGCTGGGTGGCGGCTGGGCCACCCTGGTCCGGCAGGAAAGCCGGCCGGAGAGCCCGTATCTGGCTTTCGTGGTCGGGCTGCACCTGGCCACCGCGATCGTCCTGCTCGGCGTGTACGCCCGGACCTGGGTCCGGGTCATCCGCGGGTTTTTCACCAGCATCGCCCGCCGTGAGGTTGTCCTGGCGGACCAGAAGCTGGCCTGGCTGATCGTGGTGGCCACGATCCCGGTCGGCCTGGCCGGGCTGGTCCTGGAGCACCCGTTCCGGGTGCTGTTCGCCAAGCCGCTGGCCGCCGCGATCTTCCTCATGATTAACGGGGCAATCCTGCTCGCGGGGGAGATCCTGCGCCGCCGGGCCGCCCGGCGCGCGGCCAGCGGCCTGGTTTCCCCGGCGCCCCGGCCGCAGCCGGCCGGATCACCGCGGCCCGGTGCCCTGGTGGGCTCACCGGCCCCGGGGACCGTGTACCGCCCGGTCACCGGGACCGGCGATCCGGGCGGGCGAACCAAGCGGGACGACCGGGGCGCGATGCTGGACGAGGCGGCTGAACGGCGGCTGGCCGGTCTGGGCATCTGGAACGCGGTGTGGATCGGCGCGGCCCAGATCCTGGCCCTGTTCGCCGGGATCAGCCGGGAAGGGGTCACCATGGTCGGGGGCCTGACCCGCGGGCTGAACCATGAGGACGCGATGCGGTTCTCGTTCCTGCTGTCCACCCCGGTCATCCTGGCCGCGGGCGCACTGAAGATCAGCGACCTGACCGGCTCGCTCGGGGCCGGCGTCCGGGGCCAGGTCATCGCCGGCAGTATCGCGGCCGCGGCCACCTCACTGTTCGCGGTGCTGTTCCTGTCCCGGTACTTCCGCACCCGGACCCTGATCCCGTTCGCCATCTACTGCCTGCTGGCCGGCCTGGCCAGCGCCATCCGATTCGG
>CAXUJF010000081.1:0-15884 GCA_964250865.1 uncultured Streptosporangiaceae bacterium
TCCTCCCGGCCCAATTAAAATATTTTTTTTAAACACCCTAACCCGTGGCCGGACCAGCTAGGTCCGGCCACGGATGCTTCGCGTGGACATGACCGTGATTTCGATGGGTAGGGTCCCCACCCGTTAGCCCTGGGAGGGACCGCAATGGAGGGAGCCAGATGATGATTCCAGACGGCGTGGGTGAGGGCCCGATGCTGCAGGAGGCCTCACGTGAGCTGGAGGCAGCTATCCACGACGCGCGGGTCGCGTTCGACTGCATCGGCCTCGGCGAGATCGACCGCGCGCACACCAGCGCGGTGACCGCCCGGACCGCGATCGATGCCGCGGTCACCGCCGTGCAGGCCGCGCTGGCCCAGGCGGCCAGCAACTCCGCGGCCCGCAGCGCGGCGTCGGCCGCCGACCATGAGAGCTGAATCGGGTCAGGAGGGGACAGGCATGGCCGAGAACCTGCGCAAGGGCGACAAGGTGCACTGGAACTCCCACGGCGGCGAGGCCGTCGGCGAGGTGGAGGAGAAGATCACCGAGGACACCGAGGCTGGCGGGCGCAAGGTTCGTGCCAGCCAGGACGACCCGCAGTACCTGGTCAAGAGCGACAAAAGCGGCGGGGAAGCGGTCCACAAGCCGGAAGCGCTCAAAAAAGACGGGAAATAAGCCGGTTCACCCGCACCTGATCGGAAACGGAAAGCGATTAGTTATGCGCTACCTGGACGTGGACACCACGCCGAAGATTTCCAAGATTGGGCTGGGCGCGTGGCAATTCGGCACCCGGGAATGGGGTTACGGCGACGCCTACGCCGAGCGGGAAGCGGATGCGATTGTGCAGCGCGCCATCGACCTCGGTGTGACGTTGTTCGATACCGCCGAGATCTACGGTCTGGGCCGGAGCGAGCGCATCCTGGGTCGCGCGCTCGGTGACCGCCGGGCGTCGGTGTTCCTGGCCACCAAGCTGTTCCCGCTGCTGCCGGTGGCGCCGGTGGTGGAGCAGCGCGCGGTGGCCAGCGCCAACCGGCTCGGCACCCGGCTGCTCGATCTGTACCAGGTGCACCAGGCCAATCCGGTGGTCCGCGACGGCACGACCATGCGCGGCATGCGCGCCCTGCAGACGGTCGGGCTGGTCGGCGAGGTCGGGGTCAGCAACTACAAGCTGGACCGCTGGCGGGCCGCGGAGCAGGCCCTGGGGAGCCGGGTGCTCAGCAACCAGGTCCAGTACAGCCTGGTCTGCCGGGGTCCCGATGATGACCTGCTGCCCTACGCCGAAGCCCAGCAGCGCGTGATCATCGCCTACAGCCCGCTGGCTCAGGGCCTGCTGGGGGCCAAGTACGACCGGGATCACCCGCCCGCGGGGAAGGTCCGGGCCGGGAACCCGCTGTTCCTGCCGGAGAACCTGGACCGGGCCGCCGATCTGCTCGGCCTGCTGCGCGAGGTGGCCCGGGCGCACGACGCCAGCCCGGCCCAGATCGCGCTGGCCTGGGTCATCCGGCACCCGGCGGTGACCGCGATTCCGGGCGCGTCCAGCGTGGCCCAGTTGGAGAGCAACGTGGCCGCGGCCGATATCGAGCTGACGGCTGACGAGGACGCCGCGCTGCGGGCCGCCGCGGCGCGGTTCCAGCCAATTAGCGGGCGGTCGGCAATTCCAAAACTTATCCGCCCTCGCCGTCGGCACTGACTGGACAGCTCTGGCATAATAGTTCGCATAATGAGTAACACAAGTGCTTCACGTTTCCCGGTGACTGTTACGCAGCTGCCGGTCACTCGCTGCCAAATTTGCTCGAAGACCGTTGCGCACCGGCCTGGCCAGGCGAGCGTGGCCCTGACCGAGCATTACCGTCGCCTGCACCCGGAAGCGCTGGACGGCGAATCCGGCCAATAGCCGGGCGGGTGCAGATCAAACAGGTCGGCTACGGCGAGCCTGACGCGTCCAAGCTGATCTCCGAAGTTCAGCAGGAATATGTGGTCCGCTATGGCGGGCCGGACGGCACCCCGATCGATCCGGCCGAATTCACCCCGCCGTCGGGCTTGTTCCTGGTCGGCTATCTGGACGGCTTGCCGGTCGCTTCCGGTGGCTGGCGCAGCCGCGGCGACGAGGCCGAGATCAAGCGCATGTACGTGTCGCCCACCGCCCGCCACCGTGGCCTGGCCCGCCAGCTGCTGGCCGAGCTCGAGCGCACCGCGGCCGCCGCGGGTCACCACCGGGTTGTCCTGGAGACCGGCTCGGCCCAGCCCGAGGCCATCGCGCTCTACCGCTCCTCGGGTTACACGCCCATCGCGCCGTTCGGCCACTACGCCTGCGCCCCCGGCGCCGTCCACCTCGGCAAGCAGCTCACCCGGCCCTGACTCGCCATCCGTCACCCCCACACCTATTCAGGGGTGGTGATGCGGAGGTAGTAGCCGTCGGGGTCGGCCACGCGGAAGTCGCGCAGCCCCCAGGGCCGGTCCTGCAGCGGCGCGGCCAGCGGATAGCCGCTCCGGCGCACCCGCTCGTACAAGGCATCCAGGCCCGGAGTCTCCAGCACGATCTCCACCCCCGCGCCGTGGTCGCGGGCCAGCCGCTCCTGGGTGAAGCCCGGGCCCTCGCCGGTCTCCGGCAGGTCAGCCTGGCGGCCGAGGCCGAGGGTGACGTCCCCACAGGTCAGTACGGCGTACGACGCATCCAGGCGCTGGACCTCGAACCCCAGGACGCTGGTGTAGAAGTCGACCGACTCGTCCCGGTCGGCGACGAACAGCTCGAACCGGATCGTCATCTGGCTGGCCATGAGCGCCTCCTGAGGTCAGGCTATCGAGCCGCTGTTTCCAGGGTCTCGATCCAGCGCAGGTGGCCGTCCACCACGGCCACGGTCTGGGTGTGCCCGGCCGGATCACGCAGCAGCAGGGCGGCACCGGGCCGGGCCGGGCGGGGCCGCGGATCCGGGTCCGGTGAGTGCTCGATCGAGAGCCACCACAGCGGCCCGGTCTCACCCACGGCCCGGATCGGCACCGGGTCCGCGGCGGCCAGAGCCAGCGTCCGGCCCAGCAGCTCCCGCTGGGCCGAGTTCTCCGGCCACACCAGGGCCTCCAGCCATTCCCGCGCGTCCGGGTCGGTCGCGTCGACCGGGTTCAGATCGACGCCCTGCACCCGGCCGATGACCGGCATCCGGTCCAGATCGGGCAGCGAACCGGGGCCGTACACCTCGGTCGCGAGCTGGACCGGGGAATCCGGATCGCCGTACTGCCGTCCGCCGAGGAGGTAGCCGTAGCGCCCGAACCGCAGATTCAGCCCGGCGCTGGCCCCCACCTCGACGACGTGCAGCGGGCCGGCCATGGGTTCCCGCTCAGCAGCAGCCGGTGGATGAGCCTAACCCGCCGCCCGGCCACCCGTGTTCACCGAGGTCAACCCGTCTCATGACCCGTCCGGGAGATCTCTGTCCCGCTACGTCGGCACCGTGGCCGGAGCAGTGAGCACCGCTCTTTCCGCGGCGGGCTGACCCGGTTGCGGGTGGCGTGCGCGCTCTGCCCGGCCGCCGTGATCGGGGTCGGCACGCCCACCAGGGCGCCGAAGGCGATGGCACTGACCGAGGCGCCGTCGATGGCCGCGGCGCCGATGGACGTCAGGATCGCGGTCGTCCGGCGCACGGTCGTGCTGGTCGTCGCGGCGGCCGGGACCGGAGCCGGCGTGGCCGCCGGTACGGGCACCGTCACTGGTACTGGCCCCGGCACCGGGTGGCGTTTGCGGCTGAGTGAGATCCGGCTGACCGCCAGCCCCAGGACGGTCACGGCCACGCCCCCGGCCACATCGAAGACGAAGTGGTTGGCCGAGGCCAGCACGACGAACGTGGTGGCCGCGGGGTAGAGCCAGGCCAGGTAACGCCAGCGGGAGCGGGTGGCGGTGACCACGGCCACGGCGCACCAGGTGGCCCAGCACACGTGCAGGCTGGGCAGGGCGGCGTACAGGTTGGCCGCGCCGGTGACGCCGTGCGGGTCAGCCGAGTCCAGGACGTTGTGCGCGGTGAGGATGTCGACCAGGCCGGGGATGGCAAACCGGGGCGGGGCCACCGGCCAGGTCCCGAACACGATGTTGGCCCCGATCGTGGACAGCACCAGGCCGGACCGCAGCCGGGGGAAGGCGCGCGGCCGGTACCAGTACAGCCAGGCCAGCGTGAGCGGGGTCAGGATGAAGTGCAGCAGCCCGTAGTAGTAGCCGATGGCCACGGCGGCCAGGTCGTGCGGAGCGACCAGGTGGTTGAGCCAGGGTTCGATGTTCAGCCCGAGGGCGGTCTCGGCCCGGTACAGCTGCAGCGCGTGGCCGAAGGCCGCGCTCTTGGTCGTGGTCAGCACCACCCGGACCAGCGAGGGTGCCCCGTAGGCCGCGCCCAGCGTGATCAGCTCGAGCAGGATGGGCAGCCGGCGCCAGGTCAGGCGCCGCCGGTGCCTGCGACGCATGCCCGCTGCCGTCTCGGCCCCGTGCACCCCGAGAACGTGCATGCCGTGCCCCCAAATCCCGGCCGGCCCCCGGCGTACGGCTGCCCGTCACCACGCCGCGTAGCCTTCCTAAGAAGAGGTTAGTTAGAAATTAACTTTCGCACAAGAAATTTCCCACGCATGAGTCGCCCCCCTTATAGTGGGGGTATGTCCAGCTCGACGCAGCCGTCGGCACCAGGCGATGCCGTCGATTTTTGCGGTCTGGATGGGCTGGCCGACACCTGGAAGACCGTGGTCCGCGGCTACACCCATGTCACCGAGATGCTGACCGAGCAGGTGGAACGGGCGACCGGGCTGCCCGGTGTCGAGTTCCTCGTGCTGGTCTGGCTGCTCCGTGGTGACAGCGGCGGCCGTGAAGCCAGCGACGTCGCGGTGCCGCTGAGCAAGCTGGCCCGCCAGGTCGCCTTTTCCAGCGGTGGCTTCACCAAGGTGGCGGACCGGCTGGAGCAAGCGGGCCTGATCAAGCGGCAGCCCTCATCCTCTGACCGCCGGGTGACCCACGCCGTGCTCACCGGCCCCGGCCGGGCCCTGGCCGAGCGCGCGTTCACCGTCTACTGCGAGGGTCTACGCGAGCTCGTAGTGGAACGCCTGGGCTCGGACGGCCTGCGCGTCCTGGCCGACCACATGGCCCGCCTCAGCGGCGATACTCCCGGCCACTCCGCGCCCCAGGAACGTCCCGCGCCCCAAGAACATCCCGCGCCCCAGCCCTAACGCAGCAACCTTCCCGCGGGCTGGGGCTCGCTGGGCAGCATGATTCTCTCGGCCGGACCGGTCAGGCGGGCCACGTAGTCGGCGCGGGGCATCGGGGTGGCGCCCAGGGAGCGCAGGAAGGGGCTGTCCCACTGAGCGTCGATCAGCTCACCGCCGGCCGCCGCGAACCGGGCGGCCAGGTCCGCGACCGCGATCCGGGCCGCCTCCGGGCGCCGGCTGAAGATCGAGTCTCCGCTCAGCGCCGGGCCCACGGCCACGCCGAACGCCCCGCCGATCAGCTCGCCGCCCTCCCACACCTCGACGCTGTGGGCCCAGCCCTTCTCGTGCAGCGCGATCAGGCTCTTCAGCAGGGGGTCGGTCAGCCAGCGTGGCTCGCGGCCCGCCCGGCACTGCTCGGCCACCTGCTCGAACGCGGTGTCGGCGGTGGTCCACTCGTGCCCGCGGCGCAGCCGCTTGCGGACGTTGCGGCCCAGGTGGACCCGGCCCACCGCGATCACCGGCCGGGGGTCGGGGGACCACCACGCCACCGCGTACGGGTCCTGGCCGCCACCGGCGCCGCCACCCGGGCCGGCCCCGACCAGGCCGATCGTGCCCGCGGCGACCTGCTCCTCGTAGCGGACCTCGTTCAGCGTGCGGTGGTACTCGTCCGGGGCCGGGAACGGGACGATGCCGTGCCGGTACGCACCCAGCACGGCCTCCGGGTTCAGGTCGGCGCTGAACGCGACCGGACCATCGGTAACCCCTGGGTCCGGCCGGAACGAGTCCCAGTCCGGGTACCAGTGGGCCGGCATAAAGTCCGGTCTCCCGCACGATCCCGGCCCGCGGGCGCGCGCAGGTACCCGTCCGCGATCAGCCAGTCCAGCTGCCGGTCCAGCAGGGCCGCGTCGACCGGCGGGAACTCGATGCCGCTGCCCGTCAGCGCCTGGGCGGTGTGCGTCCGCGTGTAGGCCGGGAAAATGTGCTCCAGGTACATCTCGGCCACGGTGAGCCCGGTGGTTCCGCACCGGTCCACGAACAGTGGCACGAACGGTGCCATCGGATGCGCCGGGTCCCGCACCGCCTGGCGCAGCAGCTCGTCCACCCAGGCCCGGTACGGGATGGCCTCGATCGCAAAACCGTGGCGGCGCAGCCGCGCCACCAGCGCGCTCAGCGGCGCCGGCTGCGGGCTGGCCAGGTGGTAGGTGCGCCCGGTGGCCGGCTGGGAGGTGGCGATGTGCCGGACGGCGGCGGCGCACAGGTCCGCGGGCACGAAGTCGAGCGGCAGGTCTATGTCCGGGGCCAGGCCGGTGTCGGCCATGAACCGGATCAGCGCGCACATCTCGGTGGCGGTGTTCCACACCCCGGTGCGGTGGTCCCCGGCCACATCCAGCGGCCGGTAGACCGTCACTGGCAGCCCGGCCCGGGCCGCGGCGCGCAGCATCTCCTCGGCCACGTACTTGGTTTCGATGTAGCCCAGGCCCAGCTGGTCGGCGTGGTCCAGCGGCGTGTCCTCGGTCACCGCGCGCACGCCGGCCGCGCCGAACCCGGCCAGCACCGCCGTGCTGGAGATGTAGTGCAGCGGGATACCCCGGGCCAGCCCGGCCAGCCGGATCAGTTCCCGTGTCCCGGTCACGTTGGCCGCGCGCAGCTCCTCGTACGGGTAGATGAAGTTCACCTGCGCGCCCGCGTGGTGGATCACGTCCACGGTCCGGGCCAGCTCGGCGAACACCACGGAGGACAGGCCCAGGCCGGGCTGGGCCAGGTCTCCGGCCAGCGGCACCACCCGGCTCAGGTCCAGCGGGCCGGCGCCGTAGCGCCGCGCGGTGCCGATGACCCGCTCCCGGGCCTGGGCCGCGTTCGCGGCCCGGATCAGGCACTGCACCCGGACCCCGGGGTCGGTCAGCAGCTCACGCAGCAGGTGGATACCGAGGAAACCGGTCGCCCCGGTGACCAGGACGGTCCGTGGCTGCCGCCAGCGCGGGGGCGGGCCGCTGCCGGTCCGCACCGGGACATCCAGCCGGGCCTCGTGGGTGAAATCGGGCCGGCCCGTGGGGGCGCCGGGGGCGATCCGACCGGCCCGGGCGTCCTGCACCGCCCGGGAGAACCCGCCCAAGCTGGGATCCCGCAGCAGCCGCCGGGTCAGGCCGCGGACGTCGGCCGCGCTGACGCCGAAGATCGTTCTCGCCTGGGCCAGCATCTCGGCCGCGGTGAGTGAATCACCCCCCAGGGCGAAGAAATCGTCGTTCAGCCCGGTCACCGGGACCCCCAGCATCCGGGCCCACAGGTGGGCCATCCCGGCCTGCACCGGGTTCAGCTGATCGGGCACGCGGGGCCCGGTGGGCGGCGGGCTGGGCAGCGCTCCCTCGTCGGGCGCGCCGCCGGGGAGCCGGGGGATCGCGGTGACCTCGACGAACACCGCCGGGATCATGAAGCTGGGCAGCCGCCGGGCCAGGAAATCGCGCAGACCACCGGGCGTCCATGGCTCGTCCGTCGCTGGCTCGTGGCGGACCAGGTAAGCGATCAGCTGCCGGTCACCCGGGCTGAGCTCCCGGGCCGTGACCGCGGCGTCGGCGATCCCGTGGTGCCCGGTCAGAGCGTGCTCGGCCTCCCCTGGGTCGACCCGGTAGCCGTTCACCTTGAGCTGGCGGTCGATCCGGCCGAGCACCTCGAGGCGGTGCTCGGCGTCCCAGCGCCCGTAGTCACCGGTGCGGTACATCCGGGCCCCGGGCTGAGAGCTATACGGGTTGGGCAGGAACCTCATCGCCGTGCGGTCCGGCCCGCCCAGGTAGCCGCGGGCCACCCCGGAGCCCCCGATGTAGACCTCGCCGGTCTGGCCGGGCGGGAGCGGGGCCAGGTCCGGTCCGAGCACCAGCACCTGGGCCTGCCGGAGCGCGGTACCCACCGGCACCGGCGCTGGATCTCCCTGGTCTGCCGCACCCGGAGCATCACCCACCTCATGCAGGGTCGACGTGATCGTGGTCTCGGTCAGCCCGTAGGCGTTGATCAGCCGTACGCCGCGCACGGCTCGCCGGGCGGCCCGGCAGTCGGCCGGGTCGGCCCGGTCGCCGCCGGTGATCATGAGCCGGAGGCGGCCCAGCCGCGGGTCGGCCGGCGTGGCCAGCGCGAGGACCTGATGCCAGTACGCCGGCGTCAGGTCGGCCACTGTGACCTGCTCGTCGTGCAGCAGGGCCAGCAGGTCGGACGGCGCGACCGGGCCGGGCGGCGGCAGCACCAGGGTGGCCCCGCCCAGCAAGGTGACCAGGATCTGCTCCAGCGATGTGTCCGTGTTCAGCGGGGCCAGCTGCAGCACCCGGTCCCGCTCGGAGACGTGGTAGCGGTCCACCAGTTCGCCGATGACCGCGGCCAGCGAGCCGTGGCTGACGGCGACCGCTTTGGGGGTGCCGGTGGAACCCGACGTGGCGATGACGTAGGCGATATTTTCCGGCTGCAAAGTAACGGGCGGCTGGGTGTCCGGGTAGCTATCCAGCTGGAGTTCGTCCACGAAAACCAGCTGGGCGTTCGTTTCCGCGAACGCCTTTTCCGCGGCCCGATTCAGCAGAATGACCCGGGCGCCGGCCTCATCGCACATCTGTGCCAGCCGGCTCGCGGGAAGCGCCGGATCCATCGGCAGATAGCCGCCGCCCGCGCTGAGGATCCCGGTCAGCGCGCGAATCGAATCCGCCCCCCGGTCCAGGCCCACTCCGGTCACCGTTTCCGGGCCCACGCCCATTTCCTGCAGTGCGTGCGCCAGCTGATTGGCCGACCGCAGCAGGCTTCCGTACGTCAGCCGGGTCGTCCCGCGGATCGCCACCGCGCCCGGATTACGGGCGACCCGGTCGGCGAACTGCAACGGCACCGCCGCGAATTCAGATGCTGGGCCGAATGCGGCGTCGTTCCCGCCGGTCACGGCGCTGACGGCCCGAACGGAAAGCGGACTGATATCCGGCCACAGCGTGGTCACGGCTTTCCGGCAAGCGACGAGCGTCAGCGCGCCCGAGCGGGCCTGCCAGCCCGCCGGCAGCGGCTGGGCTGCGGGCCAGATCGCGTACTGCCCGGACGCGTTGACGCTGACTATATAGTCGTCTCCAACCGGGTCGACCGGCCCTGATTGGATGCCGGTAAAGTGCGGTTCATCAGCATTAATCATGGTTAACAGCTCAGCTATGCGGACGCGGTTGCCTGGCGCGTCCACGTTGCCGGCGCGCCTCATCGGCACGGGCATGATTGGTGTCGGTGGGTGATCTGCGGCCAGATGTTTTCTGCCCGGGATGGGCGGGTCGCACACTTATTGATGAGCCTGAATGCATCGTTGGCGGTCGGGCTTGAGCGCGGGCCAGTGTTGAGCGGCATGGCCCGGCGCGATGTAATGATCAAGCACCGGAAACCCGTCCCGGTAGGCCCCGGATCGGCGGATGAATCAGGAGGTAATCACTTGATTCACGGCACAGTGTGGATTTGTGACTTAAGTGCTAAAGGATGCTCGTGGGGCATCACGCGCATGCCGTGATCCCGCCGGGGGATAAATGAAAGCTGGGACCGTGCACGCTTGGGGAAGCGTGCCGTTCTGGAAGGGTGAGCTGGGGGGACATGTGGTAATAGCGCGGCGGCCGCTGCAGTGGGGCTACGCCATCTGGTGGGCCGTGCTCATCCTGGCCTACTACGGGTTGCCTGGCCTGCGCCCCGTGACCTGGGGGTTGCTCGGGCTGAGCGGAGTGGCCGCCATCGTGGCCGGCGTGCTCATCCACCGGCCGGCCCGCAGGATCTCCTGGCTCCTGCTGGCCGCGGCCAACCTGTCCTTCGTCGCGGGCCAGGTCAGCTTCCTGGTGTTCGGCCAGATCCTGCACCGGCCGCTGCCGTTCCCGTCCTACGCCGACGTGCTCTACCTGGCCACCTATCCGCTGTACGCGGCCGGGCTGACTATCTTCATCTGGGCCCGGACGCCGGACGGGGACCGGCGCAGTGTGATCGACGCGCTGACGCTGACCGTGGGCCTGGCTCTGGTCTCGTGGATGTACCTGATCCTGCCCTACGTGCACAATCCCCAGCTGTCCCTGCTGCAGAAGATCGTCTCCATCGCCTACCCGCTCGGCGACGTGCTGGTGCTGGCCATGCTGACCCGGCTGCTGGCCCCCGGCACCGGGGGCAGCAAGTCCGTCCAGCTGCTGACCCTCGGCTCGGTCGCGATGCTGATCTCCGACGCTTGCTTCGGCGGCCTGCAGCTGTACGGCACCTTCCGCACCGGCACGATCGTCGACCTGGGCTGGGCCGTGTTCTACGGAGCCTGGGGAGCGGCCGCGCTGCACCCGACCATGGCCGAGCTGACCGAGCCGGTTTCCCGGCAGCGGTCCCAGGCTTCACCCGGCCGCCTGATCGTGCTCATGCTGGCCTCGCTGATCGCCCCGGCGGTGCTGTTCATCCAGGGGCTGCGGCACCGCGACCAGGACGACCAGGTCATCGCGGTGTTCTCCGCGGTCCTGTTCCTGCTGGTCATCTCCCGGTTGTGGGACGTGGCCGCCTCGCACCGGCGCGCCCTGCAGCGGGAGCGCGCGGTCCGGCTGGCCGGTGCGTCGCTGGCCGCGGCGGGCACGGTAACCGAGGTCGCGGTGGCCATGCAGTGCGCCTCCGCCGACCTGACCGGATCGCGCGCAACGCACGACGCGCTGCTCATGGTTCGCGAAGATGGCCACTTCCGCACGGTGAGCGCGGGGACGGCCGCGGACGACGACCCGGCCGACCTGGACCGGCTGACCGACGCCTGGCTGCCCGCGCTGACCAGCGACGAACCGGTGTTCCTGCCCCAGGCCCGGCTCGGCGCTGCCGCCAGCGCGCTGCCCATCGGGAGAGCCAACGCCCTGCTGACCGGGACCGGCGGCGTGCTGCTCTGCCCGCTCACGCTGCGGGACCGGCCGGCCGGGGATCCGCTGATCGGTGTGCTCGCGGTGTTCGGCACGAGCCGGAGCCTGGTCGGCCTTTCGGCCACGTTCGACATCCTGGCCCACCAGGTGGCGCTGGCCGTCGAGCGCATCGCCCTCAGCCAGGAGGTCATCCGCCAGCGCAGCGAGGCCTACTTCCGCACTTTGGTCCAGGACACCTCCGATGTGATCCTGATCGTCGCCGACGACGGCCTGGTCCGGTACGCCACACCGTCGGCGGCCAGCATGTTCGGCGACATCGATACCGAGGGCGCCTACGTGTGGGACCTGATCGCGGACGGCACATGGGAGAGCGCCATGCGCGCAATGGCCCGGCTGCGCAGGCACGCCGGTAACAGCTCCTACACCGAGGACTGGCAGATCACCCGGCGGGACCAGCGGGGCGTCCAGATCCAGGTGCGCTGCAGCGACCTGCGCGGGGACCGTACCGTGGCCGGCCTGGTGCTCACGCTGCGGGACGTCACCGAGCAACGCCAGCTCGAGGCCGAGCTCAAGCACCGGGCCTTCCACGACGCGCTTACCGGGCTGCCCAACCGGCTGCTGTTCCAGGACCGGGCCGCGCACGCGCTGGCCCGGGCCAAGCGCGAAGGCAGCACGACCGGCGTGCTGTTCGTGGACCTGGACGACTTCAAGGTGACCAACGACACCATGGGCCACAGCGTCGGTGACGAGCTGCTGGTGGCGGCGGGCCTCCGGCTGGCCGCGGTGGTGCGGGAGTCCGACACCGCGGCCCGGCTCGGCGGCGACGAGTTCGCGCTGCTGGTCGAGCACCTGGCCGGCCTGGCCGCGGTGGAGGCGTTCGCCGAGCGCGTGGTCCGGGCCTTCAGCGAGCCGTTCGACCTGGCCGACGGGTCGGTGATCACCACCGCCACCGTCGGCGTGGCCACCACCGAGGACAGCGCCGACGTGGACGAGCTGCTCCGGCACGCGGATCTGGCCCTGTACGCGGCCAAGGCGTCGGGCAAGCGGCAGTGGCGCCGGTACGCGCCGGTGCTCAGCGCCGGGATGATCCGCCGCCGGGAGGTGCAGGCCGCCCTGGAGGAGGCGGTCAACACCTCGGGCTTCACGCTCGTCTACCAGCCAATCGTCGCCCTGACCAGCGGCGCGATCGCCGGATTCGAGGCCCTGGTGCGCTGGCCGCACCCGCAATGGGGCATGATGCAGCCCGACCAGTTCATCGAGCTGGCCGAGGAGACGGGGCACATCGTCCCGCTCGGTTCCTGGGTCCTCGGGCAGGCCGCCAGCGAGATCGTGCAGTGGCGCCGCCGGCTGCCCGCCCACACCCCGCTGTACGCCAGCGTGAACGTGTCCGCCCGGCAGTTCCGCGATCCCGGCTTCGTGGCCGGTGTGCGCCGGGTGCTGGCCCAGACCGGCCTCGCGCCCTCGTCGCTGATGCTGGAGCTCACCGAGAGCGTGCTCCTGCGGGGGGACGACGAGCGCCTGCACGCCGACCTGGCCGAGCTGAAGTCGATCGGGGTGAAGCTGGCCATCGACGACTTCGGCACCGGATACTCCTCGCTGAGTTATCTGCGCGAGCTGCCCATCGACGTCCTGAAGATCGACAAGTCGTTCGTGGACGGGATCGCAATCTCCGAGCAGCGCCTGGCCCTGGTCGAAGGCATCATCGGCATCGCCCGGACCCTGCACCTCGACGTGATCGCCGAAGGCATCGAGACGGAAGTTCAGCGCGACCTGCTGGTCTCCATGGGCTGCCAGTACGGCCAGGGCTACCTGCTGGCCATGCCCGTCGGCCCGGACCAGGCCGAGGCCCTGGTCCGCATCGGCCACCAGCCCGTCCCCGAGCTACCCCGCGTCAGCCCGTTACCTCTGCCGTGACCCTCCTCGGCCCGCGGTGGTCGAAGCGCTCTCAGGGATTATCCCTGAGAACGCTTCCCTGATGCCCAACCCAGCACGCGCCCCGCTCACAGCCCCCTGATGGTCACCGGGGGGCGGATCTCGGGGGCGCCCAGGCGTGCGGCTTCGGCGGTGTCGTCGTCGGGCTTGGTCTGGGAGTCGCGTTCGGGCCGGCCGCGCGCCCGGTAGTGGTCGACCTCGCGCTTCGCCTGGTCCGAATCCCAGCCCAGCGGGCCCGCGATCAGCTCCGCGACGGCGGGAGCGGCGGCCACTCCCCGGTCCCAGGACTCGATCGAGATCCTGGTCCGGCGGGCCAGCACGTCGTCCAGATGCCGGGCCCCCTCGTGAGTCACGGCATAACGAGCTTCCACGGCCAGGTAGTCGTCGGCCCCCGGCAGCGGCTCGGCCAGGGCCGGCTCCTCCCGGATCATGGCCAGCAGATCATGCACGCAGGAGCCGTACCGGTTCAGCAGGTGCTCGACCCGGGCCGGGTGGATGCCGGTCGAGGCGGCCAGCGACCGGCGCTGGTTCCACAGGGCCTGGTACCCGTCCGCGCCCAGTAGCGGGACCTTGTCGGTGCAGGACTCCGGCACCCGGGCGTCCAGCCCGAACGCGGCCTCGTCCACCGCGTCCTTGCCCATCACCCGGTAGGTGGTGTACTTGCCGCCGGCCACCACGACCAGGCCGGGTACCGGGTGGCCCACCACGTGCTCGCGGGACAGCTTGGACGTGGACTCGGACTCCCCGCTCAGCAGCGGCCGCAACCCGGCGTAGACGCCTTCGACGTCCTCCCGGGTCAGGGGGGAGTTCAGCACCGAGTTGACGTGCTCGAGCAGGTAGTCGATGTCGCGCGAGCTGGCCGCCGGGTGGGCCTTGTCCAGCGACCAGTCGGTGTCGGTGGTGCCGATGATCCAGTGCCGGCCCCACGGGATCACGAACAGCACGCTCTTCTCGGTGCGCAGGATGATCCCGGTGTCGGACTGCAGCCGGTCCCGCGGCACGACCAGGTGAATGCCCTTGGACGCGCGGACGTGGAACTGGCCGCGCGCGTCGGCCAGGGCCTGGGTGTCGTCGGTCCACACCCCGGTCGCGTTGATGACCTGCTTGGCCCGGACCGAGAACGCCCGCCCGCTTTCCAGGTCCACGACCTCGGCCCCGGTGACCCGCTCGCCCTGCCGCAGGAACCCGGTGATCTGGCACCGGTTGGCGGCCAGCGCGCCGAACTCCACCGCCGTGCGGACCACGGTCAGCGTGTGCCGGGCGTCGTCCACCTGCGCGTCCGAGTACTGGATGGCGCCGGTGAGCGAGTCCGGGCGCAGGGCCGGCGCGTGCCGCAGGGCCTGCTTACGGGTCATGTGCTTGCCCAGCTTCAGCCCGTGCGAGGTGCCCGAGGTGATGGCCATCCCGTCGTACAGCGCGATTCCGGCCCCCACGTAGGGGCGTTCCCAGTGCTTGGTCAACGGGTACAGGAACCGCACCGGATGGACCAGGTGCGGGGCGAGCCGGTCCATAAGCAAGCCGCGTTCGTGCAGCGCCTCCCGGACCAGCGCGAAGTCCATCATCTCCAGGTAGCGCAGGCCACCGTGGATGAGCTTGCTGGACCGGCTGGACGTGCCACTGGCCCAGTCCCGGGCCTCGACGATCGCCGTGCTCAGCCCCCGGGTCACGGCGTCGAGCGCGGAACCTGCTCCGACCACCCCTCCTCCGACAACGAGGATGTCCACCTCGGCCTCGCTCATCTTGTCGATCATGTTGTCACGGGTTGCCGGAGACAGTTCAGCTCCCACCG
The DNA here is from genome assembly GCA_964250865.1 of uncultured Streptosporangiaceae bacterium. Lineage (GTDB taxonomy): Bacteria > Actinomycetota > Actinomycetes > Streptosporangiales > Streptosporangiaceae > Bog-532. The sequence continues at coordinate 14,722 of CAXUJF010000081.1, forward strand.
GATCAGCCGCCCTTCCGCGTCGTAGCGTGCGCGCGAGCCTTTCTGCCAGCCTAGATACCCCAATCGGAACTAGCTACCGGGGGCGGCGGCGCCTTCCTCGCGCACCTGGGTCCGCAGCCGCTTGCGGTCGAGCTTGCCCACGCTGGTCAGCGGGATGGCGGGCACGATCCGGACCTCGCGCGGGTACTTGGTCGCGGCCAGCCGGGACTTGGCGTGGGCGATGAGTTCGTCCTCGGTAGCGGTCGCCCCGGGCCGCAGCGCGACGAACCCGATCACCTCCTCGCCCAGCCGGGGATCGGGCTGGCCGACCACGGCGGCCTGGGCCACGGCCGGATGGGTTAGCAGCACATCTTCCACGTCGCGTGGGTAGACGTTGAAGCCGCCCCGGATGATCAGGTCCTTCTTCCGGTCCACCACGTACACGTAGCCGTCGGCGTCCAGGTGCCCGATGTCCCCGGTGTACAGCCAGCCGTCCCGCACCGCGGTCGCGGTGGCGTCCGGCGCCTGCCAGTAGCCGGACAGCACGCCGGGGGACTGGACGCAGATCTCCCCGTCCTGGCCCCGGGCCAGGACCTGGCCGGCGTCGGCCCGGCGCAGGACCGTGCCCCCCGGCACCGGCCGGCCCCCGCTGCCCCCCCGGCGGGCGCCCACCGGGTTCGAGGCGATGATCGAGGCCGACTCGGTGCAGCCGTAGCCCTCGTAGACGATGGCGCTGGGGACCCGCCGCTCGAACTCCTCCCGGGTCTCGGCGGCCAGCGGGGCGGCTCCGGACGACACCGCGACCAGCGCGGACAGGTCGGCCTCGTCCAGCGGCTGGGCCAGCAGCATCTGGATCATCGACGGGACCAGGGTGGTCCGCTGGGCCCGGTGCTGCTGGGCCAGCTTGAGCCAGCCGGCCGGCTCGAACCAGCGCATCAGGATGGACTGGCCCGGCACCTCTGCGTGCATACCCACGCAGGTGACCAGCAGGCCGTAGGCGTGAGCCAGCGGCAGCGGCATCAGCGTGCGGGTCAGGTCGTCCGTCGCCGGCGTGTGCGAGGACGAGCCGCACCAGAACAGGTTGGCGTGGGTCAGCGGCACGCCCTTGGACCGGCCGGTCGTGCCGCCGGTGTACAGCAGCGCGGCCAGGTCGTCGTCGGCCCGGTCCACGATCACCCCTGGTG
>CAXUJF010000082.1:0-4803 GCA_964250865.1 uncultured Streptosporangiaceae bacterium
GGGGCGGAACGGCGGGCGGGCCAGGGGCCGCGGGCGGCCGGGCGGACCTGGGCCCGGATCTCGCCCATGTGCTCGATGGCCAGCCGGACCTCGTCCCCCGGGGCGAGCCAAGGGTACTCCTCGGGGCTGTGCCGGATGGACAGCTCGAGGATGCAGCCGCCCTGGCAGGTGCCGCTGCCGATGAGCGAACCGGCTTCGGCGCGGGAGTTCCAGGAGGCGTAGGAGATCAGCTCCTCGAACGACCAGGAGGCCGAGGACCAGCGGTCACGGCCGTAGACCCGGCCGTTGACGGTGGCCGTCATCTCCAGGTCGTAGCCGGTGCCGGTCCGGTAGCCGGACAGCTCGTCGGGGGTGACGAAGACCGGACCCAGCGAGGACCCGAAGTCTTTGCCCTTGAACGGGCCGAGGCTGCCGTCCATCTCTTGGAACTGCAGGTCGCGAGCGGACCAGTCGCACAGGATGAGGAAGCCCGCGATCCGGTCGGCGGCCTGCTCCGGGGTGACGGAAATGGCGTCCCGGCCCAGGATCGCGCCGACCTCCAGCTCGAAGTCCAGCCGCTGGGAGCCCCCGGGGACCTCGATCGGGTCACGCGGGCCGCGGATGGTGGCCGTGTTGCTAAAGTAGCCGATGGGCTGCTCGTACCAGACGTCCGGGCCGCGGTTGCGGCCGAGCTGGCGCCAGCGCGGCGCGACGTGTTCCTCGAACACCATGAAGTCGCGCATGGCCACCGGGGTCACCGGCTTGAGCAGCGCCAGGTCGTCCACTGCGACCTCGGCGGCCGGGTTGGCGTGGATGGCCTCGCCCAGTTCCCGCAACGCGGTCCCGTCGTCACCGAAGTACGGCTCCAGCCGCGTTTCGGACTCCGCCAGCGCGACCACGCCATCGGGCCGGAGGACGCCCAGCCGCGGACCCTGCTCAGTGTCGGCCTTGATGAATCGCACGGTGCCCCAATTCGGTAGGACCCGGCCGCGCTCAGGCGACCCGGGTGCGGTTACGGACGAGGTGGGCCACGGTGACCGCGGCGACCAGTCCGGCGCCGTAGAACGCGTCCTGGACCCAGCCGCTGTAGCCCAGCAGCTGCAGGCCGATGATGCCCGTTTCCAGGAAGTAGATGCCGATCAGCGTGCCGAGCGGGTTGAACTGGCCCGGCATGACCACCGCGGTGCCGAGGAACACCGCGGCCAGCGCGGGCAGCAGGTAGCTGGGCGAGGCGGTGGGGTCGAACCCGCCCACGGTGGCGATCAGCATGATGCCGGCCAGGGCGGCCACGAAGCTGGCCGCGATGTAGCTGCCGGCCCGGATGCGGTTGACGTTGATCCCGGCTAGCCGGGCCACCTCACGGTTGGCCCCGACGAACACGATGTGCCGGCCGATCGGCGTCCACTTCAGCAGGTAGGCGAAGCCCACCGACAGCACCAGGCCGTACCAGAACGACAGCGGCAGGCCGAGGAAGTCGTGCAGCGCGATCTGGCCGAAGTGCTGGTTCGTCACCGACACGGAGTTCTGGTTGGACAGCAGCTCGGCGATGCCCAGGTAGAGGCTGGCCGTGCCGAGCGTGACGATCAGCGAGGACACGCCCAGCTTGACGATGAAGAAGGCGTTGACGGCACCGGCCGCGATACAGCAGGCCATCGCGATCACACAGGCCAGCGCGATGTTCATGTGGTGCAGCCCGGCCAGCACCGGGATGATCGTGGCGGACAGGCCCATGACCCCGGCAAAGGACAGGTCGAACTCACCGACCACGAACGTGCACAGCGCGGCGATGGACAGGAACAGCAGCGGTGACTGGGAGCCGAAGATGGCCTGCGCGGTGCTGACCCGCAGGAAGTTGTGCGGGGTGACGAAGCCGTAGATGACGGCCATCAGCAGCCACACGGCCAGCAGCGCGTAGCGGGAGCCGAGCCACTGGGCCCGGTCCCTGATCAGCTCGCGGGTGGGAGTGGGGGTGCCGCTCTCGGTCACCGGAGCATGCTGACTTGTTTGGTCGGACATGGTCATTTCCCGCTCCCTGCGGTGGCTTCGTTGGTCGCGTAGATCTCTTCGATGAGCTGTTCCGGGGTGGCGGCCTGAGCCGGGCGCAGCCCGACCTGGTGGCCGTAGACCAGGATCCGGTCGCAGGTGGCCACCAGGTCTTCCGGCTCGCTGCTGACCAGCAGGACCGCCACGCCGGTGTTGGCCGCGCGCTGCAGCGCGTGCAGGATGTCGGTGCGCGCGCCGATGTCCACGCCCTGGGTGGGCTCGTGCAGGACCAGCAGGTCGGGGCCCACGGTCAGCCACTTGGCCAGCAGGACCTTCTGCTGGTTCCCCCCGCTGAGCGCCTTGACCAGGATGGATGGGGTGCTGGGCCGGATGCCGAGGGTCTTGACCGCGGCGTCGGCGTCGTCCTGCTGCCAGCGGCGGGCCACGAACCAGGGGCGGCCGTTGCGGGTCAGCTTGGGCAGGCTGATGTTGTCCCGCACGTTCAGCTCGAAGGCCAGGCCGTCGCGGTCGCGGCGCTCGGGCACCAGCACCACGCCGGCCCGCAAGCACGCGGCCACGCTGCCACGGACCAGCGCGACCTTCCCGGTCCGGGTGACCAGCTGACCGCCGGTGGCGGGCTGGGCCCCAGTCACCAGGTACGGGAGCTGCTCGTAGCCGCTGCCGGGCAGCCCGGTGATGCCCAGGATCTCTCCCGGCGCCACGGTGAAGCTGACCTCGGCCAGCTTCGGCCCGGTCAGCCCGGTCACGGTGACCGCCGCGTCCGGCGAGGTTCGCGCGGTTGATGTGACTGAAGTGATCGGTGCGGCTGAAGCGGCTGATGTGGTTGAACCGGTGGCTGCGCCGGGGGTAGCCGGGGCGACAGGCCGGTTTTCGCGCGGGGCCACCGCCTCGACCGCGCTGCCGAGCATGCGCCGGGCCAGCTCCTGCTCGGACAGGCCCGGGGTGGGCAGGCCCGCGCCGACCACCCGGCCGTCGCGCAGCACGGTGACCCGGTCGGTCACCGCGATCAGCTCGGGCAGGCTGTGGCTGACCATCAGCGCGGAGCTCCCGTCGGCCGCGATCCGGCGCAGTAGCTGATGGATATGTTTCAGGTCGGCGCCGGACAGCGCCCGGGTCGACTCGTCCAAGATGATCAGCCCCGAGCCCGGGGTGTGGTCGCGCATGGCCCGGGCGATGGCCACCTCGGCCCGTTGCGCGGCGGTCAGCGTGCCGACCAGCCGGCCCGAGGTCAGCGGCACCCCGAGCCGGTCCAGCGTGCGCGCGGCCAGTTCGTCCCGGCGGACCCGGCTGATGCGGCCGAGCCGGGTGGTGGGAAATCCGCCGATGCAGATGTTCTCCGCCACTGTGAGCTGGTCGAGCAGGCCCAGGTCCTGGTGCACGACCGAGATGCCGGCCGCGTGTACCTCGGGCCACCGGACCGGCAGCCGCACCGGCTCGCCGTCCACCTCGAACTCCGCACCGGGGTCGGGCGTGTACAGGCCGGTGACGATCTTAATGAGGGTGGACTTGCCCGAGCCGTTCTGCCCGGCCAGGCCGTGGACCTCGCCGGGCCGGACGGTCAGCTCGACGTCGGTCAGGACCCGGGCCGACCCGAAGGTCTTGGTCAGCGCGCGGACCGACAGGCGGGCCGGGCCCGCCTGCCGGTCAGTAGCAGCGGGACCCGCCACTTACTTGACCCCCCACGCGGTCAGGAAGGTCTGCTCGTAGGCGTCGCTGCCGTACCAGGCGTTGGTGGTGTAGGCGCCCGGGGCCAGGGTCAGGCCCTTCACCGTGTCGGCGTTGAACACCCGGACCACGCCCGGGGTGAAGGTCGGGGTCTGCCCCTGCATCATGGCCAGGATGCCGCCCGCGAACTGCCAGCCCTCATAGATCGGGCTGGTACCGATGTCGACGAACTGCAGGGTGCCGGACTTGATGCGCTGGACCGAGTCCAGCGCGCCGTTGGTCGCGGCCAGCTTGACCTTGTTGGAGTAGCCCGCACTCTGGATGCCCTGCACGCTGTACTGGCCGGCCGCATCCAGCTCGTCGACCACATAGGTGGTGTCCGGGTGCGAGATGAGGGCCGAGCTGACCTGGGACGGCACCTTGTTGATGCTGGCCGTGTTGTAGTTGATCTCGGTCAGCTTGCAGCCGGAGCAGTGTGAGGTCAGGTACTGCTTGCCGTAGTTGGCCCCGTCGAGCGTCTGCGGCGAGTCGGTGACGCCCAGGTAGATGATGTTGGCCTTGCCCTTGCTGTCGGCGATGACCGCGTCCATGTCCAGCTTCTGCATCAGGTCGAGGGTGCCGATGGCGTTGAAGAACGCGAGCTGGGAGTTGGAGGTCTTGCCGCCGTCCGGGGCCTCACCGGCGATCAGCACCGGGATGTGGTGGGCGACCAGGCTGTTGAACGAGGTCGGCATCGAGGCGTAGTCGACGTAGCCGGTGACCACCGCGTCGGCGCCGTCGGTCTCGGCCTGGGAAATGCAGGCGGCGATGTTGGTGGGCAGGAACTTGCCGTCACAGATGTGGGTGGTGATGCCCACCTTGGCCAGCGCCTGCTGCGTACCCGAGCCGAAGGCGGCCAGGATCGGCACCGACGCCCCGATCGGGATGTACCAGACGGTCTTGCCCTTCAGCTTGCTGACCCCGCTGATCGTCTGCTGGGCCGGATAGCTGCTCACCACCTTGCTGTACTGCGACACGTCGGCGTTGGCCGCGGTCAGCTCGCTGCTGGAGCCGGAACCCGAGCTCGAGCCCCCCGAGCTGCTGGATGAGGACGAGCCACCGCCACCGCCGCTGCCGCAGGCGGCGGCGGCCAAGGTGACGGCGCCCAGACTGGCG
>CAXUJF010000082.1:4813-12077 GCA_964250865.1 uncultured Streptosporangiaceae bacterium
GTTTTCGTGGGGGGGGGTGTGGGGGGGGGGGGGGGCCGGGGGGGCCCCCCCCCCCCCCCCACTCGCCAGCACGCCTAGGCCGCCACACGAGCAGACAAATGTCAACCCGCAGATCCCTAGCTTTGCGCCGACGCGACGCGCAGCCCAAGCCCGGCGCGACGCGCCGGGCTTGGGTGTGTGGGTGAGGATCCTCAGCAGGCGGGGGGGTTGGCGGCGTCCCCCCCGCCCCCGCGGCGGCGGCGGGGGGGGGCGGCCAAGGTGACGGCGCCCAGGCTGGCGGCAGCCAGTGCGCGTAGGGCGTTGCTGCGATGACGGGGCTTGTACGACATTGTCCTGGCCCTCCGGAAAGTCCGCTGAGGAGCGGCATGCAGTTGCGAAAGAGGAAGATCGCCTGCGGGGTCAGCGATCGATTCGGAAGCGCTTATTGCTGAGTTGAGTGTGAGTTTCGCCCGAGGAAGATGTCAAGGATTCTTCTGGTAAAAATCGATTCAAGTATGGATACTCGTTGATGGGAGACGAGATCGCCTCCTGTCCGGCGGCACGGCCGTGGCCCCGGATGTCCGCTGCGATACGGTTTTGGTGAGTGCCAAGGAGAGTTGATGCCCGATCGCGCGACGCACCGCAGCCTGAGCCGGGCGGTGTACGCCGGCATCCGGGCGGACATCCTGGCGGGCCGGTACGCGCCGGGGGCGAAGCTCAGCCCGCGCACGATCGCCACCGAGTACAACGTCAGCCTGTCCGTGGTGCGCGAGGCCCTCACCCGGCTGACCGAGCAGGACCTGGTGGTGGCCGCGCCTCAGCTGGGGTTCTCGGTGGTCGAGCTGGACATCGAGGACGTCCGCGACGTTTCCCGGCTGCGCATCCTGATCGAGGGGGCGGGGCTGCGCGGGGCCGTCGAGCACGCCGACGTCGAGTACGAGGCCCGGGTGGTGGCCAGCCATCACCGGCTGTCCCGCACCCCGTACCTCCCGGCCAAGCCGGGCCAGACCACGACCGAAGACTGGGCCCGGGCCCACGCGGAGTACCACAGCGCGCTGCTCAGCGCCTGTCCCAGCCCCAGGCTCCGGGACCTGGCCGCCAGCCTGCGCGAAACCGCGGAGCTGTACCGGCGCTGGTCAGGCCTGTTGGCCGAGGCTCATGAGGCACGGGACGTGCCCGCCGAGCACCGCGCGCTGATGGAGGCCGCGCTCGACCGCGACGCGGACCGCGCGGTCGTCCTGCTGACCGACCACATCAACAAGACGGCGACGCTGCTGCAGTCCTACCTGGAGAGCGGGGCCGCACGCGACCTGGCCGAGCCCCACGCGGGCCCGGCCGCGAGCTGAGGGAGAGCGGGCGGGATGGCCAGCGAGATCGAACCCGAGCCGATCTGGCGGCCGGACCCGGCACAGGCCGACCAGGCGATCGTGACCGCGTTCACCCGCTGGGTGGCGGCCGAGCACGGCCTGGAATTGCCGGATTACGACGCCCTGTGGCACTGGTCGGTCGAGCACCTGGACGATTTCTGGCTGGCGGTGTGGCGGTACTTCGGCGTCCAGTCCGAGCCCGGGCCGACGACGGTGCTGGCCACGACCGAGATGCCCGGGGCGACCTGGTTCCCCGGTGTCCGCCTGAACTACGTCACCCACGTATTCCGCGACCGGGACCCGGACGCCACCGCGGTGGTCGAGCTGACCGAAGCCGGCGGCAGCACCGAGGTGACCTGGGCGGAGCTGGAACGCCAGGTCAGCGCGGCCGCGGCCACGCTCCGGCGGCTGGGGGTGGGTACCGGTGATCGCGTGGTCGGGTACCTGCCCAACGGCGCCGCCGCCCTCGTGGCGTTCCTGGCCACCGCGAGCCTGGGCGCGGTCTGGTCCTGCTGCGGCCCGGACTACGCGGCCGAGGCGGCGGCCAACCGGCTGGCCCAGCTCGAGCCGAAGGTGCTGGTCGCCGCGGACGGCTACCACTTCGCCGGCCGCGCGCATGACCGGCGGGACGAGGCGGTCCGGCTCAGCGCCCTGCTGCCGACGCTGACCGACGTGCTGCACCTGCGGCACCTGGGGCTGCCCCCGGCGCCGAACGCGGTAGCGGTGACCGAGTGGGCCGACGCCGCCGATCCGGCGCTCCTGGACCGGGCGGACATGGCGGACGGAGTGGACGGGGCGGCCCGGCTGGCGCCGCTCCCGGTGCCGTTCGACCATCCGCTCTGGGTGCTGTACTCGTCCGGCACCACCGGTGTGCCCAAGGGCATCGTGCACGGGCACGGCGGCGTGGTGCTGGAGTACCTGAAGACCCTCGGGCTGGGTATGAACCTGACCCGCGAAGACCGGCTGTTCTGGTACACCACCACCAACTGGATGATGTGGAACTTCAACATCTCCGCGCTGCTGTCCGGCACCAGCGTGGTGGCTTACGACGGCAGCCCGGCGCACCCGGACACCGGCCAGCTGTGGCAGCTGGCCGCCCGGCACCAGGTGACGGTGGTGGGCACCAGCCCCGGTTACCTGCAGGCCTGCGAGCGCCGCGGGGTGATTCCGGATCCGAACCCGGCGCTGAAGCGGATCGGCGCGACCGGCTCGCCCGTGCCCGCGCACTCGTTCGACTGGGTCCGGGACCAGTTCGGGCCGTACGTCCCGCTGATGTCCACCTCCGGCGGCACCGACATCGTGGCCGCGCTGGTGACCAGCTCGCCGGTGGTGCCGGTCTGGCCGGGCGAGATCTCCTGCCGGGCCCTGGGCGTGGCCGCCGAGGCATTCGACGCCGACGGGAAGCCGGTGCGCGGTCAGGTCGGCGAGCTGGTGGTGACCAAGCCGATGCCGACCATGCCGATTTACCTGTGGAACGACCCGGACGGGGCCAAGTACCGGGCAGCCTACTTCGACGTCTACCCCGGGGTCTGGCGGCACGGCGACTGGATCACGATCACCGACCGGGGCAGCGTGGTCATCCATGGCCGGTCGGACGCGACGCTGAACCGGCGCGGGGTCCGGCTGGGCAGCGCCGACATCTACCAGGTGGTCGAGCGGCTGCCGGGGGTTCGCGAGGCGCTGGTCATCGGGGTCGACCGGCCCGACGGCGGGTACTGGATGCCGCTGTTCGTGGTGCTGGACGACGGCCGGGAGCTGGACGACGACCTGCGCGAGGCGATCAACGGCGCGTTGCGCCGGGACGCCTCACCCCGGCACGTGCCGGACGAGATCTTCGCCGTGCCCGCCGTCCCGCACACCCGGACCGGTAAGAAGCTCGAGGTCCCGATCAAGCGGATCATGCTGGGGGCCGAGCCCGCCGCCGTGCTCAGCCTGAGCGCGGTCGACGACCCCGGCTCGCTGGACGCGTTCATCGCGCTGGCCCAGGCCCGGCGGGAGGGTTAGCGCAGCGCGCTGGCCCGGTACCGGCGGGCAGGAAGTGGGCATGCAGGTCGATCGCGGCGGGCTGGAGGAAGGGTACGGTCAGTGCGCCTTTTCCGATGAGCGGGCTGGGGCGGGGTCGGCGTGGTCCATGAGGATGGTGGCGGTGCGGTCGACGTGCGCCTCGAACAGCTGGACGGCCAGGCCGGCGTCGTGAGCCAGCGCGGCCTCCATCAGCCGCCGGTGCTCGGTGGCGATGTCCCGCTTGACCGGCCGGCGGCCCTCGGCCCAGGCCCCGGACCAGGCCCGGTAGAGCTCGGCCGCGTCCGACAGGCGGCGGCAGATGTCCAGCAGCACCGGGCTGCCGCAGGCGTCGATCAGCTTGTCGTGGAACGCGATGTGCGCCGCGGCCCAGGCCGGGTTGCGCGAGTGCGGATCGTCGGGCCGGTAGATCGGTTCGCTGGCCATCCGGTGGTGGGCCGCCAGCACCTCCGACTCCCAGCTGACCCCGCCGCGCTCGACCGACATCCGCAGCGCCGCGCCCTCGTTGATCTTGCGGGCCAGGGTCAGGTCGGCCAGTTCGTCGGGGGACAACGTGATCACGTGGAAGCCGCGGTTCCGCTCGATGCGGACCAGGTTCTGGGCGGCCAGCAGGCCGAGGGCTTCGCGCATTACGCTGATGCTGACCCCGAACCGCTCCCCCAGCTCGGCGGGCTTCAGCCGCTGGCCGGGCGCGAACCGGCGGTCGAAGATGTCGGTCCGCAGCTGGTCGTAGACGTCGACCGCGAGACTCTCGCCGCCCGTTCGCTTGGCCATGGACAGGATAATATCACTCGGCACTAAATCGATTATCTATTGACAATCGACTTTCAGCCAGCTGAGGATAGATTCGCCCTGCGACCCCATTAAAGGGGCCCAGTGAAAAGGAGTCCACGTGCGGATCGTCAACCTTGGCCAGCGGCTGGTCCTACTGGATGCATCCGGCGCCGGCCTGGATGTGGAAAAGGCCAGCGACGGGCGGTTCTCGGCCGACCCGCAAGCGATCTTCGCCCAGTGGGATGAGTTCCGGGACTGGGCGGCCGGCCAGGAGGGCCGGGCCGACCTGGCCATCGACCCGGCCGAGCTGGGGCCGCCGACGCCGCTCCCCCGCCAGGTGTTCGCGATCGGGCTGAACTACGCCGAGCACGTCAACGAGTCCAAGATGGGCAAGCCGGACTCCCCCACCGTGTTCACCAAGTTCCAGAGCAGCATCACCGGGCCGAACGCCACCGTCGAGCTGCCCAGCACCTCGGTCGACTGGGAGGTCGAGCTGGTGGTGGCGATCGGCCGGCTGGCCCACCGGGTCAGCGAAGAGGCCGCCTACGACCACGTGGCCGGGTTCATGATCGGCCAGGACCTGTCCGAGCGGGTTGTGCAGCTGGCCGGGCCGGTCCCGCAGTTCTCGCTGGGCAAGTCCTACCCCGGGTTCGCCCCGCTCGGGCCCGCGCTGACCACCGTGGACGAGCTGGACCACCCGGACGACCTGGCCATCGGTTGCCGGCTCGGGGACGAGGTGCTGCAGGACGGCCGGACCAGCGACCTGATGTTCGACGTGCGCGAGCTGGTGTCCAAGCTGTCTTACATCTGCCCGCTGCTGCCGGGCGACATCATCTTCACCGGCACCCCGTCCGGGGTCGGCAACGCGCGCGAGCCCAAGCGCTTCCTGCCGCCCGGCGGCGTGCTGACCAGCTCCATCGAGGGACTCGGGGAGCTGCAGAACCACTTCGTGCCCGGCTTCGGCTACCCCGTCACCCCCAGCGAGGGCTGAGTCATGGCGCTGCACCGGCTGACCCGGATCACGATCGGCGTGCCCAACGTCGAGGAGACCGCGGGTTACTACACGGAGTTCGGCCTCACCGAAGGCACCGCCGAAGGGGCTGGCGCCGAGGGGGCCGCGGCACAGGGGCGGCACTTCAGCACCGGGGACGGCGGTGAGCAGCTGACGCTGGTCCCGACGCCGCGCCGGCGGCTGGTCGAGCTGCGGGTCGGCGCGGACGATCCGGACGACATCGAACGGGTCGCCGCCTCGCTGGCGGGCCTGGACCTCGCGGTCGAGAAGACCGCGACCGGCGTGCGCACCTACGACCCGGGCACCGAGGTCAGCGTGGTGGTCGAGGTGGCCGGCCGGATCAGCCAGGAAGACACGCCGTCGCCGCCGTACAACACCCCCGGGCACCTCGCACGGCCCAACACCCGCGCCCCGGGCGTGCTCCGTGAGACTCCGGTGCAGCCGCGCAAGCTCGGCCACGTGGTGCTCGGTTCCACCGATCAGGAGGGCTCGCAGCGGCTGTTCACCGAGGGGCTCGGGTTCAAGATCAGTGACACCGTGCCGGGTCTGGCCGCGTTCATGCGCTGCTCGACCGACCACCACAACGTGCTCGTCCAGCAGGCCCCGGTGGCGTTCCTGCACCATACGTCGTGGCAGGTCAACGACATCGATGAGGTGGGCCGGGGCGCGACCGCGATGCTGGAGAAGGACCCGGAGCGGCACGTGTGGGGCCTGGGCCGGCACCACGTGGGCTCGAACTTCTTCTGGTACCTGCGCGACCCGGCGGGCAACTTCTCCGAGTACTACTCCGACCTGGACTGCATCGTGGACGACGCGCTGTGGACCCCGCGGACCTGGGAAGGCATGCGTGGCCTGTACAACTGGGGGCCGCCGCCGCCCGCGTCGTTCCTGGCCCCGGAGGACCTGGCCGCGCTGATGACCGGCACCCACGGGGGCGGCTGATGCCGGAGGCGACACCGGCCGGCCGGCCCGTTGACTGTGACGTGCTGGTGGTCGGGTACGGGCCGGTCGGGCAGACGCTGACCATCCTGCTGGCCCAGCGCGGCTACCGGGTGACGGTGCTGGAGCGGAAGGCCGAGCCGTACCCGCGGCCGCGGGCCGTGCACTACGACGACGAGATCGCCCGGATCTTCGCCGCGGCCGGCATCGGCGACCAGGTGGCCGCGATCAGCATGCCGTCGGGCGAGTACGACTGGCAGAACGCCGACGGCCGGACGCTGCTGCACTTCGACTGGGGCGCGGCCGGTCTGAGCGGCTGGCCGGCGTCGAACATGTTCGCCCAGCCCCGGCTGGAGGCCGTGCTGGCCGACCGGGCCGAGTCGTTCCCGGCCGTGCAGGTACGGCGCGGCTGGCAGGCAGCCGGGCTGACCGAGCACGCCGACCACGTGGAAGTGACCGCGACCGGCCTGGACGGCGGGTCCGAGGTCATCGCGGCCCGGTACGTGGTCGGCTGCGACGGAGCCAACAGCTTCGTCCGCGAGCGGCTGGGCACCGGCCTGACCGACCTGGGGTTCTTCTACGACTGGCTGATCCTGGACGTCGTCCCGCACGACCAGGAGCGCGAGTGGAAGCCGTTCAACCTGCAGATCTGCGACCCGGTCCGGCCGACCACGGTGGTATCCGGCGGCCCGGGCCGGCGGCGCTGGGAGTTCATGCGGCTGCCGCACGAGACGATCAGCGGGCTCAACAACGAGGAGACGGCCTGGCGGCTGCTGGCGCGCTGGCAGCTGACGCCGGACAACGCCGAGCTGGAGCGGCACACCGTGTACACGTTCCAGGCCCGCTGGGCCGATGATTGGCGCCGGGGCCGGGTGGTGATCGCGGGTGACGCGGCGCACCTGATGCCGCCGTTCGCGGGCCAGGGCATGTGCTCGGGCATCCGCGACTGCGCCAACCTGGCCTGGAAGCTGGACCTGGTCCTGTCCGGCCGGGCCGGCGACGCCCTGCTGGACACCTACACCTCGGAGCGGTCGGCCCACATCCAGAACGCGATCGGCATGTCGGTCGAGCTGGGCAACGTGATCTGCCTGACCGACCCGGCCGCGGTCGCGGCGCGGGACGAGGTGATGCTCAAGGCCGAAGGCCGGCCCGAGGTCGCGCTGCCGCCCAT
>CAXUJF010000082.1:12087-15705 GCA_964250865.1 uncultured Streptosporangiaceae bacterium
AGCCCGGGCGGTCTCACGGCCGATCCAGGCACCGCGCATTGACGTAGGGCGCCCCGGGCGGGGGGCGCGGCGGGGTACGTGGTTTGGCTCACGGCCGAAGGCCGGCCCGAGGTCGCGCTGCCGCCCATCCCGCCGCCGGTGCTGGGCCCGGGCGTGCTCTCGGTGACCGCCGATGGGGTGCCGGCCGGCGTCGCGGGGCAGCTCAGCCCGCAGGGCCTGGTGCGCTCCGCGGCCGGGACGACGGGGCTGTTCGACCAGGTGACGGGCACCGGGTTCGTACTCCTGGGCCGGGGGGAGTCTGTTAAAAATATTGATGAATCAGCCCGAGCGTCGCTGGCCGAACTGGGGGCCCACGTCGTCCGGGTGCTGCCCCCGGACGCGGAGCTGGCCGCGGCCGCCCACGGGACCCAGGACGTGATCGACGTGGACGGCCGTTATCAGCAGTGGCTCGACGCAGTAGGGTACGAGGCCGTGGTGATCCGGCCTGATTTCTACGTCTTCGGCGGGGTGGCGTCGGCGGCGGACCTGCCCGCGCTACTGGACGAGCTGTTCGCAGCGGTCGACCTTACTGCGTAGCTGGGTGTTGCGCGTGCGACAGGGCGGCCCGTGGCTACTGGGGCGGGCCCTGAGCCAGGCGGACCCGGGTGGTCGACTGGTGGCCGGAAGGGCTGGTCCAGGTCACCGAGACCGTGTCGCCGGGCCGGAACCGGGCCAGGATCCCGGTCAGATTGGACGGCGAACCGGCCTGCTTCCCGTTGACCGAGGTGATCACCGATCCCCCGGTGATCCCCGCGGTCGCGGCCGGGCTGCCGCAGATCACGCCGTCAATCAGGGTGCCCGAGCTGGCCGGGGCGATGGTGCTGGGCACGGTCAGGCCGGTGTTGCTGGTGTAGCAGTGCGGCGTGGAGTTCGATCCGCCGTAGCCGTTGTACCCGCCGAAGCCGCCGGTTCCGTCACCGAAGCCGTTCTGCTGCTCCTGCTGCTGAGCCTGAGCCTGCGGGCTGCTGCTGGTGCTGGAACCGATGAGGATGCCGACGAACGGCGGGTAGCCGATCATGACCGTGGAACTGCCCGTCCCCGCGGCGATCTGCCGGGCCACCGACAGCGCCGTGTTGATCGGGATCGCGTACCCCTGCGCCGACTGTTGCTGCGCACCGCTGCTGACACTGTTCGCAGCGGTGTCCATGCCGATGACCTGGCTGGCCGCGCTGGTCAGTGGGCCGCCGGAGTCGCCCGGCACGATGTCCGCGCTGGTCTCGATCATGCCGTGCAGGGTCTCGGTGCTGGTCGTGCCGCCCTCGTCCGAGGCGGTGATGGTCTGGTTCAGGCCGGTGATCTGCCCGGCCGCCGTGACTACGCTGCCCTGGCCTTGGGCGTTACCCAGGGCCACCACCGCGTCCCCGGTCCGGGCCGTGGTGGAGTTGCCCAGCGGGACCGTCTTCAGGCCCGAGGCGCCCTGCAACCGGAGCAGAGCGACGTCCCCGGTCTTGTCGTAGCCGACCACGGTGGCCGGATAAGTCTTGCCGGTCGCCGTCACTTTGGCTGTGATCTTGGTCGAGCCCGCGATGACATGGTTGTTCGTGAGCACGAGGCCGTCTGCGTTGATCACCATGCCGGTGCCCGCCGCCGTTTCCGAGCTGTACTGGAGCGTGCTGTTGATGAGCACCACGCCCGGCCCGACCTTGTTCACCGCCTGCCGGACGGCCGCGGTCCCGGTGCTGCTCCCGGCCGGAGCGGCCGCCGAGGAGGCCGGCGCGGGCACGGCCCCCGCCCCCGGCAGGTTCCCGATGCCGGGGCCGGAGTGGCTGACCTGCAGCGTGATGAGGACGGCGGCCAGGGCGGCCAGTATCGCCACCGTCAGATGGGAGATGGCGTGCCGCCCACGTCGCCGACGCGGCGGCCCATACGGCGGGTAGCCGTAGGACCCGGGATCGGGCATATGTCCCATCGGGACCTCACCACCTCACGCTGGACGTCCAGCCTCGGTTACCCGGCGAGCCGCTGGCTACTCGTTCAGCACGACACCAGTGTGCATCGGGGGCTGAGGTCAGGCTGGAGTGCGCAGGCGCTGGATGGCGGCGGCGAAGTCCGCGGGCTGTTCCTGGGGCGGGTTGTGCCCGGCGGCGACGGTGCGAAGCTCGACCAGGTTGGTGAAGTGGGTTTCGTGCTCGGCTCTGGAGTCGGGCGAGGCGAGGGTCTCCTCGGTCGGGTCGACGATCACGGTGGGCACCGTGATGACCGGCTGGGCCTCGATCGCGCGCTCGGTCTGGTCATAGGCCTGATCGCCGGCGACCAGGCCGTAACGGTGCCGGTAGGAGTGGACCACGACATCGACGAAGTCGGGGTTGCTGAAGGACGGCGCGGTCGCGGCGAACTCGGCCGGGCTGAAATGCCAGTTCGGCGACCATTCCTGCCACAGCAGCCGGGTGTAGGCCTCCCGGTAGGCGGCCAGGCCGGCCCGGCCCCGCTCGTTGTGCAGGTAGTACTGGTACCAGAGCCGCCGCTCGTCCTCGGGCGGAGCGGGCTGGCCCGACGCCGGAATGTTCTGCACGTTGTAGCCGGACACGCTGACCAGCCCGGAAACCCGTTCGGGCCACAGCATGGCGACCAGGCAGGCGGCGCGTCCGCCCCAGTCGTAGCCGGCCACGATGGGCGCGGCCAGGTCGAGGGCGTCGATCAGCTCGAGCAGATCGTGGGCCAGGGCGGCCTGCTGACCCGAGCGCATCGTGTCGTCGCTGATGAAGCGCGTGGCGCCGTAACCGCGCAGGTAAGGCAGGACGACGTCGGCGCCCGCGCCGGCCAGTGCCGCCGCGACCCGGTCGTAGGCGCGGATGTCGTAGGGGAACCCGTGCAGGAGCACCACCGGCCACCCGTTCGCGTTGCCGTGGCGCTCGAAGGCCACGTCGAGGACACCGGCACGGACCACACCAGACTCAGCCATGACAGTCATGCTCTCAGGGCCGGGCTGCGATCTACCAGCCGCGGCACGCGTCGCCAGCGCCGATTTGACCAGGGCGGCTCAGTCCGACCGTCGGGCCGCCGGACCGTGGCGGGGGCCCGATCTGCACCAGCGCGTGGTCCCCGAAGTCGTACCAGTGGACCCCGGCAGGCAGCGGCCCGCCCTCCGGCAACGGCCCGCCCTGCGGGACCGCCACGTACACCTCGAGCGGGAACCGGCCCCCGGCCGACCCGGCGGCCCGGAACGGATGAGTCCCGTAGGGCCGCTCCATCGTGCGCACCACCCCGGCCGACAGGTACAGAACCGGGACAGCTGGGCCGGATCCAGCGGCGCCGGACGGACCCCGGCCGTGCCCGCCCGCCCGGCCCCCGCCGGCGCCCGCGGCCTTGGTGCGGTTCGCCTGCACCCCGAGCGCCACGAACGAGATGAGCACGACCGGAACCATGATGCCGACGGCCAGGTAGCGGTTCCGCTCGACGGCGGCCCGCTGCCGGGAACGGCGTCCACGGTCCTGGATCTGCGGCGCTTCGAGTCGAACGGGAGCTGGAGCGTCGTGCGTCCTGGCGCGGTGGCCACGGTCGAGCTGCAGGCGGCGCTGGTATCGTCGATGGAGTGAGCGAAGCGAGCGAGCTGCCGCACGACTTCTTCAACCGCCCGCG
>CAXUJF010000083.1:0-1780 GCA_964250865.1 uncultured Streptosporangiaceae bacterium
GGCTGGAAGTGCGCCGGCCGCCGCGCCGACCCGCGCGCCGATCGTGCCATCCTCGCTGCGCGGCACCACCCAGCGGCTGTCCCGCCCGCGCGCGGTCATCGCCAAGCGGATGGTGGAGTCGCTGCAGACCTCGGCCCAGCTCACCACGGTGGTGGAGGCCGACGTGACCGCGATCGCGCGGCTGCGGGACCGGGCCAAGGCGGACTTCGAGGCCCGCGAGGGCGTCAAGCTCAGCTTCCTGCCGTTCTTCGCGCTGGCCGCGATCGAGGCGCTGAAGGTCCACCCCAAGCTCAACGCGGTCATCGACACGGCCAACAACCAGGTCACCTACCACGACGCCGAGCACCTGGGCATCGCGGTCGACGCCGAGCGCGGCCTGATGGTGCCGGTTGTCCACAACGCCGGCGACCTCAACCTGGGCGGGCTGGCCCGCAAGATCGCGGACCTGGCCAACCGGACCCGCTCGGGGCAGGTCGGGCCGGATGAGCTGTCGGGCAGCACGTTCACGCTGACCAACACGGGCAGCCGCGGCGCCCTGTTCGACACCCCGATCATCAACCAGCCCGAGGTCGGCATCCTCGGCACCGGCACCGTGGTCAAGCGCCCGGTCGTGGTGGACGACCCCGCCCTCGGCGAAGTGATCGCCGTCCGCTCCGTCGTCTACCTCGCCCTCACCTACGACCACCGCCTCGTCGACGGGGCCGACGCGGCCCGCTTCCTGGTCACGGTCAAGGAGCGGCTCGAGGAAGGCAGCTTCGAGGCCGAACTCGGCCTCTAGGCTCTGCGCCCCTCAGGGGGTTGACGGCCCGGTTCCGCCGATGCGGGGCTTCTCGGCGGGGCCCCCGGGGGGGGGGTGCCGCCGGGGGCCCGCGGCGGGGGCGGGGGGCCGTTCCGTATCGCGCGAGGGCCCGGCGATGCTGGGAGCGGTCTCAGTGATAATCCCTCAGACCGCTTCCCTCATCCGAAGGAATCCTGCTGAGACCAGGCTTCGGCGGCTAGGTCGGTCTGGCGGGACCAGTCGCCCGCGACGAACTGGATGACGGTACGGTGGACGCCGGCTTCGGCCAGGCGGCCGAGGTGGTCGGCCAGGGCGGCGGACGGGCCGGGCAGGTAGGCGCCCAGGGCCTGGGCGGCGGGGACGCCGAACATGCCGTCGGGGTCGGTCAGCAGGCTGATGATCGCGTCGCGGCCGGGCACGCTGGGGTCGCCGTCCAGGGCCACCATGACGCTGGTAGTGATGGTAGGGGCGGGGCGGCTGAACCGGGCGGCCTGCTCGGCGGCCATGGCCTGGTAGCGCGGGATGTCGTCCGGGCCGGCCAGGACGAACCACTCGTCACCGAACTGGCCGGCCCGCCGGGCGGCCGCGTCGGAGTTGCCGCCGATGATGATGGGTGGCACGGTCACCCCCGGGCTGAGCGTGATCTCCCCGCCGTCCGCGGTGAGCTGGGCCGGCTTGCCCGCGATGAGGTCCGGCAGCCGGCGTAGCGCCTCGTCGGTGCGGCGGCCGCGTTCGCGCCGTGGCACCCCGACCGCGTCCCACGACCCGGCATGCCGGTCGCCGCCCGCACCGATCCCGAGCAGTACCCAGTCCCCCGACAGGTACTGCAGGGTGGCGACCTGCTTGGCGGTCCAGGCCACCGGGCGCAGCGGGACGATGAGCACCCCGACACCGAGCTTGACCCGCTGGGTCACGGCCGCGGCCGCGGCCGCGGCCCGCCCGGGCCGGCTGTCCCCCACCCGCCCCCCCCGCCCCGCCCCGCGCAGGTCGCCCCCCCCGCCC
>CAXUJF010000083.1:1790-5483 GCA_964250865.1 uncultured Streptosporangiaceae bacterium
GTCCAGCAGCGGCACCCCGGTCCCGGCCACGAGCTGGTCCACCGACCAGACCGATTCGAATCCCCGCTCCTCGGCCTGCCGGGCCGCCGCCGGGATGTCACCGGGCCGGCCGTCCCGCCGCGACATCGTCGGCAGTATCACGCCTAGCTCCACCGAGGCCTCCTAAGCCCATTAGTTACTTGCGAGATCAGGGACCTGCTGGACCGGCTGGCCGACAAGTGGTCACTGCTGATCATCGAGTTGCTGGGGACAGGCTCCCACCGCTTCACCGAGCTGCACCGGGAGATCGACGAGATCAGCCAGCGCATGCTGACCCTGACCCTGCGCCACCTGGAACGCGACGGCCTGGTCACCCGGACCGTGCACCCGGTCGTGCCGCCCCGGGTCGACTACACCCTGACCGACCTCGGCCGGGGTCTGCTGGTGGCCATCGAGGGCCTGGTCTCCTGGACCCGGGCCCACCGCCAGGAGATCGCCGCCGCCCGCAGCGGCTACGACGCCCGGCGCGAATCCTCAGGCTGAGGGTCGGTCTCACCCGGGTCGCCGGTGTCCGGGTCGGCCGTGTCCGGGTCAGCCGGCTGGGCGGGTTCGTAGCGCCAGAACGAGCGGACGCTCAAGCCGGCGATCATGACGACGGCGAAGCAGACCGCGGCCGACCCGGACCAGGCGATGGTCAGGCCGGTGGTGGCGGCCATGGTGCCGGCCCGCAGGTCGCCCAGGCGGGGGCCGCCGCTGACCACGACGGTGAAGACGCCCTGCATCCGCCCGCGCATCTCATCGGGGGCGTAGGTCTGCAGGATGGTCTGCCGGTAGACCACGCTGACCAGGTCGGCCGCCCCGGCCACGGCCAGCAGGAGCACGGCCAGCCACAGGCTGCGGGCCAGCCCGGCGGCAAACACGGCCGCGGCCCAGCAGGCCACCGCGACGGTGAGGGCCACGCCCTGGCGGCGGATCCGGCTGATCCAGCCGCTGAACAAGCCAGCCACGATCGAGCCGATCGCGATCGAGGAGTAAAGCAGCCCGACGCCGCCGTGGAACCGGACCGCGGCCGCCTCCGGGAACAGAGCCCGCGGCATGGCCAGGGTCATGGCCGCGATATCCAGGCCGAACGACATGATCAAGATGGGATGGCGGCCGATGAAGGCGATGCCCTCGCCGACCGCCCGCAACCCGGCCCGGCCGGTGGCTCTCACCGGGCGGAGCGAAGGCAGCCGGAACGTCGAGTACAGCGCGGTGGTGAACAGCAGCGCATCGGCGGCGTAGGCGTAGGAGAATCCGTGCGGCAGCCCGACCAGCACCCCGGCCACCAGCGGGCCGAGGATCTGGCCGATGTTGCCCGCCGTGTAGCTGAGCGTGTTGGCCGCCGGGATCATCGCCACCGGAACGATGGAGGGAATGATCGCGCCCCGGGTCGAGGAGGACACGGCGAAGCCAGCCGACTGCACCACGACCAGGGCCAGCAGCAACCCGACGGACCGCAACCCCAGCAGCGCCTGGACCAGCAGGACCAGCGTGACCGTCCAGGTCACCAGCGACGACCACAGATAGAGCCGGCGTCGGTCCACCGCGTCAGCGACGGCTCCCCCGTACAGGCCGAACACCGTGATCGGCACCAGGCCGGCCAGCCCGGCCAGGCCCACGTACAGGGACGAATGGCTGTCCGCGTAGATCTGCACCGGGACCGCGACCTCGGTCACCATCGTGCCGATGTACGAGGACCCCTGCCCCGCGAACGTCCGCCGGAACGCCGGCACGCTCAGCGGCCGGGTGTCCACGGTTACCTGGCGGAGCCGACTCCGGCGGGAACCATTCGCTTCACTCACAGGGCCGGGTGCCAGCCGAGGGCGGGGCCTAGCTTCTGGGCCATGTCGGTGAGGATCTGCACGTAGTCCTCGCGGGTGAAGGTGAACGGCAGGGCGAACGCCACCTCGCTGACCTCGCGGAAGCCAGCGTGGGCGTAGAGCTGCTCGGCGATCTCGTCCGACGTGCCGATCAGGTCGCGGGCGAACAGCATCCGGGCCGGGCCCTGCGGCGAGGCGGTGCGGGGGGTGCGCGCGGCCACGTAGGCGGCGTACTTCTGCCGCTGGGCCGAGGTGGCGCTGTCGGTGGGGATCACCACCAGCCCCTGGGACACCCGGGCGGCCGCGCCGTCAGGGTGCGCGGCCCGGAACGCCTGGATGTGGGCGTGCTGGATCTCAGCGAAATCCCAGTGCTCCTCAGGTGGCGCTGGCTCCTCGGCCCGGACCACGCTGCTGGTCAGGAAGTTCATGCCGTGCTCCCCGGCCCAGCGGGCCGAGCTTAGCCCGGCCCCGCCGTACCACAGGCGGGACCGCAGCCCGGGTGAGTACGGCTGCACGCGGCCGGAAAACTCCTCGAAGCCCTGGGTGCCCTGGAACTGAGCGGCGCGATCGCCGTCGACCAGCCGCAGCAGCCGCTCGACCCGCCGGTAGCTGAAGTCCTCGAGTTCGCCGGTGTCCGGGTACAGCGCCTCCCGCACGTCGTCGTAGTTCCTCGGCGGCCCGACGCTGATGCCCGGGTTGATCCGGCCACCGGACAGGATGTCCACGGTGGCCAGGTCTTCGGCCAGCCGCAGCGGGTTCTCCCAGCCGAGCGGGATCACCGCGGTACCCAGCTCGATCCGGCGGGTCCGCTGCGACGCCGCAGCCAGCACCGCCACCGGTGAGGAGATCCCGTACTGCAGGTGCCGGTGCCGCAGCCAGGCGCTGTTGAAGCCGAGCTGCTCGCCCAGCTCGATGACCTCCAGCGTGCTCTGGTGGCCCGGCCCCGGATCATCCCCGTCGAACAAGCCGATGGTCAGGAAACCGAGCCGCTCCAACGCGACCCCCGGTACCGGCATGCGCTCTCCCTCACCTGCGCGCGTGTGGCTGACGGGGAAACGCTACCGGTCGTCGTCTTCCCACCCATCGCTCGGAGGGGCAAAGATCAGCCCGGAGACTTCCAGATACAGCTGGTCGGGATACGGCAGGTGACGGACCCTCATGCGCGCCTCCCCAGGCCGTGGTCAGCGTCGACGATGGTTGCTGACAAGGTACTCCCAACTCTTACTGGAGCGGGAGCTTCATGCCTTCGTGGGAGGCGACGAAGCCGAGACGTTCGTAGAAGCGGTGCGCGTCGGCGCGGGACTTGTTGGTGGAGAGCTGGACCAGGCGGCAGCCGCGGCGCCGGGCTTCATCGATAGCCCAGGCCATCATGGCCTGACCGAGACCACGGCCGCGGAGTCCGGCTGCGACCCGGACGGATTCGATCTGGGCGCGCACGGCGCCCCGGTGGGACAGACCGGGAAGGAACATCAGCTGCAGGGTGCCGACGAGACGGTCATCGGCTTCGCCTACCACCAGCAGTTGCGCGGCGTCACGGTCGATGGCGTCAAACGCCTGCTGATAGACGGCCAGGTCGGCCTCGGTCCTGATTCCGTCGCGGGTCGCGCCCAGGTCGTCGTCGGCCAGCAGGGCGACGATGGCCGGCACGTCGGTCAGCGCGGCCCGGCGCAGTACGACGGGCGGCGAGCCTCGGTCCGGCGAGTTCTGACCGGGCGAATTCAGATCAAGGGTGGCGAGGGTGGTCATCGCTTCAGTGTGCCCCGGTGAGGCCGGGGGCCGGCCCCCCCGGGCCCCCGCGCCCCCCCCAGGCCGGGGGGGGGCACCCCCGGCCCGGGCCAGGTCACGCCGCGGG
>CAXUJF010000083.1:5493-14627 GCA_964250865.1 uncultured Streptosporangiaceae bacterium
GGTCCGGCCCGCGCGGCGCCCCCCCGCCCCCCCCCCGCCCCCCCCCCCCCCCCCCCCCCCCCCCACGACCATCGCCGGGTGCAGCAACCCGGCGACGGGCCAATGTCACGACGCGGGGGTGAGCTTCAGATAGGTCACGCCGTTGTCGTAGAGCTCCGCATCCGCCCGGTTCCAGCGGC
Organism: uncultured Streptosporangiaceae bacterium; assembly: GCA_964250865.1. Lineage (GTDB taxonomy): Bacteria > Actinomycetota > Actinomycetes > Streptosporangiales > Streptosporangiaceae > Bog-532. The sequence goes on from CAXUJF010000083.1 coordinate 5,673, forward strand.
CGGGCGGCACGTCATCGCCGAACAGCCGTGGGCCGGCTGCGCGGGTCACCGGGTAGACGAACAGGTGCAGCTCGTCCACCAGGCCGTCGGCCAGCAAGGCCCGGACCAGGGTGGCGCTGCCGCTGACGTACAGCCCGCTGGCACTGTCGTCCTCCTTCAGGCGCTGGATCTCCTTGGCGTCGTACGGCCCGATGATCTGCGAGTGGCGCCAGGTGGTCTCGGTCAGCGTCGAGGACACGACGTACTTGACGGTGTCGTTGAAGAACGGGGCCCCCGGGTCGTCGTCGACCGTGCGGGTGGACCAGGCCGGCTCGAACATCTGATAGGTCGTCCGTCCCAGCAGGATGCCGTCGCTGGCGCTCACGAACCGCCCGATCGCCTCGCCCATCCGCGGGTCGAAGCCAAAGTCGGCGGTCCACGACGGAGCGTCGATCACCCCGTCCAGGCTGATGAACTCGTGCACCCGGATTGGTGCCATAACCCCTCCCTGCTTCGTTAGCCGGATAGACGGACTTCACCGATCTTGGTCAGCCTATTCGGCCCGTGGTCCTCCGGCATGGTCCAATCGAATGACCATATCGAGGTCCAATTTCGGCCGGTCAGAGTAGTTTCTGAACCATGGACCGGCACTGCACCGCGCGGGCGCCGTTCCCGCCGGCCCTGCTGCTGGGCTTCGCGCTGCCGGGCGAGTCCGATCTGCCCGCCGCGGTCCGGTTCCTGGCCCGGGCGGTGCGCTAGCCTCCGCAGCATGACCGTGACGCGCATTGAGCCCAGCCAGGTGGAGACGTTCAGCTTCGACTGGGGGACGATGAAGTGGTTCGTGTCCCCGGTGACGATCCCCGGAGCGGCGAACTCCCAGGGTGAAGTGATCATCAACCCGGGCCAGGGCCACGTGAGGCACCTGCACGAGCAGGCGGACGAGCTGATCTACGTGATCTCCGGGACCGGCACCCAGACCGTCGGGGACGAGGAGTTCCCGGTGGCCGAGGGCGATGCGGTCTACATCCCGATGGGCACCCTGCACTCGACCATGAACACCGGCTGGCGGACGCTGCGGCTGATCGTCACCTACACGCCGGGCGGCGAGGAGCAGGCCCTGACCGGGCTGCCCGACTTCACCCGCCATCCGGTCGGCGACATCGTGGACTGGGAACGTCGTTAAATATCGGTTTTCAATAGGGGCATAGGCAGCGGGCTCTTGATCATTTAATGTCGAGAGGAGGGGATTGCCCGCGGCGGAGGCTCGATGACACGGCAAGGCCAGATCCTTCAGGTCATCGAGCGCTACATTGCGCGGCACGGCTGCTCCCCCAGCAACCGGGAGATCGCGGCCGCGGCCGGGCTGAAGAGCGCGTCCTCGGTCCTACGGCACCTCCAGCAGCTCAAGGCCGACGGGTACGTGAGCTATCAGCCCGGGGTACCGCGCACGGTGCGGGTCCTGCCCCGCCCGGCGCCGGACGGGGTCGAGCAGGTGCTGGACACCAGGGACCCGGACCAGGTGGTGTGGGTGCCGTTCGTCGGCCTGAGACCCGCCGCGATCGTCACCGGCGGCGAACGGCTGTTCCTGATGCGGATCGCCGACAACTCAAGAAGCGCAGCGGGGATCCGGCCCGGGGACTGGGTCGTCGTGCGCCGGCCCGATGAGCAACTCAGGGCCGGGAATCTGGTTGGGGTCCTGCATCCCGTCTGAGCGATCAGGCGGCACCGGTGACGAAATACTCGTTGACATGGCGGAGACGGCCCGGCGGGCTACCCCAGCAGACGCGGCGGAACTGACCCGGCTGCGGGTGGTGATGTTCAGGGACATGGGCTTCGACGTCAGTGACCTCGGCCCGGTCTGGCGACAGCGCAGCGTCGATCACTTCCAGGCCCGGCTGCGCGATAGCGGCGAGTTCGCGGCCTTCGTCATCGACAAGCCCGGCGCTACGAGCCTGGCTGCTTGCGCAGTAGGTTGGCTCAACCCGCACCTGATGGAGCGGCACAACCTCAGCGGGCGCCGCGGTTACATCGCCAACGCCTGCACGGACGCGGAGTACCGCAGCCGCGGTTACGGCCGGGCCACGATCACCCCGCTGCTGGACTGGATGCGCGCGGCCGGGGTCAGCCGGGTCGATCTGCACGCGAGCGCGGACGGCGAGCCCCTGTACCGGTCGCTCGGGTTCGAGGCCCCGAAGTTCCCCGGGCTGACCCTTCGTCTGTAGCCGGAGGCCCTTCCGGCCTTAGACGGAGGCGCCTCCGTCTCTGGGGCGAGTGGAGGCTAGGTTGGATGGGTGGAACATCGCAGACTTGGAACTCAGGGCCTCGAGGTAGCAGCCATCGGTCTCGGCACGATGGGCATGACGATGGCCTACGGTGCCGCCGACGAGGCCGGCGGGATCGCGACCATCAAGCGGGCGCATGACCTCGGCGTCACGCTGCTCGACACGGCTGAGCTGTACGGGAACGGCACCGGGAGCAACGAGAAGCTCGTGGGCGAGGCGGTGGCCGGTTTCCGTGACGACATGGTGCTAGCGACCAAGTTCGGCTTCGTCCTGCCCCGCGGCTCGAACCCGGACCGCCAGCTCGACAGCCGGCCCGAACGGATCCGCGAGGTGGCCGACAACAGCCTGCGGTACCTGGGCACCGACCACATCGACGTCCTGTACCAGCACCGGGTCGACCCGGACGTGCCGATCGAAGACGTGGCCGGCGCGGTCAAGGAGCTGATCGACGCGGGCAAGGTCCGCTACTTCGGGCTCAGCGAGGCCGGCCCGGACGACATCCGGCGTGCGCACGCGGTGCAGCCGGTTTCCGTGCTGCAGACCGAGTACTCGATCTTCGAGCGGGCGGTGGAGAAGGAAATCCTGCCCACCACCCGGGAGCTCGGCATCGGCTTCGTGGCCTACTCGCCGCTGGGCCGCGGCTTCCTGACCTCGGAGGTCAAGCCGGCCAGCGAGTACGGCCCGGACGACATGCGGAGCGTCGACGAACGCTGGCAGCCCGGCAACTACGAGCAGAACGTCGCGGCGATCGAGCGGCTCACCGAGCTGGCCCAGAGCAAGGGGGCCAGCGTGACCCAGCTGGCGCTGGCCTGGCTGCTGGCCCAGGGCGACGACATCGTGCCGATCCCCGGTACCCGCAGCCCGGACCGCCTGGCCGAGAACGTGGGCGCGGCCGGCGTGACGCTGACCGCGGACGACCTCAAGCTGGTGGACGAGATCCTGCCTGGCGGGTCATTCGGGAGCCGCTACGCCGCGGCCAACATGCCCTCGTGGGATCGCAGCTGAGCCCGCCTACTGGACCGTGACCGCGCAGGCGGCCCGGCCGCCCTTCTCCAGGTAGCGCTGGTGGTACTCCTCGGCCCGGTAGAACGCCGACGTGGGCACGATCTGCGTCACGATCGGCCGCTTGCGCGATCCCTGCTCGGCGTCACGGGCGGCGATCGCGGCCGCCTGCTGGGCCTCGTCGTGGTAGAAGATGGCCGACCGGTACTGGCTGCCAAAGTCGAAGCCCTGGCGGTTGCGGCTGGTCGGGTTGTGGATGGCCCAGAACGTCCGCACCAGTTCGGCGTAGCTGATCTGCGCCGGGTCGAACCACACCTCGACCGCCTCGGCGTGGCCAGTGCGGTGCCCGCAGACCTGCCGGTAGGTCGGGTCGGTGGTATGGCCGCCGGTATAGCCGACCGCGGTCCGCAGGACCCCGGGAAGCTGGCGGAACTCCGCCTCGACCCCCCAGAAGCACCCGGCGGCGAAGGTCGCCCGCTCGGCTCCGGCCGGGCCGTGCCCCTCGAAGGGCGGGGCCGGGGCCGGACGGGTGTCGTCAGAGTGCCTGAGCTTCAGCACGTCACTTCTCCTCTGCGGGCTCGAAGGCCAGCGCGGCCGAGTTGATGCAGTAGCGCTCGCCGGTCGGGCGCGGGCCGTCGTTGAAGACGTGGCCGAGATGCCCGCCACAGCGGCGGCACAGGACCTCGGTGCGGCGCATGAACATGCTGTGGTCCGAGCGCAGCTCGACCGCCTCGGCGACCGCGGGCTCGAAGAAGCTCGGCCAGCCGGTACCGGAGTTGAACTTGGCACCGGAACGGAACAGCTCGCTCCCGCAGCCCGCGCAGGTGTAGGAGCCCGTTTCCTTGTTACGCAGCAGCGCGCCGGTAAATGCCATCTCGGTGTGGCCGTGACGCAGCACGTTGTACTGCTCGCGGGTCAGCTCCCGCTTCCACTGCTCGTCGGGCTTCTGAATCTCAGCCGTCGGCTCCTGGGCACGGTCCTTGGTACGGTCCTTGGCGCGGAACATCACTTTCTGCCTTTTCTCTTGACACCTGTACGTTGTATAACAACGGACCCGGCCAATCGATGCCCGTCAGACAGTGCCCTCAGACCTGGCCGATGATGTGCTTGGCGTAGGTGTCCAGGGTGGCGTCGGCGTCGTCGTGCATGAGGTAGACGCTGAAGTTGCCCGCGCCGATCTCGCGCAGTTCGGCCAGCCGGTCCAGGTGCGCTTCAACCGGCCCGAGCAGGCAGAACCGGTCCACCACTTCGTCGGGCACGAAGTCGGTGGTGGGGTTGTCCGCCTTGCCGTGGTGGGAGTAGTCGTAGCCCTCACGGGCCTTGATGTAGTCGGTCAGCGCCCGCGGGATCGTCTCCCCCGAGCCGCCGTAGCGGCCCACCAGGTCCGCGACGTGGTTGCCGACCATGCCGCCGAACCAGCGGCTCTGGTCGCGCATGTGGGTCAGGTCGGTCCCCACATAGGCGGGCGCGGCGACACAGACGGTGACGTCGGCCGGGTCCCGGCCCGCCGCCGCGGCCGCGGCCCGTACGGTGCCGATCGTCCAGCGGGCGATGTCCGGGTCGGCGCACTGCAGGATGAAGCCGTCGGCTTCCTCGCCGCAGAGCTTGAGCGCCTTGGGACCGTAGCCCGCCATCCAGATCTCGAGCTTGCCGTTACGGACCCAGGGGATGCGGACCGGGGTGCCGTCGTAGTCCACCTCACGGCCCTCGGCCAGGTCCCGGATGACCCGCATGGCGTGCGACAGGGTGGCCAGCGAGGCCGGTTTGCGGCCCAGCACCCGCAGGGCCGAGTCCCCCCGGCCGATGCCGCACACCGTGCGCGGCCCGAACTGGTCGTTCAGCGTGGCGAACAGCGAGGCGGTGACCGACGGATCGCGGGTCAGCGGGTTGGTCACGAACGGGCCGACCTTGACGTTCGAGGTCTGCGCGAGGATCTGGGCGTAGACCACGAAGGGCTCCTGCCACAGGACGTGTGAGTCGAACGTCCAGAGGTGGCTGTAGCCAACCGCGTCGGCCCGCCGGGCCAGGTCGATGACCCGCTGGGCCGGCGGGTCGTTCTGCAGCACCAATCCGATGTCCATTTTCCCCCTTTAACCGAGGTACTGGCAGGTGCCCCGAGGCAGGTACTTGCCCCGTCCCGCGGACCCGTGCCACTGCCCGTCCTGGATCAGGATGTCGCCCCGGGACAGCACGGTCTTGACCTGGCCCTGCACCTCGCGGCCCTCGTAGGCCGAGTAGTCCACCGCCATGTGGTGGGTCGCCGCGGAGAGCACGTGCCGGGCGTTCGGGTCGTAGATCACGATGTCGGCGTCGGAGCCGGGCGCGATCGTGCCCTTGCGCGGATAGAGCCCGAACATCCGGGCTGGGGTGGTCGAGTTGACCTCGACCCAGCGGGCCGGGGACAGCTCGCCGTCGGCCACGCCCTGGTGCAGCAGGTCGATCCGGTGCTCGACGCCAGGGATGCCGTTCGGGATCTTGGAGAAGTCGCCCCGGCCGAGCTCCTTCTGCTCCTTAAAGCAGAACGGGCAGTGATCGGTGGACACCACCGAAAGGTCGTTGGTCCGTAGGCCCCGCCAGATATGGCGCCAGTGCTCCTTGGGCCGGACCGGCGGGGAGGCCACGTACTTGGCCCCCTCGAAGCCGGGCTTGTCCAGGTCGTCCTGGGACAGGTACAGGTACTGCGGGCAGGTCTCGGCGAACACCGGGGCGCCGCGGTCCCGGGCCTCGGTCACCGCGTCCAGCGCCTGGGAGGCCGACAGGTGCACGATGTACAGCGGCGCGCCGGCCACCTGGGCCAGCCGGATGGCCCGGGCGGTGGCCTCGCCTTCCAGCTCGGGCGGCCGGGTGCGGCCGTGCCAGCCCGGGTCGGTGTGCCCGGCGGCCAGCGCCTGCCGGACCAGCTCGTCGATGGCGATGCCGTTCTCGGCGTGCATCATGATCGTGGCGCCGTTGCCCGCCGCCCGCTGCATGGCCCGCAGGATCTCGTCGTCGGTGGCGTAGAACACGCCCGGGTAGGCCATGAACATCTTGAAGCTGGTCACGCCTTCGCCGACCAGGGCGTCCATCTCTTTGAGCGTCGTGTCGTTGACGTCGGAGACGATCATGTGGAAGCCGTAGTCGATGCTGGCTTTGCCGCTGGCCTTACCGTGCCAGGTGTCCAGCGTCTCGGTGAGCGTGCTGCCCTTCTTCTGCACCGGGAAGTCGACGATGGTGGTCGTCCCGCCCCAGGCCGCGGCCCGGGTGCCGGTCTCGAAGTCGTCCACGGCGAACGTGCCGCCGAACGGCATTTCCATGTGGGTGTGCACGTCGATCCCGCCCGGCATGACGTACAGGCCGGCCGCGTCCAGGGTCCGATCGACGGTCCCGGTCAGGCCTTCGCTGACCGCCGGGGCCAGCAGTGCGGCGACTGTCTCCCCGTCGATCAGTACGTCGGCCGGGAACGTTCCCGTGGCGGTGACCACCGTGCCACCGCGGATGAGCGTCTTCACCGGCGCCCCTTTACGGCTCGACCAGCGGGCCGTAGGAGTCCGGCCGGCGGTCCCGGTAGAACTGCCACTGGTGCCGGACCTCTTCCAGCAGGTCCATGTCCAGGTCGCGGATCAGCACCTCGTCGGCGTTGTCCGAGGCGGTGCCGCCCATGATCTGGCCGCGCGGGTCGGCGAAGTAGGACTGGCCGTAGAAGTCGTCGTCGCCGAGCGGCTCGATGCCAACCCGGTTGATCGTGCCGACGAAGTACTCGTTGGCCACGGCGGCCGAGGTCTGCTCCAGCTTCCACAGGTACTCGGACAGGCCGCGGCTGGTGGCGGAGGGGTTGAACACGATCTTCGCGCCGCCCAGGCCGAGGGCACGCCAGCCCTCGGGGAAGTGCCGCTCATAGCAGATGTAGACGCCGATCTTGCCCACCGCGGTGTCGAACACCGGGTAGCCCAGGTTGCCCGGCCGGAAGTAGTACTTCTCCCAGAACCCGTTGACCTGCGGGATGTGGTTCTTGCGGTGCTTGCCGAGATAGCTGCCGTCGGCGTCGATGACCGCCGCGGTGTTGTAGTAGACGCCCTCCTGCTCGACCTCATACACCGGCACGACGAGAACCAGGTTCAGCTCGCGGGCCAGGTCCTGCATGAGGCTGACGGTGGGGCCGCCGGGCACTTCCTCGGTCCAGCCGTACCACTGCGGATCCTGCACCTGACAGAAGTACGGGCCATAGAACAGCTCCTGCAGGCAGGCCACCTGGGCCCCCTGGCTGGCTGCCTCGCGCAGGGCGAGAACAGCATTTTTGATCATGGATTCTTTGTCGCCGGTCCACTTCTGCTGGATCAGCGCGGCGCGGACGGTGGTCATGGCAGCTCCTTCGGACTTAGCTGTCTTGCTGTCTTAGCTGCCTTAGCTGGGCAGCTCGGCGAGGATCGCGGCGCTGCGGGACAGGCCGAGCCGGGTCGCGCCCGCCTCGACCATGGCCAGCGCGTCGGCGGCCGAGCGGATCCCGCCTGAGGCCTTGACGCCCAGCCGGGGCCCGACCGTCCGGGCCATCAGCGCGACCGCGGCGGTGGTAGCGCCGCCCGCGGGGTGGAACCCGGTTGACGTCTTGACGAAATCAGCTCCGGCGCTCTCGGCCGCCTGGCAGGCCGCGACGATGGACTCGTCGTCCAGCACGGCGGACTCGATGATCACCTTCAGCACGGTCGGGCTGGGGATCTCGCCCCGGACAGCGGCGATCTCCTCCTCGACGTCCTTCCAGCGGCCCGCCTTGGCCAGCCCGAGGTTGATGACCATGTCGACCTCGTGCGCCCCGGTGGCCGTGGCGATACTGGCCTCCTGGGCCTTGAGCCCGGCGCTGTGGGCTCCGGACGGGAACCCGGCCACCGCGGCCACCATGATCTCCTGGCCAGGGAGCTCCCGGGCTGCGGTGGCGACCAGCGTGGGTGACACGCAGACCGCGTACACGCCGAGCTGGCGGGCCTCGGCGCACAGCGCGGCCACGTCGTGCGGAGTCGCTTCGGGGGCCAGCAGGGTGTGGTCGATCATCTCGGTCAGCTGGCGGCGAGTCAGGGACCCGGTCACAGGTGCAGCACCTCCGATACTTCCTGACGCAGGTCAGCCAGCAGCCGGGCCGCCTGAGCCCGGAGCGGGCCCGCCGGGCCCAGGTCGTCCTGGTCCGCGACGGGCAGCACTACCTGCAAGTAGATCTTCACCTTAGGCTCGGTGCCGCTCGGCCGGATAGCCACCCTGGTCCTAGCGGCGGCGCGCCAGATGATCGCGTCGGAACGGGGCAGGGTCAGCGGGTCCTTGGTGCCGTCGGCATGGGACCGCAACCCCAGCCCGAGATCGTCGACGGCTTCCAGCGGCTGGCCCAGCAGCGACAGCGGCGGCGCGTTGCGGGCCGCGGCCAGCAGCGCGGCGCCCGCTCCTTCGTGGGCCGCGGGGGCGGCGGCCCGGCCCCCGGCGCGTCTCTTATCTACCGATACCTTATCTGTCCGGTTGTATGTGCGTTGCATCAACACAAGAAGGGAGTGTAATATAGGACAGCAGTAGTGAGGAGCGCCGTCCATGCAGCGTCCCCTTCCCGTGGCCGATAGTCCCGTCCCTACCCTGGCGCTGGCGCTGCTGGGCGATTTCCACGTGGCCGTCGACGGCCGTCCCATCGCCCCGGACGCCAGGCCGCCCCCCGCCGCCCCCCTGGTCAACCTCCAGGCCC
>CAXUJF010000083.1:14637-15616 GCA_964250865.1 uncultured Streptosporangiaceae bacterium
CAGCAGCGCGGCGCCGGCTCCTTCGTCGGCCTCGGGGGCGGCGTCCGGGCCACCGGACAGGTCGACCGAGAACTGGCTGGTCGCGTACAGGCCGAACCGCCGGGCGATGTCGTCCAGGACCCCGGTCAGCGTCTGACCGTGGCTCCGGGCCTGCGCCGCCGCGGCCGCGAGCACCAGTGCGGCGGACATGCCGTCCTTGTCCCGCACCACGTCGCTGACCGCGTAGCCCAGCGCCTCCTCGTAGCCGAACAGGAACTGATGGCCGGGTGGTACCGCCGGGTCGTCGGCGGCCCGCATGATCCACTTGAAGCCGGTCAGCGTCTCGGCGTACGCGGCGCCGGCCGCGGCGGCCCGCTCCCCGAGCAGGCCGGCCGACACGATCGTGGTGACGAGCAGCCGCCGGGCCGGGGCGGCGGCGTGCCGCAGCAGGTGGTCGCCGAGCAGCGCACCGATCTCGTCTCCGGTCAGCACCCGCCAGCCAGACTGGGCCGCCGGGTCCGGTAGGGCCACGGCCAGCCGGTCCGCGTCCGGGTCGTTGGCCAGAGCCAGGTCCGCCCCGGGGCAGGTGGCCTCGGCCAGCAGCAGATCGAGCGCGCCTGGCTCTTCCGGGTTGGGCTTGGGCAGGGTCGGGAACGCGCCGTCGGGTTCGGCCTGTTCGGCCACCACGGCGGGCTTGGCGAAGCCGGCCTGAGCGAACGCCCGCCGGGCGGTGGGCAGACCCACGCCGTGCAGCGGGGTGTAGGCGATCCGCAGCTCGGTCCGCTCGCGTTCGCCGCCGGGCGGCACCGCGGCCACGATCGCGTCCAGGTAGGCCTGGGTGACATCGTCCCCCAGGGCCTGGCCGGGCGGGCCGAGCGGCAGGCCCAGCAGCGGGCCCGCGGCCGCCGCGGCCGCGGCGCTGCCGGTGTCGCCCGGCGGCACGATCTGGGCCCCGTCGGTCCAGTGGACCTTGAACCCGTTGTCGTGCCGGGGCTTGTGG
>CAXUJF010000084.1:0-2998 GCA_964250865.1 uncultured Streptosporangiaceae bacterium
AGCCCACCCCACCCGAGTTGGCGATCCCTTGGCCGCCCCCCACGCGCCTCCCCGGCGCCAGACGGCCAACGATCCATAAGCGCTGTTCGTGCCGCCTCCCGATGCCCCAGAAACTGGCCATCACGGGTCTGTCGCACAAAATCGCCCTGGATCCGTTGCCAGCCTATCTGCGCTACTCGGCTTAGAACACACTCAGGAGAATTTCGGGGACCTAACCATCCCCGACTGAGGACTTTAGTCCCGAACCGGACATTTGCCGACATTAAATCGGATGTTTGTCGGGTTTCGTCCCATGAGACCTGGGATGACGGCGCCATGGACCGGCCCGGCGCTAGGATCCCAGTGTGCCTGACTGCCTGTTCTGCAGCATCGCTTCCGGCGAGATACCGGCCAAAACTGTCCGTGAAAGCTCGCGCGCGGTCGCATTCCGTGACATCAACCCGCAGGCCCCGACCCACGTCCTGATCATCCCGCGGGAGCACTACCCGGACCTGGCCGCGATCGCGGCGGCCGGCGACGGCGTGCTCGAGGAGCTGGCCACACTCGCGCACCAGGTCGCGGCGGACGAGGGGGTGGCCGACGGCGGGTACCGGGTCGTGTTCAACACCGGCCCGGACGCCGGGCAGACCGTGCACCACGTGCACGCCCACGTGCTCGGTGGCCGCCGCCTGGAGTGGCCGCCCGGATGAGGACCGGCCGTCGGTCCCGGCGGATAGCATGGGCGGAGCCTGGCCAAACAGTGCTAGCCGAACGGTGCTAGCCGAACCGGGCTAGCCAGACGGGGCGACTTCCGAGAGCGAAATAATTGACAGACACTTCTAATGACGTGGGTGGGCGATCCCGGGTCCGGATCGTCATCCCGGCCGAGCGGTCCATGGTCGGGCTGCTCGGATCGCGTGATGAGCTGCTCCGCGTCATCGAGCGCGAGTTCATGGCCGACATCCACGTCCGTGGCAACGAGATCACGGTGACCGGCCGCCCCGAGGAGACCGCGCTGGTCTCCGGCCTGTTCGAGGAGATGCTCGAACTGCAGGCCAACGGGGCCGAGCTGTCGGCCGACGCGGTGGAGCGGGCGGCCGGCATGCTGCGCCGCGAGCGCGGCGTCCGGCCCGCCGAGGTGCTGACCCTGGACATCTTGTCCTCGCGCGGCCGCACCATCCGGCCCAAGACGCTGAACCAGAAGCGCTACGTCGACGCGATCGACCAGCACACGGTGGTGTTCGCGATCGGCCCGGCGGGCACCGGCAAGACCTACCTGGCCATGGCCAAGGCCGTGAAGGCCCTGCAGGCCAAGGAGGTCAACCGGATCATCTTGACCCGGCCCGCGGTGGAGGCGGGGGAGCGGCTCGGCTTCCTGCCCGGGACCCTGTACGAGAAGATCGACCCGTACCTGCGCCCGCTGTACGACGCGCTGCACGACATGCTCGACCCCGACTCGATCCCGCGGCTGACCGCGGCGGGCACGATCGAGGTCGCGCCGCTGGCCTACATGCGCGGCCGCGCGCAGCCGGTCGGCGCGCCGGTGCTGACCCCTGATGGGTTCCGTCCTATCGGCTCTCTGGCCGTCGGGGACCTCGTGATCGGGTCAAACGGCGAGCCGACACCGGTACTGGGTGTCTACCCCCAAGGGCCAAAGGACATCTACCGGCTCACCACGCAAGACGGTGCCTCCACCCTGTGCTCGGGTGATCACCTATGGGCGGTGGCGACTCGGGACGACCGGCGCCGGGGCAAACCGCTGCGGGTTCTCTCCACCACGGAGATGATCGGCAAGCTGCGGGCCGGCCGCTATCACCGATACGAGCTGCCGCTCCACAGCGCGCCGGTGTGCTTTCCGCGGCGCGACGTGCCGATGGATCCTTACGCACTGGGGCTGCTGCTCAGTGACGGCTGCCTGACAGGGAAGGCGACCCCGAGCTTCGCGACGAATGATCCGGAACTTGTTGGGGCCCTGGAAAGGCTGCTACCAGGTATCCAACTGCGGCACACGGGTGGCCCTGATTATGTGCTCCACCGAGTGGTCTCGCCGGGACAGGTCATTACGATCGAGAACCCGGTCACCGGCGTGGCCAGGGTCCTGGGACTGCACGGCACCAGGTCCCACACCAAGTTCGTGCCTGACCTGTATCTTCGTAACTCGGCAGACGTTCGTGTCGCGATGCTGCAGGGGCTTCTCGACGCCGATGGCGGGCCAGTTACCCAGCAGGACCGGAGCTGCCGCGTCCAGTACACGACGGTCTCGCGGCGCCTTCGCGACGACGTGATCTTCCTGGTCAGGTCGCTAGGCGGGGTCGCCTACACCCGGGTACGCCCAGCCGAGGGCCGGGCTCCCGGGCTGGCCCGCGGCCGCCAGGTTCATCACCGCCACGATGCGTACATCGTCGATATCCGGCTTCCGGCCCATGTCCAGCCGTTCCGGCTCACCAGGAAGCTGGAAAGATACCGCGCAGAAGCCGCTGCGGGTCGCCCGGCGCGGTTCATTGAGAGCATTGAGCCGGTCGGCACCGCCGAGGCCGTCTGCATCTCGGTGGCGGCGTCTGACTCCCTCTACACCACCGACGATTTCCTCCTGACCCACAACACTTTGAACGACTCGTTCATAATCCTGGACGAGGCCCAGAACACCTCGGCCGAGCAGATGAAGATGTTCCTGACCCGGCTCGGCTTCGGCTCCCAGGTGGTGGTCACCGGTGACGTGACCCAGGTTGACCTGCCCAGCGGGCAGACCAGCGGCCTGCGGGTGGTGCAGGACATCCTGGAGGGCGTCCCCGACATCCACTTCGCCCGGCTGACCAGCCACGACGTGGTAAGGCACCGGCTGGTCGGGGAAATCGTCGACGCTTACGAGCGCTACGACGCCCGCCAGCGCGACGCCGACGAGGCGGCCGGCGGCCCCCGGCGCGGCGGCTCACGCGGAGGGGGGCGGGGCGGGGGGGGGGCCCCGGGCGCGGGGGGGGGGGCGGGGAGCCCCCCGCGGCGGGGGGGGGGGGGGGGGCGG
>CAXUJF010000084.1:3008-15595 GCA_964250865.1 uncultured Streptosporangiaceae bacterium
TACCTGGTGAGCATCGATATCGCCAACGAGTCCGGCGTGGCCGTGGACGAGGTCGCGCTGGCCGCGATCGCCCGGTCCGTGCTGGACGAGCTGCACATTCACCCGCTGGCCGAACTGTCCGTGCTGCTGGTGGACGAGAAGGCCATGGCCGAGCTGCACGAGCGCTGGATGGGCGAGCCCGGCCCGACCGACGTGCTCGCGTTCCCCATGGACGAGCTGCGCCCGCCCCACCTGGGCGGGGTCAACACCGGCCGGGCCGGGGCCGAGGAGCCAGGCCCGGACCCGGGCCTGCTCGGGGACGTGGTGCTCTGCCCCCAGGTGGCCGCGGCCCAGGCCCGGGAGGCGGGCCACAGCACCCAGGCCGAGCTGGAGCTGCTCGCGGTGCACGGCATCTTGCACCTGCTGGGATACGACCACGCCGAGCCGGACGAGAAGGCCGAGATGTTCGGCCTGCAGGACCGGCTGCTCAAGCAGGCCGGGAAGCAGGAAGGTTCGGCGTTATGTCCGCCCAGGGCTGGCTGGTAGCGGCCGCGATCGTGCTCGTGCTGATGGCGGGCTGGTGGGCCAGCGCCGAAGCCACCCTGGCCCGGCTGTCGGCGGTGGGCGCGGAGCAGCTCGTCGGCACCGGCCGCCCGGCGTCGAAGCGGCTGCAGGCCGTCTTCACCGACCTGCCCCGCTACCTGAACATCCTGCTCTTGCTGCGCGTGGCCTGCGAGACCTCGGCCACCGTGCTGGTCGTGGCGGCGTTCGTGCACTGGTTCGGCGACGGCTGGAAGGGCTTCCTGATCGCCCTGGCCGTCATGGTCGCGGTCGGCTACGTGGTGGTTGGGATCAGCCCGGTGCCGCTGGGCCGGCGCGGGGCCGAGCGGGTGGCCCTGGGCGCGGCCACCGTGCTCTATCCGCTCGGCGTGCTCCTGGGCCCGATACCGCGGATCCTGGTCGCCGCGGGCAGCGTGCTCACCCGCGGCCGCGGCACCACGGTCGGCCCGCTGGCGGGCAAGTCGGAGCTGCGCGGCCTGGTCGACTTCCTCGAGCAGCGCAGCGTCATCGAGCCCGGCGAGCGCGAGATGGTCCGGTCGGTGTTCGAGCTCGGCGACACCATCGTCCGCGAGGTGATGGTGCCCCGCACCGAGATGGTGTTCATCGACCGGGACAAGGGCGTGGACCAGGCGCTGTCCCTGCACCTGCGCAGCGGCTTCTCCCGCATCCCGGTGGCCGGGGAGAACGAGGACGACGTGGTCGGCATCGCCTACCTCAAGGACATCGTGGCCTGGAGTCACGAGCACCCGGACGCCGGCGCCACGCCGGTCAGCGAGGTCATGCGCCCGGCCAGCTACGTGCCCGACAGCAAGCCCATCGACGAGATGCTGCGCCAGATGCAGTCGCAGCAGATCCACGTGGCCATCGTGATCGACGAGTACGGCGGCACCGCGGGCCTGGTCACGATCGAGGACATCCTGGAGGAGATCGTCGGCGAGATCACCGACGAGTACGACCAGGAGCGGCCGCCGGTCGAGTGGCTGTCCCCGGACGTGGCCCGGGTCGCGGCCCGGCTGTCCGTCGATGAGCTGGCCGAGATCTTTGGCGTCACCATCCAGGCCGAAGACGTGGAGACCGTCGGCGGCCTGCTGGCCCACGCCCTGGGCCGGGTGCCGATCGCCGGGTCGGAGGGCACCATCGGTGGCCTCCGGCTCACAGCCGAGAACCTGTCCGGCCGCCGCAACCGCATCGGCACCGTGCTGGTCGAGCGGGTGCCCGAGGCGGCCGAGACCGAAGACGAAGCCGAGCGGTCCGCCTCCTGAGCATCCGGGCCGCCTACACTCGGTCCGTGAGCGACGCGGAGCTGAGTCCCGAGGACCTGAAGATCATTACGCTGGCCCGTTCCACCCGGGCCCGGGTGGCGTCGGCCGAAGGGGCGGCCGTCCGGGACGAGACCGGCCGCACCTACGCTGCCGCCGCCGTGGCCCTCCCGTCGTTGCAGCTGTCCGCGCTCCGGCTGGCCGTGGCCATGGCCGTCTCCAGCGGCGCGTCCGCGCTCGAAGCCGCCGCGCTGGTCAGCGAGGCCGATGAGCCCGACCCGGGCGACCTGGCCGCCGTCCGCGACCTCGGACCGAAGGCGACCCTGTTCCTGGCCGGCCCTGATGGCACCCACCGCGACACCCTGAAGCCCTGACCCCATGCGCGCCACTCAGGCCGGCCAGTCTCGCGGCCCCACCACCCCCGACGGTTTCCGGTCCGGCTTCGTCGCCTTTACCGGGCGGCCCAACGTGGGCAAGTCCACGCTGATGAACGCGCTGGTCGGGACCAAGGTGGCCATCACCAGCAGCCAGCCGCAGACCACCCGGCGGGTCATCCGGGGCATCGTGCACCGGCCCGACGCGCAGCTGATCCTGGTCGACACGCCCGGCCTGCACAAGCCGCGCACCCTGCTGGGGGAGCGGCTGGACAGCCTGGGCCGCTCCACCCTGACCGAGGTCGACGTGATCGGTTTCTGTGTCCCGGCCGGCGATCCGGTCGGCCCGGGCGACCGCTACCTGGCCCGCGAGCTGGCCTCGATCAAGGGCACCCCGGTCGTGGCCGTGGTGACCAAGACCGACCGGGTGCCGCCGGAGCGCGTGCTGGCCCAGCTCACCGCGGTGACCGAGCTGGGTGACTGGGCCGACGTGGTGCCGGTCTCCGCGGTCAGCGGCTACAACCTGGACGTGCTGGCCGACGTGCTGGTCTCGCATCTGCCCGAAGGCGTGCCGCTGTACCCCGACGGCGAGCTGACCGACGAGCCGGAGCGCGACCTGGTGGCCGAGCTGATCCGCGAAGCCGCCCTAGAAGGGGTCAGGGAAGAGCTACCGCACTCGATCGCGGTCGTGGTCGAGGAGATGAAGCCGCGGGCCGGTAAGGCAGACCTCACCGACGTCTTCGCCGAGATGTACGTCGAGCGCCCCAGCCAGAAGGCCATCGTCATCGGGGCCAAGGGCGCGCGCCTGAAGGACGTCGGCAGCCGGGCCCGGAAGCAGATCGAGGCTCTGCTGGGCACCCGCGTCTACCTCGACCTGCGGGTCAAGGTGGCCAAGGACTGGCAGCGCAGCCCCAAGGAACTGCGCCGCCTCGGCTTCTACGACTGACCCGCCGCCCCGCGCACTGACTGGGCATCACCATGCCCCTCGTGCCCCACAGGTCACACAGCCGCCGATCGGCCCACCGGTACGTTGGCGCCAAAGGTCCGGCCATCACCCGTACGTTGGCGCCATCGGTCCGGTTGCGAGCGGCCCCGTCTCAGGCGATACGCCGGTCGGCAGCAGCCACGCGGTGAACCGGCGCGGGTCACCGAAGCCCAGAGCCTCGTTGATCGCCACCATGTGGGCGTTGGTCTCGCCGTTCCAGGTCTGCACGAACCGGATCCCGGGTTCGCGTTCAGCCAGCAGCTCCAGCATGGCCACCTTGGTCAGCAGGCCGAGGTGGTGGCCGCGGTGGACCCGGGTTACGGCGGTCATTTCCTGGTGGCCCCAGCTGGGATCGGCGTCCTCGATGGACAGCTGGGTCAGGGCCGCGAGTTCCCCGGTGCCTGCGTGCGCCGCGGCGACCGAATACCGGCGCAGGCCCTTGGCCTGGCTCAGCTGGTCCGTCAGCCGGACCCGGGCCGCGTCCCAGACCTGGGGCTGCTCCCCGTCGCCGTGCGGCGCGTCGGCCATGGCTTCGTTCAGCTGTGCCACCGGGTTCAGCCATTCTTCCGGCGTCAGCCCCTCCCAGCGGGTCAGCGTGTAAGCCGCCGCATAGGCCGTCGCCTCGGCCCGCAGGTGGGCCAGCCGGCCGCCGGGGATCGCCGCTACGTCCAGGATCCGGCGGTTCTCGACCAGGCTGGCCCGGGCGCCCACGACCCGCGCGAACGCGTCGCCCGGTGTGCCCGCCAGCACTTCGCTGGTCACCGAGTCGCGGCCGCGCCCGGCCGCCCGGGTCCGGGCGTGCCGCAGCAGTGCGTTCCCCACGCCCGCGCGCCGCTGTGCCGGCGCCACCAGCAGGGTCAGCCCGGCTCGGTCCAGGTTCTCCCGGTCGGGCAGTTCCAGTGAGTACCCGCCCAGGATCGTCCCGCTGTCCGGCCCAGGCTCGGCCGGCGCCACGTGGGCCAGCCAGTTCTCCCGCGGCTCGCCGCACCAGCCCCGCGCTATCAGCCCGCACCAGACTCGGGCCGACATGATCGGGCTGCCGGGCTCGTCCACCGGCGCCCCGGCCGCGTACACCTCGTACAGCGCCCGCGCCGACGCCTGGTCCGCCGCGGCGTCGAACTTCTCGATCAGCACCCCGCCAGGTAAACACCACGGCCGGCCGAGCGCGACTGATTATTCCTGCTAGGCTGGGACCATCATGCGCGGGCTGCTTCTGCTTAGCCGCCGCGGCGAGGGCCGGTAACGGCCTGCTCCCTCGTCGCGGAGTTTCGCATGACCGCTGGCCAGATCGCGGCCGACGTCTTCGGCCGGGTCCCCCGCCGCCTCGACGAGGAGCAGTTCCCCCATGACTTCCCAGCAGACGCACGCGTCTGACGTACCGAATCCCCGCGCCCAGTCTGTGGGCACCGGGGACATCCGGCAGCAGCCCAGCGGCATGCCGATCCACCGTTACCGCCCGTTCCAGCCGGTTGACCTGGCCGACCGCACCTGGCCGGTCAACTCCATCACCCGGGCTCCGCGCTGGCTGTCCACCGACCTGCGCGACGGCAACCAGGCTCTGATCGACCCGATGAGCCCGGCCCGCAAGCGTGAGATGTTCGACCTCCTGATCAAGATGGGCTACAAGGAGATCGAGGTCGGCTTCCCGTCGGCCAGCCAGACCGACTTCGACTTCGTCCGCGAGCTCATCGAGGGCGGCCGGATTCCCGACGACGTCCAGATCTCGGTGCTGACCCAGGCCCGCGACGACCTCATTAAACGGACCGTCGAGTCTCTGGTCGGCGCGCCCCGCGCCACTGTGCACCTGTACAACGCCTGCGCGCCGCTCTTCCGCCGGGTGGTCTTCGGTATGGACCGCGACCAGACCAAGGCGCTGGCCACCGACGGAACGATCTCGGTGATGCGGTACGCCGAGCAGTTCCTGCCGGACACGGCGTTCGGCTACGAGTACTCGCCCGAGATCTTCATGGACACCGAGCTCGAGTTCTCCATCGAGGTCTGCGAGGCCGTGTCCGGCCTCTGGCAGCCCGAGGCCGGCCGGGAGATCATCTTCAACCTGCCGTGCACGGTCGAGCGGTCCACCCCCAACGTGTACGCCGACCAGATCGAGTGGATGAGCCGCCAGTTCACCCGGCGCGAGCACGTCTGCCTCTCGGTGCACACGCACAACGACCGCGGCACCGCGGTGGCCGACGCCGAGCTGGCCGTGATGGCCGGGGCCGACCGGGTCGAGGGCTGCCTGTTCGGTAACGGCGAGCGGACCGGCAACGTCTGCCTGGTCACCCTGGGCCTGAACCTGTTCAGCCAGGGCATCGACCCGATGATCGACTTCTCCGACATCGACGAGGTCCGGCGCACCGTCGAGTACTGCAACCAGCTCCCGGTCCACCCGCGCCACCCGTACGCTGGTGACCTGGTCTACACCGCGTTCTCCGGCTCGCACCAGGACGCGATCAAGAAGGGCTTCGAGGCCCTGGAGCGGGAAGCGAAGGACGCCGGCGTCCCGTTCGCCGATCACGCCTGGGCCGTGCCCTACCTGCCGATCGACCCGCACGACGTGGGCCGCTCCTATGAGGCCGTGATCCGGGTCAACTCCCAGTCCGGCAAGGGCGGCGTCGCCTACATCATGAAGGCCGAGCACCAGCTCGACCTGCCCCGGCGGCTGCAGATCGAGTTCTCCCGGGTCGTCCAGGTCGCCACCGACGACGAAGGCGGCGAGGTCACCGCGGCCGACATGTGGGCCAAGTTCTCGGCCGAATACCTAACCGACGGCCCGGTGGCGCTGCTCGGGCACCGGGCCTCGTCGGTGGTCGATTCCAAGCACGTGCTCACGGCCGAGGTGCGGGTGGACGGCGGGGTCCGCCAGGTCGAGGGCTCCGGCAACGGGCCGATCTCGGCCTTCTGCGACGCGCTCGGCGGGGTCGGGCTCAAGGTACGCGTCCTCGACTACACCGAGCACGCCCTGTCGGCGGGGTCGGACGCGCAGGCCGCCGCCTACGTCGAGTGCGAGATCGACGGCCGCACCCTCTGGGGCGTGGGCGTGGACGCCGACACCACCGGCGCCTCGATGCGCGCGGTCCTGTCCGCGGTCAACCGCACCCGCTGACTACCGCCAGGACAGACCTACCTGGGCCAGCAGCGCCTTCAGTGCGCTCGCGGCCTGGGTGAAGTCCTCTGGCCCGCTGCAGCCACCGAACCGCCCGGCCACCCCCAGGTGCGGTTCCAGCGAGACGAAGCCGGCGAACCCGGCTTCGGCCAGCGCGGCCAGAGTCAGACGCACCTGGCCGTCACCCATCCCCGCGGGTACCACCGCGCCGGTGGTGGCCAGGGCGTCCTTGACCTGCAGGTACTCCAGGTAGGGCGCGAGCAGGGGGATAGGCCTCGGTGTGCGGCGCCACCCCGCACTGGACGAAGTTGGCCGCGTCGAACGTGGCCCGCAGGGCCGGCGACCCAAGGCCTCGGCCCGGCCCGGCCCGGGTCCACGTCGGTCACCGCCACCAGCCGGGCGGCCGGCACCAGCGCGACCGCCGCGGCGTGAAACGCCCCGATCACCCCGGCCCCCACGACCCCGAACCCGTACTCGCTCATCCGTGTCCGCCCGTTGGCCGCCTTTTCCGCCCACGATACGGCGCGCATGACCCGCACTGTCGGTGCGGTGCGGGACAATACATCCATGCAGCTGTACCGGGACGATGGGGTTGTGCTGCGCACGCAGAAGCTCGGCGAGGCGGATCACATCGTCACCGTGCTGGCCCGCAAGACGGGCAAGGTGCGCGCCGTGGCCAAGGGCGTGCGGCGGACCAAGTCCCGGTTCGGGGGCCGCCTGGAGCCATTCACCCACGTCGACCTGCTGATGTACCAGGGCCGTTCGCTGGACGTGATCACCCAGGCCGAGGTGATCCGTTCCTACGGCGCCCCGCTGACCTCGGACTACCCGAAGTACACCGCCGGGGTGGCCATGCTGGAGACCGCCGAGCGGTTCACCCCGGAGGAGAAGGAGCCCACCCTCCGGCAGTTCCTGCTGCTCATCGGCGGCCTGCGGGCCCTGGGGGAGGGCGACCACGAGGCCCGGCTCGTGCTCGACGCCTACCTGCTGCGCTCGCTGGCCGTGGCGGGCTACGCGCCCGTCCTGGACGAGTGTGCCCGCTGTGCCCGCAAGGACCGGCTGGCCGCGTTCGCCATCGCCGCCGGGGGCATGGTGTGCTCCAACTGCCGCCCGCCCGGGGCGGCCTCACCCGGCCCGTCCACGGTCCGGCTGATGGCGGCCCTGCTCCGGGGCGAATGGGACACAGCGGATCAGAGTGAACGACGTCAACAGGTAGAGTGCAGTGGCCTGGTCGCCGCTTACCTGCAGTGGCACCTGGAGCACTCCATCCGTTCGCTGCGTCACGTGGAGCGTGTGTGACCGTCCGGCCGCCCGATCCCCATCCGAGTGGTGTCCGCCCGCCGGCTATCCCGCGGGACCTGGTCCCGCGGCACGTGGCCATCGTCATGGACGGCGACGGCCGCTGGGCCAAGCAGCGCGGCCTGCCCCGCACCGAGGGCCACAAGGTGGGCGAGTCCTCGCTGCTCGACGTGATCATGGGCGCGATCGAGCTCGGCATCCCGTACCTGTCCGCGTACGCGTTCTCGACCGAGAACTGGCGCCGCTCGCCGGACGAGGTGCGCTTCCTGATGGGGTTCAACCGCGACGTCATCCACCGGCGCCGGGACCTGCTCAACGAGATGGGCGTCCGGATCCGCTGGGCCGGCCGCCGTCGGCGGCTGTGGCGCAGCGTGATCTCCGAGCTGGAGGAAGCGGAGCGGATGTCCGCGACCAACTCCGTGCTCACGCTGCAGTTCTGCGTGAACTACGGCGGCCGGGCCGAGATCGCCGACGCGGCCGCCGCGATCGCCGCCGACGTGGCCGCGGGCAAGCTCCGGCCGGACAAGGTGAACGAAAAGGTGCTGGCCCGTTATCTTTACGAGCCGGACATTCCCGATGTTGACCTTTTTGTGCGTTCATCGGGCGAGCATCGCACCTCGAATTTCCTTATCTGGCAGGCGCATTATGCCGAGCTTGTCTTTCTCAACACGCTCTGGCCCGATTTCGACCGCCGCAATCTGTGGGAAGCGTGCGAAATCTACGCCAGCCGTGACCGCCGGTACGGCGGCGCCATTCCCAACCAGGCCGCCGACGGGACCTCGCTCAGCGCTAGCTGAAGCATCGCCAGCTGGCGCCCAGCCACTGAAGACAACCGCCCAGCATAGGCAAAATCAGGCACTCTACCTGGCCTGATGCCCGGGGCCGATGAATTACAAACGTGTTGTTTAAAGCATTTCTCGCGCCCCGTAAAACATTTTATTAATAATGTGTTGCGCGGATTTGGGCGGTTACATTATTTCTGCCTTGCGGCACCTCGGGATAGGCGCGCCAAGGATCGGCGGCTGCGCCAGGCAAAGTCCTGGTTTATACATATCAGTCCTCGCCGGGGACGAAAACGGTCGGGGGTAAGCGGAGAGTGGCCGGGGAACAACGGCAAGTGGCGCCGCCGTAATTACACGACGGGGGTACTGGTCAGCCGGGCGCCAGCGGCCAGTCATTACTTCAGCAGTGGGGGGTGTTGATGCGTCGCACAGCAGTGGCCGTCACAAGCATCGGGTGCGCCATGGGTGTGATCGCCGCCGGGGGCCTGAGCCCGGCCAGCGCGAGTGCGGCCAGCCGCAGCCTGGCCAGTCATCACGTATCGGAGGTGGGCTCATCGGCCACCAGGACGAAGAGCAAACAAGCCAGCTCCAGCTCGGCATCGACCGCTAGCACGCAGGCGATGCAGACGGTGGAGTACGACGGGTACTCGGTCGCCGTCCCGTCGAGCTGGCGAGTCTTCCATCTCGATACCGATCCAGATCAGTGCGTCAGGTACGACATCAATGCGGTCTACCTCGGCAGGCCCGGCGCCAACCAGAACTGTCCTTCGAATCTTATGGGCCGAGCGCAAACGATCACCATTACCCCGGCCGGTGTGTCGAAATCCGGTTCGGGCGCCGCGGGCACGCAGAGCGCGGCGGCCCAGGGCGGTCTGGTCCAGTCGCCGCCGCCGAGTGTGGCCGGCCGCCGGATCGCGGCCCGGGCCCAGGCGTTCAACCAGCTCAACCAGTACAGCCAGGCCTCTGAGCTGCGGGGCACGGTCCCGGGGGCCAACCTGTCCGTGACCGCGACCTACGGCTCGGACGCCACCGCGGTGACCGGGTACGTGCGCAACCTTCACCGGGCTCAGTCCGGTGCGCCGGAAAGCACGGCCGGCAACACCAGCTCCACGAACGTCTTCAACTTCGGCGGCTTCACCGGTTCGGGGAGCACTACCGGTTCCGGTGGCACCACCAGCCCGCTCAGCAGTTCGAGCGTCTCCAGCAGCACCAAGACCACGGCCAAGGCGCCCACCACGACCGTCACCAAGGCGCCCACCGTGACCACGACCAAGGCGCCCACCGTGACCACGACCAAGGCGCCCAGCGCGACCAGCACCCTGACCGGCACGGTCAAGGCCACGACTCCCGCCACACCACTGGCCGGATTCGACACCTGCACCGCGCCGTCGCTGAACGCGATGAAGGCGTGGAAGGCCAAGTACTCAGCCATCGGGGTGTACATCGGCGGCCAGAACATGGCCTGCGACTACGGCAACCTGTCCGCCTCCTGGGTCAAGTCCGTGCACGCCATGGGCTGGTCCCTGATGCCGATCTACGTCGGGCTGCAGGCGCCCTGCAACTCCTTCCAGAAGATCAGCACCAAGACCCCGGCCACCCAGGGCACCCAGGCCGCCGACACCGCGGTCGGCGACGCGGCCAGCTTCGGCCTGGGCAAGGGGTCGCCCATCTACGACGACATGGAGTCCTACAACAACGCCAGCGCCAGCTGTAAGTCCACGGTGCTCCAGTTCCTCGACGCCTGGACCAAGGAGATCCACGCCAAGGGCTACGTCTCCGGGGTGTACTCCAGCGCCTCGACCGGCATCACCGACCTGGCCACCACGACCACCATCAGCGGCCACGCGATGACCGAGCCCGACGCCCTGTGGTTCGCGCTCTGGGACAATAACAACAACCTGACCGGCACGCCTTATCTGGCCTCGACCAAGTGGGCCGGGGACCGGGTGAAGCAGTACCAGGGCAACCAGAACGTGACGGTCGGCAGCTACACGATCAACATCGACGCCGACTGGGTCGGCGGGGCCGTGTCCGGGCCCTGATTCCGCCGCCTGAACTGGCCAGGGGAAGGGCTGGTTCTGGTTCGCGCAGCAGGCGCGGTGGCCCTAAGCTGGGGTCACCGCGCCTTCTCGCATGGTGTATGCCGTGCCCGCGCGTGTTGCCGGGACGCCCCGTCAGGGTGCTGAACCCGTGCGAACCAACGACACCGACCGCCAGCCGGATGGAGACCTTTAATGGCAGCACGCAGTGACCGTATGGATACAATCGTCAGCCTTTCCAAGCGGCGGGGGTTCGTCTACCCGTCCAGTGAGATCTACGGCGGACTGCGGGCTTCCTGGGACTACGGTCCGCTCGGTGTCGAGCTGAAGAACAACGTCAAGCGCCAGTGGTGGCGGTCGATGGTGCAGGAGCGCGACGACATCGTCGGCCTGGACTCCAGCGTCATCCTGGCCCGCGAGGTGTGGGAGGCCAGCGGCCACATCACCGAGTTCGTGGACCCGCTGGTCGAGTGCATGTCCTGCCACAAGCGGTTCCGCGCCGACCACCTGACCGAGGCCTACGAGGAGAAGCACGGCCACGCCGCCGAGCACGGCCTGGCCGACGTGACTTGCCCCAACTGCGGCAACAAGGGCACGTTCACCGAGCCCCGGATGTTCAGCGGCCTGCTGCGCACCTACCTCGGCGCAGTGGAGAGGGACGGGGAGGCGGGTGGGGAGTCCGGCCTGGCCTACCTGCGGCCGGAGACCGCCCAGGGCATCTTCATCAACTACAAGAACGTGCAGCAGAGCTCGCGCAAGAAGCTGCCGTTCGGCATCGGCCAGATCGGCAAGTCGTTCCGCAACGAGATCACGCCGGGCAACTTCATCTTCCGCACCCGCGAGTTCGAGCAGGCCGAGATGGAGTTCTTCGTCCGGCCCGGCACCGACGAGGAGTGGCACCAGACCTGGATCGACACCCGGCTCGCCTGGTATGTCGACCTCGGCATCCGTGCCGAGAACCTGCGCCTGTTCGAGCACCCGCAGGAGAAGCTGGCCCACTACTCCAAGCGGACCGTGGACGTGGAGTACCGGTTCGGCTTCCAGGGCAGCGAGTGGGGTGAGCTGGAGGGCATCGCCAACCGCACCGACTTCGACCTGTCCACCCACGCCAAGGCGTCCGGGACCGACCTGTCCTACCTGGACCAGGAGTCGGGCGAGCGGTTCGTCCCCTACGTGATCGAGCCCGCGGCCGGTATCGACCGGGCCACGCTGGTGTTCATGCTCGACGCCTACACCGAGGACGAGGCGCCCAACGCCAAGGGCGAACTGGAGAAGCGGACCGTGATGCGGTTCGACCCCCGGATCGCCCCGGTCAAGGTGGCCGTGCTGCCGCTGTCCCGCAACGCCGACCTGTCGCCCAAGGCGCGTGACCTGGCCGCGACGCTGCGCAAGCGCTGGAACACCGACTTCGACGACGCCAGCGCCATCGGCCGCCGCTACCGCCGCCAGGACGAGATCGGCACCCCGTACTGCGTCACGGTCGACTTCGACACCCTCGAGGACCAGGCCGTGACCGTGCGGGAACGCGACTCGATGAAGCAGGAGCGGATCGCCATGGACCAGCTCCCGGCGTACCTGGGCGAGCGCCTGCCGGTCTGCTGACCGGTCGGCCGGGGGGCCTGGCCTCAGTCCAGGTGCTCGCCGGCCAGCGCCTCCAGCACCAGTTCCACCACGTCACCGGGGGCGGTCTCGGCCAGCGCGGCCGGGTCCGCCCGCGGGGCGCACCGGTAGACCTCGGCCGCGGCCAGATGGAAGCCGTCCGGTAGCCCGGCGTCGGCCATGGCCAACGCGATCTCGGTCATCTCCGGGTCCCACCGCCAGCCCTTGGCCGCGGCCGACTGGGCCGCCGCCTCGATGCGGGCGGACAGCTGGGGCTGGGAGGCCCCCCACTCGGCCAGCAGCGTGCCCTCGACCCGCTGCGTGCGGGCCAGCGCCCGGGCGGCCAGCATCAGCGCCGCCGACCCCTTGGTCCAGGCGGCGTAGGCCATCTTGACCGCCGACGCGGCGCCCACCTCGCCGTCCACCAGGCAGGTGGTCACCGGTGTCCCCGCGAACAGCGCCGCCACCGTGTCCGACCCCGCCCCGGCCAGGTACAGCCGGGGGCCATGGTCGGTCCCCGGTTGCGGCGGCGTGCCGATGATGCCGCCGTCCACGAACGTGGCGCCCGCCTTGGTCACCGTGGCCGCTACCGCCTGGACCGTGC
>CAXUJF010000085.1:0-3011 GCA_964250865.1 uncultured Streptosporangiaceae bacterium
CCCCCGGATTCCTGCGGCTCTACGTCGAGGACGCGGACCTGGTCTACCAGCGGGCCCTGGCCGCCGGGGCCACGCCGGTCACCCCGGTCACCGGGCTGTTCTTCGGGGACCGGGTCGGCCGCGTCCGGGATCCGCTGGGCAACATCTGGTGGATCCAGGCCCACGTCGAGGACGTCGACCCGGCCGAGCTGGCCCGCCGCCCCCGTGATCCCGGCGCCATGGCGGCCCTGCGGTTCGTCGAGACCTCCCTGGACGTGGCCATGCGGCCGAACTGACCGGCACAGCTCAGCCGGGGGCCGTCAGTTCGATCGCGGCCCTTCTGCGGCCACCCCGGCGAGTACGGGGAAGGCGTGAACGGCCGCCGCGATGTCGTCCGCGGTGGCCAGCTTTTCCATTTCTTCGTGGAGGTCCGGGCCTGACTGCGGTCGGGGGGCCGGCTTGGGGAAGACGGGCATGGGTGGAACCACCTTGGAGCGCCGTGCGGATAAATAATGACAACCACGTATGAGTCGCGCGACCCCCCGTTTAGGTTCACACGGTGACTAATTCGTTACTTTAAGTTAAGCATGCCGATGGGTACCCGTCCCCGGCGGTTAACCACAGAAGTGCGGCCCGCCACCCTTGGCGGGGGACCGGGCCGCATATGACCACTCCCGGCACCCAAACTTGTTCTGAGAGTGCGTCCGTAGCGCACACCGAGCCGCCTTACCTACAGGCCGCCCCGTGCCCGCGTACCTGACCGCCGGCTGATCACTACCTTTAGACATCATCTGTCCCAGGTATGGGTAATACGGCTTCAACATTAAGGTCCGACCGGCTGGTCGAACGGTTCATTCAGCCTCGCCACGGACCGGACCGCTCACGTGGAGGTGACGCGGCTTGCTGAGGCTACATGTCAATTGGTTCGACTACACGATTCTGGCCATCTACTTCACCCTGGTCATCACGATCGGCGTGATCGCCCGCCGGGCCGTCGCCACCAGCGAGGACTTCCTGCTGTCCGGCCGGTCGCTGCCGGCCTGGATAACCGGGCTGGCCTTCATCTCTGCCAACCTGGGCGCGATCGAGATCCTGGGCATGGCCGCGAACGGCGCCCAGTACGGCCTGCCGACCGTGCACTTCTACTGGATCGGCGCGGTCCCGGCCATGGTGTTCCTCGGCATCGTCATGATGCCGTTCTACTACGGGTCACGGGTCCGCAGCGTGCCGGAGTTCCTGCGCCGGCGCTTCAACCCGGCCACGCACCTGTTCAACGCCCTGACGTTCGCGCTGGCCGCGGTGCTGATCGCCGGCGTGAACCTGTTCGCCCTGGCCCTGATCATCCACGCGCTGATCGGCTGGCCGACCTGGCTGTCGATCGTCGTCTCGGCGCTGTTCGTGCTGGCCTACATCACCCTCGGCGGGCTGTCCGGCGCGATCTACAACGAGGTGCTGCAGTTCTTCGTGATCATCGCCGGGCTGGTCCCGCTGGTGATCATCGGACTGAAAGACGTCGGCGGGTGGAGCGGCCTGCAGGCCAAGGTCGATCACACCAAGCTGGGCGCCAGCGCCTTCTCGAGCTGGAGCGGCGTCGGGGTCGGGCACTGGACCAACCCGCTGGGCGACTGGATCGGCATCGTCTTCGGGCTCGGCTTCGTCCTGTCGTTCGGCTACTGGACCACGAACTTCGCCGAGGTCCAGCGCGCCCTGTCGGCCAAGGACCTGTCCGCGGCCCAGCGGACGCCGCTGATCGGGGCGTACCCGAAGATCTTCATTCCCGCCCTGACCATCATCCCCGGCCTGATCGCGCTGGTCGTGATCCCCAAGCTGGGCGGGACCAAGATTACCTACAACGACGCCATCCCGGCGCTGATGGGCAAGTACCTGCCGAACGGCGCGCTCGGCGTGGCGCTGGCCGGCCTGCTGGCCGCCTTCATGGCCGGCATGGCCGCCAACGTCAGCTCGTTCAACACCGTTGTCACCTACGACATCTGGCAGACCTACATCAGGAGGGGCCGCCGGGACCGGTACTACCTGAATGTCGGCCGGGTGGTCACCGTGGTCGGCATCCTGATCGGGATCGGCACGGCGTTCATCGCCTCCGGCTACAACAACATCCAGAACTACATCCAGTTGCTGTTCTCGTTCTTCAACGCGCCGCTGTTCGCCACGTTCATCCTGGCCATGTTCTGGAAGCGCACCACGCCGTGGTCCGGGATCGCCGGGCTGGCCGCCGGGACGATCGGCGCCGCCGTCATGCACTTCGCCGGCTACCACATCGCCTACTTCTATCCGCACCAGGTGCTGGACCCGACGCACGCCACGATCAACGCGCAGATGGTCAACTTCTACGGGGCCATCGCCGCCTTCGTGGCCGACCTGGTGGTCACGGTGCTGGTCAGCCTGGTGACCAAGCCGAAACCGGTGTCCGAACTGGCCGGCCTGGTCTGGGGCGTGCCCGACCCGAATGCGCCCGACCCGGCGAGCGTGCCCAAGCCGGTCTGGTGGGCGTCACCCAAGCTGCTGGGCGGGGTCGCCCTGGGCATCGTCCTCGTGTTGTCCATCGTGTTCGCGTAGGAAGGAGCACGCCATGTCCGAGACGCCAGACACCGGCGCCGAGGCCCCGCAGTCAGCCGCGGCCCGCCTGTTCGACCTGCGGACGCTGATCGGCGGGTTGTTCGTCCTCTACGGGATCATGCTCACCGTGGCCGGGTTCTTCACCTCGTCGGCGAACCTGGCCAAGGCCAGCCACATCAACATCAACCTGTGGATGGGCATCGGCATGCTCGTCCTGGGAGTGTTCTTCCTCCTGTGGTGGCGGCTCAGACCGCTCCAGCGTCCCCAGCCGAATCAGCCGGAGCCGCCTGACACCGGGGCCGTCCGGTGACGGCCCCGGCCGCGCCGGTGATCGTCGTCGGGGTGGACGGCTCCGCCGGCCGCCGGGCCGCGGGGGGCGGGGGGGCGGCGCCGGCCCGGCGGGCCGGCGGGGGGCTGAGGGCGGGGGGGGGGGGGGGGGGGGGGGGGGGGGGGGC
>CAXUJF010000085.1:3021-8152 GCA_964250865.1 uncultured Streptosporangiaceae bacterium
GTGGCCACCTGGCGGTGGCCTAATTACGTCACGCGGATCCCGCCCGGCGCCGACCCCGGCGCCGACACGCTGTCCACCCTGCAGGAGGTGATCGCCGAAATCCGCACCGCGTTCCCCGGCGTGCCGGTCAGCGAGCACGTGGTCGAGGGCCCGGGCGGCCCGGCGCTGCTCTCCCAGGCCACCGACGCTGCCCTACTGGTCGTCGGCGCGCGAGGACGCGCGGCCTACCCCGGCATGCTCCTCGGGTCAGTGGCCGAATACTGCGTCCGCAACGGTCCCTGCCCGGTGGTGGTCGTCCGCCTTCCCGCGCCATAGCCCCTCGATCGGTCCGCAAGCCGGACACTCACGGGCGCTCAGACACTGCCGAATTGATCGTCAGGCCGGGGTTTGCGCCGTCACCCCGAGCTGACCAGTGCCGCTCAACGTGGAACGGCGACCACTGTTGACAC
Organism: uncultured Streptosporangiaceae bacterium; assembly: GCA_964250865.1. Lineage (GTDB taxonomy): Bacteria > Actinomycetota > Actinomycetes > Streptosporangiales > Streptosporangiaceae > Bog-532. The sequence goes on from CAXUJF010000085.1 coordinate 3,471, forward strand.
AGCACTGGCCGAAAGGCAGGTATCTCCCTGGCCCGTGGCGAGTCCCCGTATCCGGCCTTGTCCGCGGCAAGCGCCCCGGGCTACCGTGGACATATTCGTCACTGGGTGACGAATTTATTCTTAACGACGTTCCAGCGGGAGCGGGTCGGATGCGAGCGGGGAGTGTGCCACATGGCTGACTGGTTCGAGAGCGTTGCCGAGGCCCGGCGCCGGGCCCGCAAGCGGCTGCCCGCCTCGGTGTACGGGGCGCTGATCGCCGGCTCCGAGCGGGGGCGGACGATCGGCGACAACATCGAGGCATTCGCCGAGCTGGGCTTCGCGCCGCACATCGCGGGTCATCAGCCGCAGCGGGAACTGGCCACCAGCGTGCTCGGCCAGCCCATCGCGCTGCCGGTCATGATCTCCCCGACCGGGGTGCAGGCCGTGCACCCGGACGGCGAGGTCGCGGTGGCCCGGGCCGCCGCCGCCCGCGGCACGGCCATGGGCCTGAGCTCGTTCGCCAGCAAGCCGGTCGAGGAAGTGGTCGCGGCCAACCCGCAGACGTTCTTCCAGGTCTACTGGTCCGGGAGCAAGGACCAGCTGGTGCAGCGGCTGGACCGGGCCCGTGCGGCCGGCGCGGTCGGGCTGATCGCCACCCTGGACTGGTCGTTCTCTATGGGCCGGGACTGGGGCAGCCCGGTCATCCCGGAGCGGATCGACCTGAAGGCGGCGCTGCGGTTCGCGCCCGAGGCGCTGGCCCGGCCCCGCTGGCTGCGGGAGTACCTGCGCACCGGTCACATCCCCGACCTGACCGTGCCGAACATGGCCAACCCGGGTGAGCCCGCCCCGACGTTCTTCGGCGCCTACGGCGAGTGGATGCAGACGCCCCCGCCGAGCTGGGAGGACGTGGCCTGGCTGCGTAAGGAGTGGGGTGGCCCGTTCCTGCTCAAGGGCGTGACCCGGATCGACGACGCCCGCCGCGCGGTGGACGCCGGGGTGACCGCGATCTCCGTGTCCAACCACGGTGGCAACAACCTGGACGGCACCCCGGCCACGATCCGGGCCCTGCCCGCGATCGCCGAAGCGGTCGGCGACCACATCGAGATCCTGCTCGACGGCGGGGTCCGCCGCGGCAGCGACGTGATCAAGGCCGTCCCCCGCGGCGCCCGCGGGGTATTGCGCGCCCGCGTTTCTCTGGGGGGCGGGCCCGCCACCGCCCCGCCCGGCGTGGAGAACGTGCTCGACATCATGCGCAGCGGCATCGACTCGGCGCTGCTCGGCCTGGGCAAGTCCTCCATCCACGAACTGACCCCGGACGACGTGGTCATCCCCCCAGGCTTCGTCCGCCGCCTCGGCGACCCCGCCGCCACCCTGTCCCCGACCTCCTGAGCCCGGCCTCCTGAGCCCCGGGCCACGTACCGGTCACGGCCGGCCGGCCCCGGCACCTCGACCGGGAGGGCCAGAATCTCCCCGGTGCGTGGTCCCGAGGCCAGCCGTTCGAGGTTGGCCGCGGCGTCCTCGCCCCTATCCCATTCGGCCGTACAGATGAACAAGGCCGGGATACCCCTCGCGGTCTGGGGACTGGGCTCGGGCATCAGCGCCGTCCGGCCCGATCAAGCGCGCCGACTTCGTATCTACCTCCACCGGTGAGCTACGGGCCGCCGCGCTGCCCAGCAGTGATCACAAGTGATAGCGGCTGCTGGCCCCGGCCTTACCCTGCCCCGCTCGCCGCGACCTGGGCGGCCAGGGCGATCAGGTCGTCCGCCGCATAATCGGCTTCCGCCGGTGGGGGTGGCGCCGCGCCGCCCGGCCCCCACTCGGCGGGCCGCGGGATGTAGCCGGTCCGCAGCCCCTGCGCCGCCGCGGCCACCAGGTCTTCCGGGTGGCAGGCGACCATCAGCACCCGGCTGGGCGGGATGCCGAAGTAACCGGGGATGAGCTGGTAGACCCGCGGATCCGGCTTGTAGGACCGGGCCAGCTCGGCCGACACGATGCAGTCGAACGGCAGCCCGGCGAACCGGGCCAGCCGGGTCAGCAGGCCCAGTCCGCCGTTGGACAGCGGGCTGAGGTAGTGCCGTTCGCGCAGCGCGGTCAGGCCAGGCCCGCTGTCCGGCCACGGGGCCAGCCGGTGCCAGGCCAGGACCAGCTCGTCCCGGTCGGCCTCGGTCAGGGCCCCGAGCCCATGCTCGTCGGCCACCCGGTCCAGCATCGTCCGGTGCAGCACGTCCAGCGGCTGGAACGGCAGGCCGCCCTCGACGACCCGGTTCAGCGTCGGGTGGTAGAGCGCCCGCCAGGCGTTGGCCAGCTCGGGCCAGTCGGCCTCGATCCCGGCCCGGCGGCCGACCCGGGCCAGCGCCTCGGCGATGCTCGTGTGCCAGTCCACCAGCGTCCCGAACACGTCGAACGCCACGACCTCAATGTCCACGTCCTTAACGACCACGTCGCGTTCCTTCCCGCCGGCGCGATCCCGCAACACCGCTGCCCGTGGCATAGTCTCCCGATCATGGGAGCAGCGGAGCCACCCGATCAGTGGGTGGCCGCGCTGGGCGGTGACGGCGCCGAACGCGACGACGCGGAGGCCCGGCTGCACGGGGCCTTGCTGCGGGTGGCCCGGTCCGAGCTGAGCCGCCGCCACGGCCAGCTCAACGTGTCCGGTCCCGAACTGGACGATCTGGCCCACCAGGCGGCGGCGGACGCCATGGTGGCCATCATGGCCCGGCTGGATCAGTTCCGGGGCGAGAGCCGGTTCACCACCTGGGCCTACAAGTTCGTCATGTTCGAGGTGTCAGCCAAGGTCGGACGGCACTTCTGGCGTACTCCGCCCATCGCATTGGACACTGAGGACTGGGACCGGCTACCGGACCGGTTCGGGTTCGACCCGGCTCAGGCGTCAGAACGACGTGATTTCGTCCGGGCCGTCCGCCAGGCGGTGGACGAGGACCTGACCGAGCACCAGCGCCGGATCTTCGTCACGCTGGTCCTGGACGGCGTGCCGCTGGACGCGCTGGCCGAGAAGCTCGGCTCCAGCCGGAACGCGATCTACAAAACGATGTTCGACGCCCGGCGTAAGCTGCGGGCCAGTCTGGTCGCCCACGGTTACCTGGACGATGATTCGGTGAGGCGCCCATGAGCGGCTGGTCAGCCTTTGAGCGCTTCGTGCGGACCGACCCGTCCGACACCGGCTGTGGCCCGGCCATGGACGTGATGGACGTCTACGCGGAACTGGCCGTGGCCGACCAGCCAGTCGCGGAAGAGCGCTACCCCGGGGTCGCCGCGCACCTGCGCGTCTGTGACCCCTGCGCCCAGGACCTCGAGGGCCTGATGACGCTGATCCGGGCCAACGGCCACGGTCCCGGCCAGATCTTACGAAGTCCTTACCACGGCCAGGCCCGCTGGGAACCGGAGTAAGGATCCGGGCTGCAACTCGCACTAACGCCTCGTCCGTGCACATAACCCTGAATGGACGGGGACCATGAAAAGCACTGCTCGTTTTATCACCGCCGGCGCCGCTGCCCTGACCGCGACGGCCCTGCTGGCCACGCCCAGCCTGGCCGCCACGTACGGGGCCCAAGGGGCCCAGCACCAGACGCCCCGGGCCTCCGGCGAGGTGTTCGTCCAGACCGACGGCACCAGCGGGAACGCGGTCGTCGTCTACCACCGCCACGGCGACGGCACGCTGACCCAGGCCGGCCAGTACGCCACCGGCGGCCTGGGCGGCATCCTGGCCGGCTCGGTCGTCGACCACCTGGCCTCCCAGGGCTCGCTGACCTACGACCGGGCCCACGGCCTGCTCTACGCGGTCAACGCCGGCAGTAACACGGTCACGGTGTTCAGGGTGCACGGCGACCACCTGATGCGCCACCAGGTCGTCGGCTCCGGCGGTTCGTTCCCGGTCAGCGTGGCCACGCGCGGCAACGTGGTCTACGTGCTCAACGCCCGCGACGGCGGCTCGGTGCAGGGCTTCCTGCGGGTCGGTGCGGCGCTGGTCCGGGTGCCATCCTGGCACCGCGCGCTCGGCCTCGACGCGTCGCAGACTCCCGAGTTCACCAGCACCCCGGGCCAGGTCGCGTTCACCCCCGACGGCTGCCAGCTGGTCGTCACGACCAAGGGCAACGGCAGTGACATCGACGTGTTCGCGCTAACTCCGGGCGGCGCTCCGTCCGCCACGCCGGTGGTCAACGCGGATCCGGGGGCGGTCCCGTTCGCGGTCAGCTTCGACGCGGGCGGCCACCTGGCCGTGGCCGAGGCCGGGACCAACAGCGTGGCCACGTTCACCGTCGGCCACGACGGGAAGCTCACGCTGATCAGCCGGGCCGCCACCGGGCAGCTGGCCACGTGCTGGATCGTCCGGGACGGCTCGCTGTTCTACGCCTCCAACGCGGGCAGCGCCTCGCTGTCCGGGTACGCCGACTTCGGGTCCGGCGCCCTGCACGCGCTGGGCAACACCACGGCGGCCGCGGGCACGGTCGACGCGGTGGCCAGCCCTGACCACCGTGACCTGTACGTGCGCGGCGGCGCGGCCGGCACCGTGGACGAGTTCGCGGTCCACGCGGACGGCTCGCTGACCGAGATCGGCTCGGTCACCGTCCCCGGCGCGGTGGGCGGCGAGGGGATCGCCGTCTCCTGACCGCCCGGTGTGCCCGCCGGCCTGCGCAGGAACCCCCCCCCCCCCCGGCCCCCCCCGGCCCCCCCCGGGGGGGCCC
>CAXUJF010000085.1:8162-15534 GCA_964250865.1 uncultured Streptosporangiaceae bacterium
GGGGGGGGGGGGCGGGGGGGGGGGGGGGGCGGGGCCGCCCCCCCCCCCCCCCCCCCCCCCCCCCCCCCCCCCCCCCCCCCGCCCGGCTACCAGGCGTAGTGCTCCGGGGCGGGCTTGTACCCGGGGAAGATGTCGTCCAGCTGCTTCAGGGTGTCCTCGCTCAGCCGCAGGCTGACCGCCCGCAGCGGCTCGTCCAGCTGCTCGATGGTCCGGGGTCCGATGATCGGCCCGGTCACCCCGTCCTGGTGCAGCAGCCAGGCCAGCGCGACGAGTGCGGGCTTCTCCCCGAGCGCGTCGCACAGCCCCTCGAACGCCTCGATCTGCTCACGGTGCGCGTTCAGGGTTTCCTGGGCCCGGCCCGCCGTCCGGCGCCGGCCTTCCTGCTCCTTCTTCAGCACCCCGCCGAGCAGGCCGCCCTGCAACGGGCTCCAGGGGATCACGCCCACCCCGTAGGCCCGGGCCGCGGGCAGCACCTCCAGCTCGATGTCCCGGGTCATCAGGTTGTACAGCGACTGCTCGCTGACCAGGCCGAGCAGGTGGCGGGCGGCGGCGGCGGCGTTGGCCTGGGCGATGTGCCAGCCCGCGAAGTTCGACGAGCCGACGTACAGGATCTTGCCCTGGGCGATCAGGACCTCCATGGCCTGCCAGATCTCGTCCCACGGGGTGTCCCGGTCCACGTGGTGCATCTGGTACAGGTCGATGTAGTCGGTCTGCAGCCGCTGCAGGGAAGCGTCGCAGGCCCGCCGGATGTGGAGGGCCGACAGCTTGCCCTCGTTCGGCCAGTCACTCATCGCGCCGAAGACCTTGGTCGCCAGCACGGTCCGTTCCCGGCGGCCGCCGCCACCGGCGAACCAGTCCCCGATGATCTCCTCGGTCCAGCCCGCGTGGGCCTCGCTGTTCTGGCTCACCTGTCCGGGCGGCCCGCCCATCGAACCGTAGCGGTTGGCGGTGTCGAAGAAGTTGATCCCCACCTCGTGCGCGTGATTCATGATCGCGTGCGCGTCATCCGGCGGGGTCAGCGGCCCGAAGTTCATCGTGCCCAGGCACAGGCGGCTGACGCTGAGCCCGGTACGGCCGAGATGTGTGAATTCCATGACTAATATCTTCCCTCGCGCTGCGTCCGGGGCCGCCCTGGCCCCCAGGGTGCGCCGCTGCCCCGGTGCTCCCGCAGGCCGGAGAACTAATAACCACCCGGTCGCGTTGACGTTACTAAGTCCCCTCGCTGGTCATCCCCCCTCTTCAGACTGGCGAGGGGACCCTCCTGTCCGCAGGACCACCCGCGGGGCCGCCCGGCGAGCCGCTAGGAGGGCGGGACGTCCAGGGCCGGGTTGCGGTCGAAGAAGCCCGACGGCTTCAGCCAGAACGAGACCGTGTCGGCCGGCATGACCGGCCAGTCTTCCGGCCGGGTGATGTGGTGGACGCCGAACACGTACCACAGGACCACGTCGGCGCCGGCGATGGGCCGATTCTGCTTGGTCCAGGCGGCCAGCCCCTCGTCCCGTTCGCTCTGGTTGCAGAACTCCCCGGCCGGCCAGCGCTCGGCTGGGTCGTACGGGGTGACCCACAACGTGTGGCCGATGACCTCGGCCCGGCGGTAGACCGGGGAGGCCGGGTCCATCATCGGCGGGAAACAGCTGCCCGGGATCAGCTTGTACGCGGTCGGGGTGCCGAGCCGGTTGCGGCGGGTGTCGCTGGCCACCTTCCAGGTCCGCTGGGTGTCCCACCGGTAGTCCTGCTGGCCTTCGGCCTCGGTTCGCAGCGGCGTCTGCCGCTGGATCAGGGTCAGGCCCAGCGGGTTGTCCTCGCCGATCGGCACGGCCTCGGAGTCGCAGCAGTACACGGTGTTGTCGGTGCCGTCGACGTCCAGGTCGAGCCGGGCCACGATGAAGTGCTGGTGGAACGGCGCGTACGTGCCGGTGTCCACGATCGTGCCGGGCGCGGTCTGGCCCGGGCGCAGCGCCGTGGTCACCATGATGCCGGTGGCGCGGATCTCGCACTCGATGCTGCCGTCGGTGTAGAAGCGCCAGTAGACCAGGTACTCGTAGTTGGCCACGGTGGCGTGGAAGGAGATCACCATCCGGCGCATCCGGCGCACCTCGGTACCGGCCTCGGCGTCGACGTGCTTCCACAGCACGCCGTTGTCCTCTTCGTGCAGGCAGATCGCGTTGGGGATGCGGTACGGCTCGCCGGCCGCGTTGTGCAGGGTGGCGTCCAGGTAGCGGATCTCGCCCAGGCAGTCGCAGTGCTGTTCGAGCGAGGTGGTCATGAAGCCCAGGCCCCACTCGCCGATGTCGAAGGCGGTGCGCCGGTAGTGCTCGGGGCTGGTGTCCCGGTACGGCACCACCATCTCGGCCAGCGACAGCCGGTGCGCGACCGGCCGGACCTGGCCGTCGTCGTCGTAGGCGATCTGGTGCAGGACCAGGCCCTCGCGGTAGTTGAAGCCGATCCGCAGCGACCACTTCTGCCATCGCAGCTCGTTACCGTCCAGGGCGAACGAGACCCCTTCGGGCTGGGTGATCTCCACCGGCCGCACGTCCTCGCGGGCGTGGTAGCCGGGGATGAGCGCGGGCACGTACTCGCCCATCACCGGGGGCCGCTCGACCGGGCCGGTGTCGCCCACCTCCAGCAGCTCCATCCGGTTAAGGTCGATGACCGGGTGCAGCCCGTTGACCGGGTTCGCGTACGGGTTCGCGCCGGGGGTGGTCCGGTACCAGACGTCGGACCAGCCGACCCGGCGGTCGCGGTACTGCTCGGGGATGAGCGCGAAGCCGTAGGTCCAGGTGTCGAACAGGACCAGGTCCAGGTCGGTGAGGCCGCGGCGGGCCAGCGCGGCCACGATGTCCGGGTGCGCCCGCAGCGCGGCGTCGGCCTCGTGCCACTCGTCCACCGTCGCGTTGGGCTGAACCCCGGGCCGGTGGGTGAACGCGGTCACCTCGTCGCCGGTCAGCGAGACCGTCGCGGTGTAGGCCTGGCCGTCGTCCCGGTTCCAGCAGGTGGCCAGGGCCGCCCGCCCGCACGGGTCGCCGGGCCGCCAGGCGGCCAGCTCGGATTTGCCCGGCTCGGCCAGCTCGATGCCGCCGAACCGCCACCGGTCGCCCACGTCGCGGTCGCGGCGCAGCACGGCCACCGCCTGGCGGATCTCCGCGGCGGTCAGCGGGTCGAGGGGATGACCGGTACTGGCCGGGCTCCCGTCACTGCTGGTACTGATGGGGAGCATCATGTCACGGGCCCACCGGCGGGGTGCCGTGGGTGTGGAACGAGCTGATCGTCTTCAGGCCCAGGCCTGGCCCTTGGCCCGCTCGGCCTCGCTCCAGCTGACCGTTTCCCAGTCCGGGGCGAAGATCAGCCGGGCCACCGGGTTGCACAGCTCGATCCGGTTCCCGCCCGGCTCGTAGACGTAGAGGAAGAACGTCTGCTGGATGGCGTGCTTGTGCGGCCCGGTCTCGATGAACACCCCGTGGTCCAGGCAGATGTCGGCCCCGCGCAGGATGTCCTCACGGGTGTCGGTGGCGAAGGCCAGGTGGTGCAGCCGTCCCCGGCTGCCGGTCCAGTCCTCGGTGTAGACCAGGTCGTAGGACTTGCTGGCGAAGTGCAGCCAGCGGGCCGACACCACCCCGGTGTCCAGCACGATCTGCTCGGTCGCCCGGGCGCCGAGCTGGCTGACGATGAACTCGGTGGTCTCGGTGACGTCGGCGGCCAGGTAGTTGACGTGGTCCAGCCGCCGGACCCCGATCCCGCGGCCCGGGTAGGCCTGGGCCTGGTTCTTCAGCGCCGGGGCCAGCTCGGGCGGGGCCTGGTACCACTCGCTCTCCCAGTACAGCCGCATCTCGTGGCCGTCCGGGTCGCAAAAGGCGTAGGTCGGGCCGATCCCGGGCTCACCGTCGGTCCAGCCGCTGCCGAGCCCGGAGTCGGCCAGGTGCTTGACCGTCCGCTCCAGGGCTTCCTGGCTCGACGCGCGCAGGGCGGTGACCCCGAGGCCCGACGTGTCGTGCCCGGTCAGCTTGAGGCTGAACTGCTCGTAGTCGTCCCAGGTGCGCAAGTAGACCGAGTTGCCCTCCCGCCCGGTCTCGGTCAGCCCCAGGATGTTGACGAAGAACCACAGGCTGCGTTCGGGCTCGGGGGTGAGCAGCTCGGCGTGGCCCAGGTGGGCGACGTCATGCCGTAGTGCGGTCATCGGTGACTCCAGGGGAAAACAGTTCCATCAAAAAGCTTGCGGGCGGTGCGGACCACGCCGCTGCGGCGGACCCGCGGGATCTCACCTGAGGTGTCGATCTCGGCCTCGACCTCGAGGTGGCCGGTGGGGTGCTCCACGTCGTAGCGCACCCCGGGCGGCGCCACGGCCAGCTCCGCGCCCACCGCCCCCCCGATGGCCAGCGCGGTCACCACGCTGACCGCGCCCAGCACGCCGATCGCGGTGTGCGGCCGGACCGGGATGAACGTCCGGGTGCAGATCGTCCCGCCGTCCCGCGGCGCCGCCACCAGGGTGGTCTTGGGCACCGAGGCGCCGGTGACGTCGCCCAGGCCCATCAGCTTCCCGGCCTGGACCCGGAGCGAGGCGATCCGGTCCAGCAGCGCTTGGCTGGCGCCAAGCTCCTCGTGGCTCTCGTATCCGGTCAGCCCGAGGTCGGCCGCCCGGGCCACGACCACCGGCATGCCGTTGTCGACGCAGGTGACCGCGATCCCGTCGATCTCGTCCCGGACGTGACCGGTGGGCAGCAGCGCCCCGGTGGCGGACCCCTCCGTCGCGGTGAAGTCGAGCACGATGGCGCTGGCTGTACCGGGCACCCCGGAGATCCCGGTGTCGCCGTCGTAGTCCGGGACGCCGCCGGGGGTGGCGAACCGCGCGGTGGCCAGGGCCGCCGAGTTGACCATGCGGATCCGGGTCGTGGTCTGCTCCGGCCCGGCCGCGATGAGCCCGCGCTCGACCGCGAACGGGCCCACCCCGGCCAGCAGGTTCCCGCAGTTCTGCTGGTCAGAGACAGTGGCCTGGTCCACACCGAGCTGGAGGAACAGGTAGTCCAGGTCGGCCTCGGCGTCGGCCGAACGGCTGACCACGGCCACCTTGGAGGTCAGCGGGTGCGCCCCGCCGATCCCGTCGATCTGCCGCGGGTCGCCGCTGCCCATGATCCGGATCAGCAGGTCGTCGCGGGCGGCGGGGTCGGCGGGCAGGTCGCCGGCCAGGAAGTACGCTCCCTTGGACGTGCCGCCGCGCATCAGCATGCAGCGAATGCCGGTGCTCATGCCCGCTGCGCCTCCCTTAGGGCCTCGATCACGCTGGCCAGGTGGCTGCGGGCCGCCGCCTCGGCCGCGACCGGGTCCCGGGCCGCGATGGCCTCGATGATGGCCTGGTGTTCCGGCAGCGACACGTGCGTGCGCCCCGGCCGCAGCGACAGCTGGAACTGGTGCCGGACAATCTGGGCGTTGAGCCGCTGGACCAGGCCGGCCGCGACCGTCTGGCCGGAGATCTCGTGCACGGCCTGGTGCAGCTCCCGGTTGAGCGCGGAGTACTTGAGCGGCTCGCCCGCGGCCACGGCCGCCGCCAGCTGTTCCCCCAGCGCGGCCAGCCCGCCGATCTGGGCCGGGGTGGCCACCTCGGCCGCCTTGGCCGCACACAGGCCCTCGAGCACCATCCGGCACTCGGTGATGGCGATCGCCTCCGCCACCGGCACCACGCGCACCCGCGCCCCCCGGTTCGGGATGCGTTCGACCAGGCCGTCCGCGGACAGGTCGATCAGGGCCGCCCGGACGCTGCCCCGGGTCGTCCCCAGCAGTTCGGCCAGCTCGGCCTCGACCAGCCGCTGACCCGGGACGACATCACCGTTCACGATCGCGCCGCGCAGGTACTCCACCACGAACCGCCGGGCCTGGTCCCCTTCCCGCGGGACATCGCGGCCCGGCGGTTCGCCGGCCTCGCGGGCTGTGCCGGCCTCGTGGGCTGTGCCTGCCTCCTGCGTCACTCCGGCCTCCCGTGCCACACCAGATTGCCCATTAAATCGTTGACAATCTCAGATTATTTCTCGGCCGCGCCGTCGTCCTGCCTGGCCGGCCTGCCGCGTCCCGGCGACTCCCCCGAGCCCCTCGGAGGGGGCGCAAAGGTAACTTTGGTACCCCTCTTCGGGGCCCAAAGTTACCTTTAGGTCCCTTGATCCGCGTCCCCGGATCGCGCCGGCGCCAGGCTCACCACGGCCCCGCAGTGCAACGCACCGACACCTCGCAGGTACCGTCGGCGACCCGGGCGCGCCCTGATCGGGCCACACTGGAGGCATGGCAGAAGGAAACGAGCCCCTTCCCGTCGACCCGCCGCAGGGGGGCGACCAGGATGTCATCACCGGCATCCAGGGACTGCATAACCGCATGTATCAGCTGGAGCGGGTGCTTACTCTCGGTGAGCGAGCCGCTGCCTTTGAGCACAAGCTCTCTTTCGTCCCCGCGTGGCGGCGGCAGACCAAGGGTGAGCCGCGCTGGCACATCGTCCTCGCGGTCACCGCCGCGATGTTCCTGCAGACGCCGCTGCCCGGCCGGCTAGTGCTGTTCCGGCCGACCTGGATACTGCCGGCGCTGGAGGGAGCGGTGCTGGTGGTGTTGATCGGTTATGACCGTCAGATGCGCATCGACCGGGAGTCGAAGCTGCTGCGCGCGATCAGCATGATCGCGACCGGGCTGCTCAGTGTGGCCAACGCCTGGTCGGCCGTGCGCCTGATCGAGGGGCTGATCAACGGCACCCTGGGCAACAGCGCCGGGCCGCTGCTGGGCTCCGGAGCGGTTATCTGGCTCACCAACGTGATCGTGTTCTCATGGTGGTACTGGGAGCTGGACCGTGGTGGCCCGGCCGCCCGGACCCACGCCACCAAGCAGTGGCCGGACTTCATGTTCCCGCAGATGAGCGACCCGGAGCTGGCTCCCAAGGACTGGGAGCCGAACTACTTCGACTACGCCTACCTGGCTTTCACCAACGCCACCGCGTTCAGCCCGACCGACGTGATGCCGATGACCCGCTGGGCCAAGGCCGCGATGACGTTGCAGACCATGGTGTCGATCGTGGTGGTGGCGCTGGTGATCTCCCGGGCGGTGAACATCCTCAAGTAGGCGGGCTCTCAGGTCGCCGGCGGGCCGTCCCCGCCCGCGAACATCGCGCCGGTGCTGAACATCATGGTGCCGACCTGCGCGCCGGCCGCCAGCGTGGCACCGACCCAGGCCAGCCCGGTGACCAGCCGGGCTGTGGGCGACACGCTGTGCAGCGTGAGCACGGTGACGATCACACCCGCCGCGGCCAGTCTTTGATCGTCGTCACCCGCCCGGCCGCCAGCAGCTCGCCGAACGCCTCCTCCAGGTCGTCGGCGGCGGCGGCCGCGGGCCCCCGCGTGGTCTCGGC
>CAXUJF010000086.1:0-15404 GCA_964250865.1 uncultured Streptosporangiaceae bacterium
TCTTCGCGGCGATCAAGGCGGTCACGCGCCAGCCGGGGGCGCCCTTGTCGCCCCAGACCTCGCCCCGCGCGAGGTGCTGGGCCCCCTGCTCGGCGAGATAGCCGGAGACGGCGGCGGCCGTGTCGGGGCCGGGGCCGGGCGGGCCGCTGGAGCCGGAAGGAAAGCGGCGGCCAGGGCCAGCAGGGCGAGCACGGGCAGGAGCAGCCGGTGAGGGGCAAGCCGACGCCCAGGCCCCGGCGTCGGCAGACGGCGTGGGCCAAGCCCGCGAAGGCTCGGCAGCATGGTGCTCCTCATCGGCACGGGGCGCCGACAGCCGACGCACCACCGCTCAGGTCTCATCCCAGCGCGGTTTCACCCATTCCGCAATGCTCGGATGGCGTGTCTTGACCTGAACTTTACTCAAAATTAACTGAGTCTGTTCGAAATTGTGCGATTCGTGGGGTTTTCCGCCGCGATAGGCCGATCGACCCGGGTCCAGATTACTCAAGACGTGACAGCCTCTGAACACAGAGTAAGGAGGTGTGGGTTCTTGTCTGGGAGTGGCGACCCTGTTAAAACCAAGAAGGACTGGGACCAACGACGGCGGGGCGCTTGCCTACGGCGATTCGCGCAGCGGGCGGCGCCTTGCTACCATTGGCCACGTTCCAGGCGCCGCTAGCTCAATTGGCAGAGCAGCAGACTCTTAATCTGCGGGTTCGGGGTTCAAGTCCCTGGCGGCGCACCCACAATGATCTGGGGTTCTATCGCTCCAGGTCATTTTTTATGTGCCTATTCTGTCCCTGTGGTTGCTCCGTGGTTGCTCGCGCGCACGGACCCAGCAATCCGGGTTTGTCAAGAACGGCCGTCCGGCGCCTGATGCGGGGGCATTCGCCCGGAACCGCGCAGTCTCGTACGGCCGGCGCCGCCCCGGGCTCACTAGACCAATGGTCTAGACCTCTCACGGGCACCGAGAGCGCACCCTGAGTCCCCTATACTGATGCCATCATGCTCAGTGAGACCTGCTGGTAAGCGGCACTCCCATGGTGGATACATCGCTGGCGCTGACGCCCCAGACCGGCCGGTTGCCTGCCAGGGATGCGCTGGACAGCGGCAATGTGCTTCCGGGTGGCGGTGCCGGCTGCCGCGGCGCTCGAAGCGGCTAATCCGCTGAGCACTTCCGTCTGTACGCGCTTCCGGGCGAGGCTACGGGGGTGCGCGGGGACAGCAGCAGCGTGCGCCGGATGTTGACGTGCCCGGCAAGCGGGGGCGAGGACGGCCGCAGCCGGGCCGGATGCCTGTACCCGGCGGGATTTCCCGGCGCCGGGTACGGTCGCCCCCGTACGGGGGCTGTGTGTGCCCGGGACGGCCCGCGGCCGGGTATCGCTGGCAGCGTGCTGCCGGAGTGATGCTGGCGAGCAAGGTTCGCGGGCACAGGTTCCAGGGCAGCGGCGTCCAGCTGCAGAGGGCAGCGCTGGGACGGCCCCTCAGACCTCAAGCAGGCGGCACGCACGAGCAACGCCGTGCCTGCGGCTTTCTCCGCCTCAATGAAGGGATGCACCTTCACCGGGTCTGGCATTGACACGAAGAAAGCCGTCGCCTGCTTCAGGACCTACACGTCCTCGCGCAGCGACCTGTTCTCCCGCCGCAGCCGGGCCAGCTCAGCCCGCTCATCGGAGGTCAGCCCCGGCCGCTCACCCGCGTCCGTTTCGGCCTGGGTGACCCAGGCCCGCACCGCGGTCCCGGTCAGGTCAAAGTCCTTCGCGACCTGCCCGATCGTGCGGTCACCGGCCCGGCACCGCTCCACGATCTCCGCCTTGAACTCCGGCGTGAACGACCGGCGGCGCCGCGGCTGCTTCCGCCCCATCACCTCCATGATGAACACCCTTCCGCCCGGGGCAGAACCCTGATGGTCAATGTCCGTAAAACCGGAGAAGCCCAACGAATCGCTCCGGGTTGATCGTGACTTCGGCTCGGAGTTTGTTTTTTTCGAGCCTGCAGGTGACCTTGACCCTGTGACGTTCCTCGCCGGAGGAGTCGTGTCCTTTCTCGGTGGTTTCGCCGGCAATGACACCGCCGTCCCGATGGGGGGCGTGATGGCGGGCTCGGCGCTGCCCGCAGGGTTGGCCTTCGGCGTCGCCCGGCGGCACGTCGGCCGCCACCCGCACACCGATGAGGCCTTCGCAAGCGCCTGACCGCTGGCTGGTCAGAGCTTTCGGGAGATAGCCTTCGAAGTGGCCTCGAGGGCGGTGACGATGCCGCCGACCCGCTCGGGCTCGTAGCGGACCGTAGGCATCGAGAGCGAAACGGCGGCCACCGTGTCGCCGGCGGAGTCGCGGACGGGCACGCCCACTGCGGCCAGGCCACGCTCGGACCGCTCGAGGTTGACGGCAACACTGGTACGGCGGACCGCATTCAGGTCCTTGAACAGTCGCGCCATGTCAGGCCGCTGCTGCGGGCGGTCGGCGTACCGCTCCTCCGCATAGAGGGACTCGACTTGTTCGTCGCTCAGCGCGGCCAGGGGGATCAGCCCGCCGGTGACTTCGTGAGCGGGAAAGACCATGCCCTCCCGGTTGCTCACGCGCAGCGCCTGGGACCCCTCGACCGAGAGCAGGAAGCGGCAGGTGGTGCCGGTGCGCACGCTGAGGTTGGCGGTCTCGTCGAGGGTATCGACCAGCTGGCGCAGCGGGCCGAGCGAGGCCGCGCGGAGTGCGCCGAGGTCGGAGTTGGCGTACGTGGCCAGCTCCAGCACAGGGCCGGCGCGGTAGGTGCGGTCCTCGTTCTGCACGGCGAAGTCGCGGTAGACCAGCATCGAGAGCAGCCGGTGTGCGGTGGACCTGGCGACGCCGAGCCGCTCCGCCGCTGCGGAGACCATCATCGGACCCTCGAGCTGAAGCATCACGGCGAGCCGGAGCGTGTGGTCAACGCTAGTGACGGCGTACGCCGGTGGCTCCTTCAGGGGCCGCGCCACGAAGCACCTCGTTCTGGCTTACAGAATCTTGTGTTCTTGACGGTAGACGAAGAGTGACAGTATGTCCATGACTGCAAACCCCTTCGCCGTCTCCCCTGTTCAGCTCAGGGCCGAGGACCGTCCGGACCAGCCGCCGGTGACTCCCGAGCTGGTCGAGCTCTACGAAGGCTTCGAGAAGGCGCTGCTCGTCCCGCTCTGGACGGAGATCGGCGACTTGATGCCGCTGAGCCCGAAAACCAAGGCGCAGCCATACCTGTGGGAGTGGAAGACACTGCTGGGCCTGGCCGGCCGCGCCGGCGAGCTGGTGCCGGTCGGCCGCGGTGGTGAGCGGCGCGCTATCGCACTAGCCAACCCGAGCCTGGGCGGCAAGCCCTATGCCAGCCCGACGTTGTGGGCAGCGATCCAGTACCTGATGCCGGGCGAGGACGCCCCGGAGCACCGGCACACCCAGAACGCCTTCCGCTTCGTCGTCGAGGGGGAGGGCGTGTGGACGGTGGTGGAACACGATCCGGTGCCGATGCGGCGCGGCGACTTCCTGCCCCAGGCCGGCTGGAACTGGCACGCCCATCACAACGGTGCCAGCGACCCGATGGCCTGGATCGACGGCCTGGACATCCCGTTCCAATACGAGGTCGAGGGCCAGTTCTTCACCTTCGGCCGCGACCGGCTCAGCGATGAGGAGCGCGGCACACCGGAGCGATCCCGCTCCCAGCGACTGTGGGGCCACCCCGGCGTTGCGCCCGTCTCCCAGATCGGCGAGACCGAGGGATCCCCCCTGCTGTGCTACCGCTGGCAGGACACCGACGCCGCGCTGGCCGATCAGCTCGCGCTGGAGAAGGAGGGGTACCCCGGCATCATCGAACCCGGCCACGCCCTGGTCCGCTACACCAACCCGACCAACGGCAAAGACGTGCTGCCCACCATCCGCTCGCAGTTCCACCGCGTCACCCCGGGCACCGAGACCACGCCGCTGCATGAGACCGGCTCGTCGGTCTACCAGGTCTTCGACGGCTCCGGCCGGGTCACCGTTGGCGACTACTCCTGGTCGGTCACGCGAGGCGACATGTTCGTCGTGCCGTCGTGGGTGCCGTTCTCGGTGAAGTCCGAGGCGTCGGCGTCCGACTCGGACTCCGGTGGGCTGGACCTCTTCCAGTTCAGTGACGCGCCGATCTTCACCAAGCTGAACTTGTTCCGCAGCGAGGTCGCGAGAGGCGCCCGATGAAGCTCGCCACGCTGCGGCTGCAGGACCGCTGCGACGTCGACGGCACCACCATGCGGAAAGGCAACGCTGGCGACCTGCTCTTCGACCCGGTCACGCTCGTGGAGTACGCCTCCACGATGATCCGGCTCAACGCAGGGGACATGATCGGCGCCGGCACCCCCGGCGGGGTCGGCCACGCCCGGAAACCACCGGTGCACCTGAATGGCGGCAAGATCGTGGTCACGAAGATCGAGGGCCTGGGGCGTCTGGAGAACCGCGTCGTGGTGGACGGTCGATGAGAAGGTCGCTCGAGCAGTCGCTGGCCTGGGCCGGCGCGGGGACCGAGTTGTGTCGCGACGCGATCGCGGGCCTGGACGAGGCGTCGTACGGCGCTCCCTCACTCCTCGCCGGCTGGGCCCGCAAGCATTTGGTCGCTCACCTGGCTGCCAACGCCGAGGCCATCAGCCGACTGGTCAGCTGGGCGCGCACCGGCGCGAAGAACCAGATGTACTCCTCGCCGCAGCAGCGCGACGCCGACATCGAGGTCGGCGCGAAGCTCTCCGGCAAGGAGCTCACCGCCTGGTTCGACCGATCGGCGCGCGAGCTGGCGGCGGCAATGGAGGCGCTGCCGGCAAGCGCGTGGCAGGCCGAGGTGGTGACCGCACATGGCCGCACCGTGCCCGCCACGGAGACGCCCTGGATGCGCAGCCGTGAAGTGATGGTGCACGCCATCGACCTGGGCACCGGCTTGACCTTCGCCCACCTGCCCGAAGACTTCCTCGTCGCGGTGCGTGAGGACATCACCAGCAAGCGGGGCACGGAGAACATGCCGGACGTACGCGGCACCGAAGCCGACGTGACCGCCTACCTCGCGGGGCGCCCGTCCTCCGGTGTCACCACACCGGACGGAGCGCCGGCACCCGAGCTTCCAGCCTGGCTCTGAGGAGATTACTGAGCGACCACATGCATAGCCCGAGGCGATCATCATCGGCGGCGGCATCGGCGGCCTTTCCTGCGCCGTCGGCCTGTCTCGCAAGGGCGTCCGCGTCCGGCTCTACGAGAAGTTGATGGAGTTTGGCGAGGTCGGCGCCGGCCTGCAGCTCGCGCCGAACTGCACCCGGATCTCAACGACTACGGGCTGCTGAAGGAGGCGATCGAGCTCAGTTTCGTGCCCGAGCACATGCGGATGCTCGACGCGCTCGAGGGCGGCGAGCTGACCAATGCTGGCCGAGGACGAGCCGGTGAACTCCGCCTACATCGCCTACCGCGGCGCGGTGCCGTTCGAGGCCGTCGTGGAGAACGAGATCTTCGAGAAGGACGTCGTCGTCTAAGTCGGGCCGCGCTGCCACTTCGTGCAGTATCCCTTGCGCAGCGGCCAGATGTTCAACCAGGTCGCCGTCTTTGAATTACCCAAAGCCCGGACCGGCATCCAGGATGGGGTATGCCGGACGAGCTGGATGCCACCTTCTAAGACAAGAGCTCACCGATCCTGAAGGGCCTGCCGCCGATATGGCGCGACCGCTGGTGGCGGATGTTTCGACCGCGGCCCGATCATGAGCTGGATCAAGGAAGAATCGCCCTCTTCGGAGACGCCCATCCCCCGCTGCAGTACATGGTGCAGGGCACGATCATGGCCATCGAGGACGGGCGGGTGCTCGCCGAGCACGTCGGCCGGCAGGGGGCCCGTCGTACCGGCCATCGACCGGGGCAGCGAAGATCCCGCCGCGCATTTCTCGCGCGAACGCTCACGCGGAAAAGTTCGCTCTCACCGCCGGACCGAGATCACCGACCGAACGTTCATCTTCGGCGAACGGCACCTGCGATCTGCTCGGCGTGGTCGGTGACCTCGGTGCCGCGCTCGGGCATTGGCCAAGGGCAGCGGTGTTCCCTCTAGCGGAATCAGCCGCGCCGTCCGGTCCGGGGTGGCGATGTAGCTCTTATCGTGCTTGCATGTCCCGCCAGTCACTGCCCGCGGCGGCGTCCCGCTGTCCAGTCGTGGACGGCGCCGCCTCCGATCCGCTCAGCGCTCAGGAGGGCGAGGCTCCGGGACTGGAATGGGACCGATAGGAGAAACAAAGATGCCAGCTCCCGCATCCGCCCACGAGTACCCGGCCCGGGCCCGGTTCGCGGTGAACTCATACTCCACTCCCCACAACAGCGTGTACGACGACATCGAGCAGACCGCCTCGATCGGCGGGGCGGCGGTCGGCCTGTGGGAAGGGAAATTCAGCGACGGCGACGACCAGAAGATCGCCGATTTCATGGCAGAACATGGTATCGCCGCCTCGTTCTGCGTACCGCGGGTTCATTCGATCCTCGGTATTCCCTTTGACCGGCCCGGCACCCCCGCCGATCCGGGGGAACGCACGGAGCTGATCCGCGCCAGTGTGCACCGGCTGGCCCGGTTCGCCCCTGCGGTCATCGCCGTCGCTCCCGGCACCTCCGGCGACCCAGGCCGGCCCGCCGGCCCGGTCGAGGCCATCGCCGAGCATCTTCCCGCGATCGCGGATGCGGCGGCCGAACACGGCTTGGCGATCGGGCTGGAACTGCTCGCCCAGCGGCGCGGATCGCCGCTGCACACCATCCCCGCCATGGTCGAGATGATCGACTCGGTCGGCCGCGAGAACGTCGGCATCATGTTCGACGTCTTCCATAGCTGGCCCGAGCCTGACCTGCACGACAGGATCCGGCGCTACGGGCACCGGATCAACAGCGTCCAGGTCTGCGACGTCCGGGTCGGCGAGCGCAGCGGGCACGATCGCGAACTGCCCGGCCGGGGCCGCGGCACCGCCGCCGGCATCATCGCCAGCCTGCTGCAAGCCGGCTACGACGGGTACTGGGAACTGGAGGTTTTCTCCGACGACGGGACGTACGGCAACGACTTCCCCGACTCCTACTGGAAGCTGCCGCACGCCGAGTTCCTGGCCATGTCCAAGGCGGCCTTCGACGAGACCTACGCTGCCGCACTGCGCATACTCGCCGAACGACGGGAGACGCTTGATGACCGCGCTTGATCCTCAGCCGCGGCAAGCGCCGCTGTGCCCGGTCGTGCACGGCCGGGCGTACGACCCGCTGTCGCCCGAGGCCGCGATCGATCCCGAGCCGTGGCTGTCGCTCGCGCGGGCCGAGCAGCCGGTCTTCTACCTGCCCGGGCAGGACGTGTGGTGCGTGACCCGGTATGCGGACATCCGTGAGGTGCTGCGGAACCCGGCCACGTACTCCTCCCGGTACGCCAACAAGTTCCGGCCGATGACCTCGGCCGGCCTATCCGAGGTCTACCCGGACGGGCACCCCGGGCTGCATTCCATGCTGCTCAAGGACCCGCCCGAGCACAGCAGGGTGCGCCGCCTGGCCAACACGGCGTTCACGCCGAAAATGGTCGCCGCGATGGAACCGCGCATCCGCGCCCGCTGTCATGCGCTCATCGATGCCTTCATCGCCGACGGGCACTGTGAGCTCGTCGCGCAGTTCTCCAGTGAGCTCACCGTCACCACCATGATGGACATCTCGGGTGCCCCGAAGACCCTCGGGGAGGAGTTTGCCCGCTGGGGGCAGGACTATTTCGCGCTCACCGCCGGGGCACCGCCACTGACCGCCGAGCAGGAGCGCGACCTGGTGTCCCGGGCCCGGCGGATGACCGCCTGGCTCCACGACAGCGTGCAGGCCCGGCGCGCCGCGCCGGGCGACGACTTCATCTCCGCCCTGATCACCGCCACCACCGCCGAGGGAGATCCAGCGCTGACCTACGAGGAGGTGGTCGGCGTCCTCAACAGCATGATGGTCGCGGGCGTGGAGACCACGGCCATCTTCATACCGACGCTCGTCCGCGAGCTCCTCGCGCGGCCCGGACTGCGGCAGCAGGTGGCCGCCGACCCCTCGATCCTGCCCGCAGTCGTCGACGAGGGCCTGCGGATCTGGCCGCCCGCCCGCGGCGTCAGGCGCACGACGACCCGCGAGGTCGAGCTGGGCGGCATCACCATTCCCGAGGGCTCAGACGTGTTCGTGCTCTACGCCTCCGCCAACTTCGACGAGACCGTCTTCCCAGATCCGGGCCGGCTCGACCCCGGCAGGCACAACGCGGAGCGGCACCTGTCGTTCGGGAAGGGCGTGCATTTCTGCATCGGGGCGCCGCTGGCCAAGGCCGAAACGGTCCAGGCGGTCGCGGCGCTGTTCGAGCGGATCCCGGACCTGCGCCTGGCCGGCGATGACGTCGAGGAATGGTTGCCGCACATGACCCTCCCCCGCCGGAAAACCCTCCGATTGGAGTGGCGATGACCAGCCCGCTAACCGCCGCCGGCAGCAGTTTCGCCGGCACGTTGCTGCATCCCGGCTTCTACAAGCTCGGGTACGTCACCACCGACCGCGACCAGGCGGTCAAGCTTCTTACCGAACGGCTGGGCATCGAGCAGTTCGTTCCGTTCGAGCCGTCGTTCGACGTCGTCACCGCCGATGGGCGCCGGGGCAGGGCGAGCCTGCGGTGTGCCTTCTCGGCTGGCCGTGACCTGTTCATCGAGGTACTGGAGCCGGTGGACGGTCTCGTCGACGTCTTCACCGAGCCGCTCGCCGGCACCCGCGGGTTCGCGCTGAAGTTCCACCACACCGCGGTCATCGTCGACGACCTGGCGGCCGTCAAGGCGGCGGCGGCGAAGCTCGGCCTCACGCCAGCCATCGAGGCGCACCTGCCGACCGGCATGTCCTTCACCTACATCCGGCTCCCGGAACTCGGCCATTACGTCGAGCACGACCAGTACGACGGCGACAGCCGCGCATTCCTCGACAGCGTGCGGACGCGGACTATCGGGATGTGAGCGGCCCCGGGATGCCGCCGGCCAGGCCGCCGTCGGCGCCGAGAATATGGCCCGTGATGTAGCTGGCGGCATCGGAGGCGAGGAACGCGATAGGCGCCGCGATTTCCGCCGGAACGGCCGCGCGGCCGCGCGGGATCATCGCGTCGATGTCTTTCCAGCGCTGCTCGCCGAGCAGTGAGAGCAGTCTCGGTGTCCTGGTGTAGCCGGGAGCGATCGCGTTCACCCGCACCCCCTGCGGCGCCAGTTCCCGCGCTGACCCCGCGACCAGATGATGCAGGGCCGCCTTGGCGGCGCCGTAGGCAACTTCCCCATCGGCATGGGCGTATCCCGAGATCGACCCGACGAAGACCATCACGCCGCCCCCGGCCTCCGCGATGACCCGGCCGCCTATCTGAAGGGCGAGGTACGCGTGCCGCAGGACCAGGTCGAACTGCCGGTCCCAGCCCGCGTCATCCAGCGCCGCCAGGGGCCCGAGGGACGCCACGCCGACAATGTCGACCACCCCCCTTACCGGTCCCGCACACCGGGCCGCGTCGGCGAAGACTCCTTCCACGGAACTGCGCTCGGTGACGTCCGCGGTCAGCGCGATGCCTCCGACTTCTTCCGCGACCGCGGCGGCCGCGGCGGAATCGGCGTCCACGACCACCACCGTCGCTCCGGCCTGGGCCAGCGCGTGCGAGCTCTGCCGCCCGATCCCGGCACCCCCGCCCAGGACGACGAACACCCGCTCATCCATCCAGAACAGCTGGCGGTAGTCCGGGACGTGCTCAGGATCCTGACCTGACAGCTGATTCACTAGGTCACCTTCCTGAGGGCCTCGTGGGAGAAGCCCGCGACGTCTTTGTACCGCTGAGATATCTCGCCCAGCTCATCGAAGCTGATGACGTCTTCGATCCGCTTGAACGGCCGGTCACCGGTCCGCAGCCACACTTCCCGCAGGATAGCGTCCGGCGGTGCCGCCCGGTTGGTGCGCACCACCTGGGCCGTC
The DNA here is from genome assembly GCA_964250865.1 of uncultured Streptosporangiaceae bacterium. Lineage (GTDB taxonomy): Bacteria > Actinomycetota > Actinomycetes > Streptosporangiales > Streptosporangiaceae > Bog-532. Next base: position 9,945 of record CAXUJF010000086.1, read on the forward strand.
GCAGGCAGGCGGGCAGCCTCGTAGGCGCGGAGGGCGGCAGCGGGGTCCGCGGTGCTGGCCAGGGCATTGCGCAGGGCGCGTGCGTCAAGGATGGCCTGTCCTGCGCCGTTAGAGCCGCGAGGGACCATGGGATGGGCCGCGTCGCCGAGCAGGGTCAGCCTCTGGTCGGTCCAATGATCCAGCGGGTCCTGGTCCACCATCGGGTACTCCAGTATCTCCCCCGAGGCCCGGATCATGGCCGGAACGTCCAGCCAGCCGAAATGCCAGTCCTCGAACGCGCCGATGAAGTCGCCGATCCGGCCCCGGCGGTTCCAGTCCCGGTCCGCGTGCCGGGGTGTCTCGATCTCGGCCACCCAGTTGACGAGCTGGTTTCCCGCGCCGTCCACGTTATCCCGGATGGGGTAAACCACGAGCTTGCCGGTGGTGAGCCAGCCGGCCCGGGTCATGCTCGCTCCGGTCAGGAACGGGGGATGGACGACCGTGCCGCGCCACATGTTGACGCCGGAGTAGACCGGCGGACCTTCGTCCGGGTGAAGCTGCTTGCGCAGCCTGGAGTGAATGCCGTCGCACGCCACTACGATGTCCGCGCGAGCCGGCGGCAGCGGCACGTCCGCCGTCGTGGAACGGAAGGTCAGGGTCGCGCCGTTCTCGTCCTGGATCACCCCGGTGCAAGTGTGATCGAGACTGAGGCACTCGGGTCCGAGCCTGTCGGTCACGGCCGACAGCAGGACGCTCTGCAGGTCGCCGCGGTGGATCGAGAATTGCGGGTGCTCGTAACCGGCGAACCGGCCGGCCGGTTCGGTGTAGATGAGCTGGCCGAAGCGGTTGAAGAAGGCCGATTCGCGGGTGGTGACGCCGACGGCGGCCAGCCGTGCTTCGACACCGAGGCGGGCCAGAATCTTCGTCGCGTGCGGCAGGACGTTGATGCCGACGCCTATGGGTCTTATCTGCGGGGCAGCTTCGTAGATCTCGCAGTCGATGCCTGCGTCGTGCAGTTCGAGGGCGAGCGTCAGCCCCCCGATCCCGGCTCCGACTATGGCGAGCTTCATGTCGCCACGGTGCCAGCCAGGGAAAGGCGCCCGCCAGCGACATCGCGGCAAATTCCGCTGTGCGGGACGAGTTAACGTTGCACCATGCCAGACCTGAAGGGTGACTCAGTCACCGCTATCGACCATGCGCTGCGGGTGCTGCTGCTGCTGAGCGAGCGGCAGCGTCTGCGGGTGGTCGATGTCGCCGCTGAGCTCGGGGTGGCACGGTCCACGGCCCACCGGCTGCTGAGCACGCTGCAGCAGCGTGAGTTCGCCGTGCAGGATGCGGACAAGGCTTACCGCCCGGGCCCGGTCTTCACGCATCTTGGTCTGTCCAGGACGGTCAACGCCGACCTGCGGGCAGCGCTCCGCCCGATCCTCGAGCAGCTCAACCGTGAGGTCGACGAGACATGCCACCTCGTGGTGCTGGAGGGCAATGGCGCCAGGTTTACCGACTGCGTGGAAAGCAGCCAGGTGCTGCGGACCGGCTCGCGGCTGGGGATGCTAGTCCCCGCGCACACAAACTCCGCGGGAAAGGCCCTGCTGGCCGAGTTGCCGTCGGACGTCTTCATGTCGCTGTATCCGCGCGGTGTGCCGTCACGGCTGGGGGCGGGCATGCAGGCGCGCCGGACCTTGCAGCGCGAGCTGGCAGAAATCCGGAAGCGCGGTTACGCGACGAACTTCGAGGAGAGCGCGCAAGGGGTGACGGCCGTGGGCGCCTGCGTCCGGGACACGGCCGGGAAAGCCATCGCCGCGCTCGCCATCGCCTGCCCCAGTGCCCGGTGCCCTCGGCAGCGAGTACCGGAACTGGCCGAGGCGCTCGTCGCGGCCTGCGAGTCCGCCCGGGGAGTGACCTGAATTCCGCAGAACGGAATCCAGCGGGGTATCCAAGCCGTCACCGGAGCCGGGGGGTACCGTCATGCCATGATCGACGGAATGCCGGTGATCGACGCTGTTGTCCACCCGTACAACCTGCGCGAGGACAACTTCCGCAACAGGTACGCGCGCTGGATCACCGATCTTGTCTCCAACGGCAACCGGGACAGCGGGCCGGCCGGCTACCGCATGTCGAAAGAAGCCTACGAGCGCGACTGGTCCATCGAAGAAGTCGCGAACATGTCCTTCGTGGAAAGCTACGCCGATCTGGCCGCCTACCACGTAGTCCCGATCCGCGCCTTCTACGACGGGATCTGCTCGCCAGAAAAGGCGCTGGAAGCCAAGACACGCTGGCCGGACCGGTTCATCTTCTACGCCGGCGTCGATCCCCTCGAGGGACAGAAGGCGATCGACGACCTGGAGCAGCAGGCCGGATTCCTCGGTAACCCGCCCGGGCTCAAGCTATACCCCAACAGCTGGGCGGGCGAGGAGATAACGGGCTGGCTGATGGACGACCCGGAGGTCGCCTTCCCGGTCTTCGAACGGGCCCGGCAGCTGGGGATCAAGGTCATCGCCGTGCACAAGGCCTTGCCGCTAGGGCCGGTCGAGCTCAAGCATTACCGGGTCGACGACATTGACCGGGCCGCGATCGCCTTCCCGGATCTCACCTTCGAGATCGTGCACGGGGGCATCGCCTTCCTCGAAGAAACGGCATGGCAGCTGGCCCGGTTCGACAATGTCTATGTCAACCTCGAGACCACCGCCACGCTGGCTACGACCCGGCCGCTGGCTTTCGCTCACGCCCTGGCCACGCTCATCAGGGGCCCGAAGACGCTGCGGCAGATCGTGTGGGGAACCGGGTGCATGGTCTCGCACCCGCGCCCGCACGTCGAGAACTTCGCCCGCAACTTCCGTTTCTCCGACCAGCTTGTCGACGAGGGACACGTCCCCCAGATCACCATGGAGGACAAGCGGGCGATCCTGTCCGGCAACTATGCCCGCCTGCACGGCCTCGACCTGGACACGTGCCTCGCCCGCGTCAAGGGTGACGAATTTGACCTGCGCCGCGGCGGCCCGGACGCGGCCCCCGCCGTGCCGTACTCCACCACGGCGATAGCCGGACTGGTCAGCTGAGGGCCGGCCCGTGTCGAGTCATCACGAGCCGGTCCGGAGCCGCTACCTTGACGTCGGCGGCATCCGCACGCATTATCTCGATGCCGGAGACGGTCCACCGGTCGTGCTCCTGCACTCCGGAGAGTTCGGCGGCAGCGCCGAGCTGTGCTGGGAATTCAACATCGGCCCGCTGGCCCGGGACTTCCGCGTGATCGCACCGGACTGGCTGGGTTTCGGCGGCACGGACAAGCTGCGCGACTTCGTCTCGGGATCAGACCGCATGGTCCGGCACATGAGCGCGTTCCTCCAGGCGATGGCGATCGAGCAGGCCGACTTCGCTGGCGCCTCGATGGGGGCGACCATGCTGCTCCGGGAGGCCGCGCGGCCCGAGTGCCGGTTCCCGATCAGCCGGCTGGTCGTCGCCAGCGGCGGCGGCTTCGTCCCCGACAACGAAGAGCGGCGGCGGCTGCTCGGCTACGACGGCACGCCCGAGGCCATGCGAGCGATACTGCGGGCCAACTTCCATGACCCGGCCTGGGCGCAGGATGATGCCTACGTCAAGCGCCGGGTCGAGGCGAGCCTCGCCCCCGGCGCCTGGGAGGCGATAGCGGCGGCCCGGCTGAAGCCGCCTACCATGACGCCCCGGCCGGATTTCGGTCAGCCGGACACGATCGCCTACGAACGGATCCGCCACCCCACGCTCGTCGTAGCCGGCGCCGAGGACAAGCTGCGCCTCCCCGGATACCACGAGGCGCTGGGCCGCATCCCTGAGGCCAGGATCGTCGTCCTGGCCGAGGCGGGGCACCTGCTCAACATCGAGAAGGCTGGCGAATTCAACGACCTCGTCCGCCAGTTCCTGCTGGAGCACGACGCCGACGGGGAAGCAGATGGCTGACATCGCCGGAAGTCCCCTCGGTCCGCTGCGTGACGCGCTGCGGCGGGTCGTCGACCCGTGCAGCATCGCCACCGGCGTACCGGTCGACCTGCTCGATATGGGCCTGGTCAAGGATCTTCGCTTCGACGGCAGCACCGCCCGTGTGGAGCTCATCGTGACGAGTCCGCTGTGCATGCAGATCGGCCTGATCGTCGACCGGGTGCGGGAAGTCCTGGCGGAGGTGGACGGAGTTGGCTCGGTCGAGGTAACCGTCGACGCCCGGGCCGAGTGGTGGCCAGGCATGATGGCCGCCTCGGCTCGTCAGCGGCTGCGGGAGGTGCGGCCGCTGCCCGACCGGCAATAGCCCCAATCATTACCGATGTCTTATTGCCGTGTCGACATTCCCGCAGCCATAAAGTCGGAAGTCGGGGCCGTGGGAATGCCGTCGCTGCCCGGTGGTCGAAGATTTCGTATACGCCGCAAGCTGCGGCTTCCCGGTTGCCGCCCGGCCGTCAGGCGCCTTAGCACCGTGCTCCGGGACGAGAAGCACCGCGCGGCTGACAGCGGGACCTGCTGAAGGCCGGGCATACTTTCGCACCGGACGCTGGATGTCCGGGCGAGGGGGACCGGCCCGGCCGCACCGACAGGTACGGTCATGTCGTCGTGGACAACCGCTTCGAGATCATGGTGACTGGCCAGGGCCGGTGCGGACCGTTGGCGTAGGACAGTCCGAGCCGGCCTATGCGGGCGGCCTCGGTCAGGCCTGGGCAGTCTCCTGGGCGGCATTCGGGTTGCCCTCGAGCCAGAATAGGTGCTGGGTGATGCGGGCGATCTTCCAGCCGTGGGCGGTGCGGACCATCTGGTTGTCGTACGAGCCGCGCATCAGGTAGAACTCTCCGCCGGGCGCGCCCTTCTTATAGTGCTGCGCGTACATGTAGGAGCGGCAGACCGCCTGGCCGGGGTCGGCCGCGTCGAACTCGACGACGTGGTTCGGGCTGATGTGCTGCCGGGCGTCCCATGCCTCCAGGCCCTGCCTGGCGAAGCCGATGAACTGATCGAGCGGGAAGTCGGCGGCCGGCAGCCCCGCCTCCGAGAAGTCGATGTGCACGGGATCGGTGAAGATCGACGCGTACCCGTCCCAGTCTGCGGCGTCGATCGAGGTGGCGTACTTGATGACGACATCGATGATGGCGTTGCGGTCTTCCAGTCGCTGGATGCGCGCGGCCAGGTCGTCGATCGCGGTCATGGCGTGCTCCTTCTGATGTGGTGCGGATTTACTTGGCAATTGCGGTGGTCATGCGACGTGTAAAGACGGCGAACGCGGCGGCCAGGCACGCGGCGCTCGCGGGAAGGTCAGACGGTAGGCGCGGAGAGCGGTGAGGAGCGGCCCGGCGGCGATGGGGTCATGCGCGGCTCTGCTGCCGCAGGTGGGGGCCGGGACAAGAACATTGCGAGCGGCCCGGCACTGACGAGCGCGGCAAAGGCCCCTAGATCGCGCGTGTCCCGGAAAGCTCCATTCAGCGCCGCCGGTCCGGCGGTCTGACACGAGGTATAAGCACGCCCCTAAGA
>CAXUJF010000087.1:0-15320 GCA_964250865.1 uncultured Streptosporangiaceae bacterium
GAGCCCGGTGGCCAAGGCCCCGGCCGCTAAAGCCCCGGCCGCCAAGGCGCCCGCGGCGAAGAAGCCCGCCGCCACGACGAGCGGGAACGTCCGGCTGCTGCCGGCCGCGGCGGGGGCGGCCGTGCCGGCTGGCGCGGCTGAGGTCCCGGCCGCTGATTTCGAGGCCCCGCTGGCCAACTACGACCAGCTCACGGTGGCCTCGTTGCGGGCGCGGCTGCGCGGGCTGTCGATCGACCAGGTTCGCATGCTGATCACGTACGAGCAGGGACACGAGAACCGGGCGGACGTCATCGCGATGTTCGAGCGGCGGCTGGCCAAGCTCGAGTCCGAGAGCTGAGCCAGCCCTTCCATGGCCCTGGAAACGTCGGCCGAAGCCCCGGTCCCGGTCCGCACCGTCCTGCAGCTGGTCGGCGGCTGGGTGCAACGGCTGGGCCGGATCTGGGTCGACGGTGAGATCGCCGAGCTGGCCCGCCGGGGCGGCACGGTGTTCGTGACCCTGCGCGACCCGGCGGCGGCAGTGTCGGTGCGGGTGGTGTGCGCCCGGACCGTGTTCGACTCGATCCGGCCGGCGCCCGCCGAAGGGGCCCGGGTCGTGGTGTACGCGAAGCCGGACTTCAACGCCACCCGCGGGTCGTTCGCGCTGACCGCCCTGGACATCCGGCCGGTCGGCATCGGCGAGTTGCTGGCCCGGCTGGAGCAGTTGCGGACCAAGCTCGCCGCCGACGGGCTGTTCGCGCGCGAGCGCAAGCGGCCGCTGCCGTTCCTGCCCCGGGAGATCGGCCTGATCTGCGGCCGGGACTCCGCGGCCCAGCGGGACGTGCAGCGCATCGCGGCGCGGCGCTGGCCCGCGGTGCAGTTCCGGGTGGAGCAGACCGCGGTGCAGGGCTCGTACGCGGCCGCCGACGTGGTCCAGGCGCTGCGCCGCCTGGACGGCGACCCCGCCATCGACGTGATCATCATCGCCCGGGGCGGCGGGTCGCTGGAGGACCTGCTGCCGTTCTCGGACGAGACGCTGCTGCGCGCGGTGGCCGCCTGCCAGACCCCGGTCGTGAGCGCGATCGGACACGAACAGGACACGCCGCTGCTGGATTATGTGGCCGACCTGCGCGCGGCCACCCCGACCGATGCGGCCAAGCGGGTGGTGCCCGACGTGGCCGAGCAGATAGCCCTGATCGACGGGCTGCGGGACCGGGCCCGGCGCTGCGTCCAGGGCCGGATCGAGCGCGAGCTGTCCTGGCTGGCCGCGATGACGTCCCGCCCGGCCATCGCCAACCCGGTGCGCGAGATCGAGCGGCAGCAGGAGCAGCTGGCCCTGCTGACCCAGCGGGCCCGGGTCAGCCTGCGCGCGGCCATCACCCGGGCCGGGGACGAGGTGTCCCACACCCGGGCCCGGTTGCTGGCCCTGTCCCCCGCGTCCACGCTGAAGCGCGGGTACGCGATCGTGCAGCACGCCGACGACCAGGTGGTGCGCAGCGCGGCCGAAGTCACCGAGGGCGAGGCGCTGACCGTCCGGTTCGCCGCGGACGAGGTCGGCGTGATTGTCGGCCAGCCGCCCGGTTAACAGCCCGGTGTTATTCAGCCAGCGTTGATGACCCAGCGTTGATGACCCAGCGTTGATGACACTGTTCTGTCCGAGCCCGTTGGTAGGTTGAACGACGTGGCGACGAGCAAAACCGAGCAGGCGGACGCCAAGTCCGAGGCCCAGACCGACGCACTGTCCTACGAGCAGGCCCGGGACGAGCTCGCCTCCGTGGTCAAGCGGCTGGAGACCGGCGGCCTGGCCCTGGAGCAGTCGCTGGAGCTGTGGGAGCGCGGCGAACGGCTGGCCGCGGTGTGCGGCCGCCTGCTGGAAGGAGCCCGGGCCCGGTTGTCCGCCGCGACCGCCGAGCGGTCCGGCGACGCAGACGACGATGCCGACCGGCCGTTCTGACCTCAGTCAGCCTGCTGTCCGGAGCGAAGCGGCCAGCGTGTGCAGCTGGGCCCAGGAGGCGTTCCCGGTGACCACCAGGGTGACGCCGGCCGGACTGGTCAGAGCCAGTGAGCGCTGACCTCGTTCAGAATTTTCCGAAGCAGCCCACAACCGGCCGCCCGCCTGGACCGGCGCCTGCGCAGTGCCGCCGTTGGTCATCCGGCGGATGAACGCGCGGGCTGCCGCGTTGGTCTCCTCCAGGGCCGCGAAGGTCCCGGACGGGGTGGCGTAACCGAGCCGCCAGGTCACCGTGCCCGCGCCGTTGGCGCCGCCCGCGGCCACGCCCGAGTTCACCGGCGACCAGGACGCCGGCAGCCCGGCCGGCGCGACCACCTGGTAGGGCGCCTTGCGGGTCATGGCGGCCAGGTCGGCGTGGTAGCTGATCGTGGTGGGCGAGCTGGCCTGGTCCATGGGCACGACCACGATGGCCACCACGATCAGCAGCAGGCAGAGCGCCGCGGCCCGGATCACGCGACCGCCTCAGCCCCGCCGGTGATGTCGAGGCGGCCGATGACGCTGATCACCCGGTCGGCCAGCGACCGGGCCGCGACGATGTCGCCGCTGAGCGACACCTCGGCTACGGCCAGCATCAGCGCTCCGGTGAGCACGACCGCCACCGCGTCGTCGGCCGGTTCGGAGCCGCGGGCGAAGAACTCGGCGTTCTTCTCGGCCCACTCCCGCTGCCGCTGCCGCATGATCAGCTCGAAGCCGGGCGGCCCGTCGCCCCGGGTGAACAGCGCGGACAGGTCCCGCTCGCAGATGCAGCCGTCCAGGTAGGCGCGGGCACCGGCCAGGAACAGCTGCTTGGGGTCACTGACGCCAAGCTCGCGCTGCTGCCAGACCGCGGTCCGGGTCCGCTCGGCCAGCCGGGTGTGGAACTCCTCGAACAGGGTCAGGAACAGGTCGGCCTTGCCCGTGAAGTGGTGGTAGAGGCTGCCGACGCTGGCCCCGGCCGCGGCCACGACGTCGGTGACGTTGGCCTCGGCGTAGCCGCCGGTGGCGAACGCAGCCCGCGCGGCCTCCAGCAGGCTGGCCCGGGTGGTCGCACCGCGCTCCGAGCCACGTGATTCCGGGCTCCGGGGTTTCGCCCCGCGCGGTCCGGCACTGCGCGATCCTGGGTTACGGGTAACTGTCTTCGGTTGGGTGTCAGCTGGCATCGGCCGTTCCGGTCCTCCAGGGCCCCCTGGTCGAGTTGACCAGGCTAAGGCTACGCCGATGGGGTAGCTCAATAGCATCAGCTAATCCGATCCGTAGCATCAGCCGAGAACCCAATACGAGAGGGGCTCACCGATGCCCGCCGATAACCCCGTGCATTCCGGTGCCGTGGACCCGCTGCCGGAGCCCAGCAAGCACGCCCCGGACCGCAACCTGGCGCTGGAACTGGCCCGGGTCACCGAGGCGGCGTCGATGGCCGCGGCACGCTGGGTCGGCCGGGGCGACAAGAACGGGGCCGACGGCGCCGCGGTCAACGCCATGCGGCTGCTGATCAACTCGGTGTCGATGAAGGGTGTCGTGGTCATCGGGGAGGGCGAGAAGGACGAGGCCCCGATGCTGTTCAACGGCGAGGAGGTCGGCGACGGCACCGGGCCGGCCTGCGACGTGGCCGTCGATCCGGTCGACGGGACCCGGCTGTGCGCCAACGGGTCGCCGGACGCGGTGTCGGTGCTGGCCGTGTCCGCGCGGGGCTCGATGTACGACCCGTCGGCCGTGTTCTACATGTCCAAACTGGCCACCGGGCCGGAGGCGGCCGGGATGGTGGACGTGAGCGCGCCGCCCGAGGCCAACATCGCCGCGGTGGCCCGGGCCAAGGCCTGCTCGCCGCACGACGTAACGGTGGTCATCCTGGACCGGCCGCGGCACACCGAGCTGATCAAGCAGGTCCGGGCGGCTGGGGCCCGGATCAAGCTGATCACCGACGGCGACGTGGCCGGGGCGATCATGGCCGCGCGGGAAGGCACCGGGGTGGACCTGATGCTCGGCGTCGGCGGCACCCCGGAGGGCATCATCGCGGCCTGCGCGCTGAAGTGCCTGGGCGGTGTGATCCAGGGCAAGCTGGCGCCGAAGGACGACGCCGAGCGACGCAAGGCCCTGGACGCCGGGCACGACCTGGACCGGGTGCTGACCACGGACGAGCTGGTCTCCTCGGACGATGTGTTCTTCGCCGCCACCGGCATCACCGACGGCGAACTGATGGAGGGTGTCCGCTACCGCGGGGCGTCCGCGACCACGCACTCGCTGGTCATGCGGTCCCGTTCCGGCACCATCCGCAGCATCAAGAGCGAGCACCAGCTGTGGAAGCTGCGGGCCTACAGCTCGATCGACTTCGACTGAATCGGCCCGGATCGGCCCGCACTGAATCGGCCCGCACTGAATCGGCCCGCACTGGATTGGCACTGATTGAGGAGTTGGCATGACCGACGCAAGCGACGACCGGCGGCCCGCGATCGAGTTCGCGGTGGGACGGGCCGCGGCCGAGAACGTCTCGCTGACCCGGTTTCTCTACGCCGACCACGGTGGCATCATCCGCGGCAAGGCGGCGCACACGACGGACCTGGAAGCCAGGATGTCCAGTGGCATCGGGCACACGGTGGCGATGATGGCCATGTCCATGCTCGACCACCTGCAGCCGGTCGACGGCATGGGGCCGGTGGGCGAGGTCCGCATCGTGCCCGACCCGGCGACGTTCGTGCCGCTGCCGTACGCGCCCGGCGCCGCGGCCATGTGCGCCGACCTGGTCAAGCCGGACGGCCAGCCCTGGGAAGCCTGCGCCCGGACCTTCCTCAAGCAGGCCATCGCCGAGCTGGCCGCCGACGGTTACGCGATGGAGGCGTCGTTCGAGCCGGAATTCACCCTGGGCCAGCGGGTGCCCGACCCGGACGGCGGTCTGGACCGGATGGTGCCGAACGACGACAGCCTGTGCTACTCCACCACCGGTTTCCAGCTCGCGCACGACTACATCATGGACGTGGTGGCCGCGCTCGAGGCCCAGGGTCTGCCGGTCGAGCACGTGTACCCGGAACTGGGCCACGGCCAGCAGGAAGTGGTGATCAAGCATGCTCCGGCGCTACGCGCGGCCGACAACCACCTGCTGTACCGGGAGACGATCCGCGGGGTCGCGTTCCGCCGCGGCGTGTGGGCCAGCCTGGCCCCCAAGCCCATCCCCGACCAGGCCGGCAACGGTACGCACCTGCACGGCTCGCTGTTCGAGGTGGGGCCGGACGGTGCGCCGGCCGGGCGGAACCTGTTCGCCGATCCCGCTGACCGGTACGGCCTGTCTGCCACCGGCTACCACTTCATCGGCGGCGTCCTCGCGCACCTGCCCGCGCTGGTCGCGCTGACCTGCGGCAGCGCCAACAGCTACCGGCGGCTGGCCCCGCAGATGTGGGCCAGCGCGTTCACCGTCTACGGCATGGACAACCGGGAGGCCGCGGTCCGCATCTGCTCGGTGCTGCGGGGCGATCCGTCCAGTTCGGTCAACCTCGAGCTCAAGCCGTCCGACTCCAGCGCCAACCCGTACCTGTCCCTGGGCGCGTTCATCCACGCCGGGCTGGACGGCATCCGCCACAAGCTGGACCCGGGCGAGGCGGTCAACGTCGACCCGGCCAGCCTGTCCGACGCCGAGCGGGAGCAGCGCGGGATCCGCCGGCTGCCGTCATCACTGGGCCAAGCCCTCGACGCGCTGGCCAGCGACGAGTTGCTGATGAACGCGCTCGGCCCGCTGCGCAGCCGGGCCTACCTGGCGGTCAAGCGCTCCGAGGCGGCCGACTTCGCCGAACACGACGCCGACTACGAGTGCTTCCACCACTTCACCAAGATCTAGTGGTGGATTGCATTTGACCTGTTCCTTTGGTTAGTTGCTCGCGGTCTGGGCCGTGGCTGGGCCGTCGGAGCCTTGGCGGGCCGCGTCGATCGCCTCACGCATCCGGCTGGCGGCCGACGGCATCAGGTGGGTGTAGACCCGCAGCGTGAATCCGGGGTCTGTGTGGCCCAGGTACTCCGACAGCGCCCGGACGTCCACCCCGCCGTGCAGCATGACGCTGGCGAAGTGGTGCCGCAGCTGGTGTGTACCGGCGTCCCGCCCGGCTGGCACCCCGGCGCTCTCCAGGGCGTCCTTCCACGGCCCGCGGTTGAAGCTGTTGCGGTTGACCGCCAGGCCAGTCGGTGAGGTGAGCGCCAGCCGTACCGTCACCGGCTTGCCGCCTGGCTCTGTCCAGGGCATGGTCACCGGCTTGGCCGGGAACGCGGCCAGGTGCTCAGCCAGGGCCAGCCGCACTGACTCAGGGACCGGGATCTGCCGTTCCTTCTCGCCCTGCTCCCGGCCGCCCTTCGGCGGCGCGAACACCAGCTTGCCGCCCACGATCTTCACCTGCCGCCGGACGTGCAGGACCGCCGCACCCGGGCGCAGCCAGTCCGTGATGTCGTCCGGGGACAGGCCGAAGATCTCGCCCTGGCGCAGCCCGAGCCCGGAGCCGAGATCGCACAGGATGCGGTGCTGGGTCAAGGACAAGCTGCGCCGGATGAAGGAGCCCCGCTACGAACTCGGCGGCCAGCTCCCCCTGTTCGGCGTGTTCGGGGACCAGGTTGTGCCACGGGATCAGTGGACTGCCGGTCACTACGAGGCGTACTGCCGCCGGTATGAGGATGCCATCGCGCGGAACACCGCTGTTTACCGCGTGCTGGCCAACGAGTACGCCGAGAAGTTCGGCCATCCGCTGGACCTGGCGGCCTAGCGCCAGGTGAGATCGTCCGGCGGTCCCGTTTGTTCGGCAGCCAGCCGTCCACGCGGGCCGCCGGGTGCGCCAGGGGGAGCTGAGCCATGGTTCGATATCCCGGTGGCTGGCGAACGTTTTTTCGAGTACGAGGTGACCGATACGGACGGCCAGATGGAGGTTCGGCGCTCCAGCGACCGCCGCGAGCTGTACCCGGCCGAGGTGTGGGCCAGGGATCACGCGGCGCTCGGGCACAAGGTACGCCGCCGGGTCGTGGTGGCTGAGCGCTGGACCGACCTGCCGGGTCCCGAGCAGGGTTAGCGATTTGGTCGGCGAAGCGTCCGGGGATTGATCTTGCATCCGTTCGGGCACTTGGCGCTCCGGATGGTGCTGGTAATCCCCTGAGGCGCGCCGCTGGCAGGGATGGGCCTGAGCACCACCTCCAGGTGGGGCTCATGGCACTCGGGGCATGGCCAGACTTCAGTTCTATCCATGACCACAAAAGGTAGCTGATTGGTCGCTATAGGTGAGACAGCGGTTGCCTGGTACCGCCGGTCCGGGTGTGACATCGCGTGATACGCACCGTCGCTGAGCTGCACAGATAGGCGGCGCACCTGATCTGCCAGCAAGTGCCAGAGGGACCTATGTGCGGGCATGAATAGGCCCCGCCCGCGAGTCAGCGGCACGGGGCCAAGGTCACGCTATCGGCTGGCCTGCTGCTCCGGCGTCGTGTCCAGTTCCCTCGCGTGCTTCACGCACAGCATGGTCCCGTTGACCATCGTGTCCGCCAGCGGAGCGCGGCCCTTGGTGGTGATCTTTATGCAGACGGCGCATAGCCAGGCGCTCAAATCGTGCTCCCGTTCGCTGTGTTCTGCTGTTTCCGGTGGGGTGCGGCCCAGGCTATAGGGCGGCCCCCCACGTACCGGTGGTCTCCAGCACGGGCCGTCTGGCCTGCGCGGTCCGGAGGCCGCCCCCTAGTCGCTAGCGCGGGCCGCGCGGGGGTCTACATCTGCCAGGCCGTCTTCGCGCACTCGTTCTTCAACGACGCCGAGTCCATGCCTGTCCACCATCATCAAGACGATCGGGCAGGCGGCGCTGAGCGCGGCCCAGTCGGCGTCCCGGGCAGCGTCCGGGGGTGTGTACCTCGGGGCGGGGAGCGCGAGCTACGCGGCCGACATCACGGCGGTGCTCAGGTCCATGGGCTGCTGTCCCTGGTCTCCAACTGGCTGCGGCAGATCGCCACCGAATCGGGCGGCCAGCTAGACGCCGTGAACCGGACCGACAGCAACGCGGCGGCCGGCCATCCCTGTGTAACAATTGATTCTGTGATCCTTACACGGCGCGGATGGCTCAAGTACGACCAGGTACAGTCCGGTGACGAAACGATCGGCTACAACCCGGTCACTGGACGGAACGAGTGGACTACTGTCCTCGCGGTCCTGCACTACGACGAGGCAGAGGTCTGGCGGATCGGCAACAAGCACTGGCACGCGGACGTCACGCCCAACCACCGCTGGTGGAGCGACACGACCTACGACCGGGCGCCGGAGACCCTTACCGCGTGCCCCGAATGCGGATGGACCGGACGTACCGATCGCAGCGGGCGCAATATCGTGCCTACACCTCGTAGTATTTCGACGCATCGCGGGCGCATGCACGGAGTGAAGACCGACGTCGTGCGGGCGACGCGCGGCGAGTTCGTCACCACCGACTCGCTGAAATCTGACCACCGGCTGCGTCTCGCGGCACCAGCTGACACAGACGGCATTCCTGGGCTCTCCCTGGAAGATGTCCGAATCATCGCCTGGTTGCAGGGCGACGGTACGGTATCCCCCGCGCTGTACAAGCCCGAGATCTGCCCTGAATGTGGCTGGCTGCCCGGCACGGGGCGTAAGCCTCATCGCGGAGCTATTCAGCAGGCGAGCAACAGCGTCGCAGTACACCGCGCGAAAGCGCACCAAATGAGCAAGAGCCAGACCACGGGTGAGCTAGGTGGCTACGACGGCACGATCTGGCAGTCCAAGCCCGAAATGCTAATCAAAATTCGCGCGCTGCTTGCCCGGGTTGAGCAAACCGAGACTACTCGGCAACGCCACGAGGACTACCTGCCCGCGCACGCTTTCAAGCTGCGCCGCGCGTATGTCACTGACCTGATGAAGCGTTCCCAGCTCATGGAAATCGGTCCCGAAGCCTTCGTGCTGGCGCTCTCGCCTGATCAGCGCGCCGCGTGGCTGGATTCGATGATCGACGCGGAAGGTCACCGCCAGCCTGTACCGGCTGAGAGTGCCCGGCGAGGGGCGAGCGGCGAGTTTGTCCGGATCGCTCAGGTGGACGGGCCGCTTCAGGAAGCCATCAAGCTAGCGGTCTATCTCGAAGGCTACCGGCCGACGTACAGCAAGCTCACCCGGTACTCGGACAAGCACCAGCCGGCGGGGATGGTCGGCATGGCCCGGCCGTACGCGGCCCCCGGCCTGTTCAATCCGCATGAAGTGCTGGAGCGCCAGCCGGTGTGGTGCGTGGTCACCGGGCTGGGTACCTGGACGATGGAACAGGATGGGCTACCCTGCCTGACCGGCAACTCGGTCGGGCTCCTCCAGCTCATCCCGGGCACGTTCGCGGCCTACGCCGGGCCGTACCGGAACACGCCCCCGCTGGTGAACTACGGCGGCGGCCCGGTCAGCGAGAATCCGATGGCGCAGATATACGCGGCGATCCACTACGCCGCCGCTAATTATGGCGGGGCGCGCATGGCCGGGGTCATCGGCCAGGGCCACGGCTACGCCAACGGCGGGATGATCACCGAGCCCATCATCGGCTTCGGGCAGTCGGGCCAGCGGTACACCTTTGGTGAGCGCGGCCGGGAGTGGGTGGTCCCGGAGTCCAGCAGCTCGCAGCCAGGTGGCGTGTCCATCGTCAACAACATCCAGCTGCCCGACGGCGCGTCGGTCACCAGGGCCATGCAGGAGATCAGCTACTACCTGCAAGTAGCCCAGCAGCAGGGCTACCTCGCGGTGCGGCCCGGAGGCTGACCAGCTCTGTTGCGGCGGCTGATCAGCTTCCGCACCAGCCACCGGAGCCCGAGCAGAACGAGTTCGGCGGCACCGAAAATCGAGCCGGTGAGCAGGGCGTGGCCCCAGGTCATTCCGGGCCGGCCAGCCTGCGCGCTGCGCCCTCGGCGTCGGCGGCTGGCCAGGTGACCTCGCCGTCCGCCGCGGCCCACCAGAAGATCCGGCCGTTGCACCAGACCGACGCGGCCGGCGTGGACAGCACGGCCAGCACGCTATCTGCCCGCAGCGTGGTCCGCGTACCCTCCTGAAGCAGGCTGGCCAGCCTGCTTCAGGAGCTCAGCTGGCCGCAGACGTGGCGGCTGCACTAACGGGGGCGGACCCGCGACGGCAGCGGGCGAGCCGCCCGCACGGAGTTCACCGGGGCCAGTCATGAGGCGCGGCGCAGCTCGGCCCATATCTGCTGACCAGCTCGAACCGGGGGCGCTCACCGCGCTGCCGCAGCACGCTGACGGCATAGGACGGGAACGCGGCCCGCAGTGCGGCGGCCTGAACGCTGGCGCTGATCATGGCGCGACCTCACGCGGTACCGGGCGGTCCTGGTAGTCGGCAACCAGCAGCTCCCGCAGGCCGCCCGGGCCGCCCGCATTGATCAGCTTGCCGTTGTCCCGCCGCCTCGCCACCCAGCAGCCATCAGCGCCGGCTATCGCGTACGCACTGCCCCAATGATGTTGCAGATCCGCTAGCGCGTCCCGTGCCTGGCCCGCCGTCATCGTCATCGTCTCCCTCACCCGCCGCTCACAGCCCTGCGTGGTAGCGCCAGGTAAACACCAGGCTGGGAGAGAGTGCAACCTTCTATATTGAATTTCCACCGCGAATCGATAGATTTACTTATTACATTGCGAACCGATTAGTAGATGTCTTTCAAATCGCGTGTGCGATAGCCTCAATCTGCAAGCCCGAGGGAGTCGATCAGGGATGGCAACGACGGAGACCACCGGTTCAACCGTGCCCCGCAGGCAGCTCGGCCGTTACCTCCGTGACCTACGCAATCGCCAGCACATGACGGTGAAGACCGCCGCCGAGGAACTGGAGTGGAGCGAGACCAAAATCTGGAGGATCGAGACCGGCCAGACCTCACTCCGCTCCCACGATGTGGAGCTGATGTGTCGAATCTACGGTGCGCCGGCTGACCTGTCTGAGGCACTGATGGGCCTGGCCAGAGAGACGAAAAGCAAGGGCTGGTGGCAGGCGTACGGCGACGTCATCCCGGAGAATTTCGACGTGTACCTGGGCCTGGAGGAAGCCGCCTCCGGGCTGGCATGGTACGAGCCCGAGCTGGTGCCGGGGCTGCTCCAGACCGAGGGCTACGCCCGCGCGATCATCACCGCCGACAACCCGGACGTGCCCGGCGACGAGATCAGCCGCCGCGTCCGGCTGCGGATCGAGCGGCAGGCCCTCATCCGGCGGCCGGCAGCGCCGCTGGCGCTGCGAGTGGTCCTGAACGAGTCCGTGCTGCGGCGGCCAGTCGGCGGCCGGGAGGTCATGGCGGAGCAGCTGGACGCCCTGGCCGAGGCCGCCGAGCTGCCCAACGTCACGCTGCGGGTGGTGCCGTTCACCGCTGGCCTGCACCACGGCCTGATGACCGGCCCGTTCGTGGTCCTACGGTTCCCGGTCAACGGCGACGGCCAGGACAGCGAGCCGCCCACCGTTTACGTCGATGGGTTCACTGGCGCGCTATTCCTGGACAAGCCCCACGAGATCGAGCGCTTCAGTGACGCCCTGGAGTACATCTGGGCGGCTGCCGCCAGCGAGGCCGCCTCCATCCGCATGATCCACGAGAGCGCAGCAGCCATGAGATCAACAGGGAGACGATGATGGACATCACTAGTAGCCCGCCGTGGCGGACCAGCAGCTACAGCAACGGCCAGGCCAACTGTGTCGAGGCCGCCCACGTGCCCGGCACGGTCGCCGTCCGCGACACCAAGGACCCGGATGGGCCGCAGCTGGCGATCCCGGCCGCATCCTGGGCCGCGTTCACCCGCCGCATCCGCGATGACCGCTGACCGGGTGTACGTCCCGGTGCCAGCGGGCTACCGGGAGCTGCCCGAGGCCGAGCGGCTGGCGGTCGCCGAACAGCTGGCCAGCCAGATACAGCAGGGCCTGGCCGGGCAGCCCGGGTAGCCACGGCGTCGGTCAATCAAGCCGGCCTCAGCCAGCAGCTCACCCGCGTCAGCGCGTGTCTTGTCGTCCGGGGCACAGCCGCAGTCGCAGTCATTCACCAGCTCCAGGTTGCAGGGCCAGCGCATAGCCCCGGCCGGGCGCAGACCGGC
This sequence comes from uncultured Streptosporangiaceae bacterium, assembly GCA_964250865.1. GTDB lineage: Bacteria > Actinomycetota > Actinomycetes > Streptosporangiales > Streptosporangiaceae > Bog-532. Next base: position 12,017 of record CAXUJF010000087.1, read on the forward strand.
GGCGTCCATCATCCGCCCGTCCGGCGTCAGCACGGCGTAGTGCTGGCCCTCGCCTGCACCATGGCAGCCCACGATGGGCCAGCCGGTCAGCTCGTACAGCGCACGGGCCAGCTTCATGCAGTCACCGTAGAGATAGCGCTGCACCTTCCCGGCGTCCATCACATTCACCTCCGCTTGGCCTTGCCGACCGGCTTGTACACCGTGACCGGGCCGGCCCCGGTGCTGATCCCGGAGCGTCCCGCGCCGACGTGGACGCGGGCAGCCCGTGGCCCCACAGACGCACGCACGCCGCGCTTCCCGAGCCGGATGCGGACACCCGGCATGATCTTGATGTAGATGGTCATTCGCTCTCACCCCCTTCCGCATCCTCGCGCTGGCAGTTCCACCAGCCCGTCTCACCGGCCGCGTCGGCCGTCTGCTCACACCCGGCAGCCCGCGCACAGTGGCGGGGTGCCCATCACGTCGTCACCGCAGCAGGGGCAGCGGAACGCGGACACGGCGGCTGGCCGGATCTCGGCCGCGTCCCGGAACACGGTGGCCCCGGTCTCTAGGTCGACGGACCACTCATCCGGCCCGCACTGCTCCATCACCGTGCCGGGCACCCAGCCCCACCCGGAGCGCGGCCCGGCCTCTTCACCTGGCGTGCGCGGGTACCGGGTCTCGACCGCCGCGCCCTCGGCGTACCGGGCGCTCACCGGGGCCGTCACTGGGCCGTCACTGGGCCGTCACTGGGCCGTCACTGGGCCGTCACTGGGCCGTCACTGGCCGTCAGACAACACCAAACACCCAACGCGAGCCAACGCTGGCCCACGCATCTCTGCCCAGCTCAGCGGCGTTGTGAGGGACTCGTGCCTGGTCAGCGCGAGACGCTGGTCAGAACACCAAGATCTGAGCGGTCTCGCCGGGGCTTGGGGCTACCGTGTGGCCATGAAGCAGGGTTCCGGCAGCGGGCGGGGCGGACCGGCCCAGGTCAAGATCACGGCGGGGACCGAGGACGACCTTCGGGCGATCGTCGGCATTCTCAACTACTTGGCGGCCAGCTCGAAGGCCCATTTCGACACCCGGCCGGTCACCGTGGCCGAACGCCGCGACTGGTTCGGCCAGTTCTCCGCGACCGGGCCTTACCGGCTCCTGGTGGCCTGGGATGGTGATGAGGTCCTGGGCTACGCCTGCTCCCAGCGCTACCGGGATCACGAGGCTTTCCGGGAGACCGTTGAGGTCAGCATCGCGCTTGACGCCAGCAGCCGGGGCCAAGCCGTGGGCACCGCGCTATATCGCGCGCTCTTTGACAGCCTGGCTCTTGAACCGTCGATTCATGTTGCCCTGGCCGGGATAGCCCTGCCTAACGACGCGTCGATCGCGCTGCACCGTAAATTCGGCTTCACCGAGGTGGGCACGTTCCGCGAGTACGCGATCAAGAGCGGCCAGTACATCAGCTCGGTATGGATGCAGCGCGTCTGCCGCCCCGCTCTGCCGCCTCGGCCGCAGCCGGTGCGGTAAGCCGGGGCTGCGGTCGACGTACGACGGAAGCGCCCCGCTGGCTACAGCTCGCGGGGCGCTCCGTCTCTTATCCCGCGTACGGGCGGACTGGTGGCATGGGGCGGCCCTAGCCCCAGACGATTCCGCGGGTGGCGGCCGGAGCTCCCGGACTCGCGGGTCGCACAGAAGTGGTCTGTCGCCGGGCCTGCCGCTCGCTTCGCACCGCTTTGCTGGTTTCCGTCATGCTACGTAGACGGCCGGTCGGCGTAGGTATGACGCGAGTTTGCCCGATAAGACTAAAATTTTGGGCTCGCCTGAAACGAATGCCTTCGAGCAGTCGGTGAGCTGCCGGGCCGCTCCGGGGGCGTCGGCCGCGGGCCAGGTCACGTCGCCGTCGTCTGAGGTGGCCCACCAGAAGATCCGCCCGTTGGACCACACGCTGGCGGCGGGGGTGGACAGCACGGCCGGGCCGCGGTCTGAGCGGAGCGTGGTCCTGACTCCCCCGGGCAGCTGGCTGGCCAGCGCCCGGAGTGCGTCGGCGGGGAGCTGGCGGTCCGCTCCCGATGCCTCGGCCATGAATCAGTTGGCCACCGGCCTGGAGGAGAGTCCGCTGCAGGCCACCGGCGGCCCTCTAGCTGCGTCAAGTGGGCCACTGATTAAGGCAACAGGGACACCAGGGCAGCAGGCAGCTCAGACTGTGATGCGGTCCGCAGCGTCCACCGGTGCCACATGCATGACGGCGCTGGCTGTTTCCCATCCAGGAGTGGCGTCGCCGATGGCATGAATCGCAGCCCTCAGAGTCGCTAGAGCCTTAACCATCGCTGCAGCTGGGTCATCTGCTTCCACGACCATCTGCACGTCCACATGACCGATGCTGAGGTCAGCTGCCAGATCGGGGTCTTGGACCGCCGAATCCGCTTCCTCTAGATCCAGCAGGGCTTCCATTAGCGAAGGGAGACGATCATCGCAAGGCGAAGGGCCGACGCAGGTGACTTCCTGAACGGTCAGGTACTTCACTACTCCCCCTCTTCTTCATCCCAGCACGTGGCGCGGCGGAGTTGGCCAAGCAGATTTTTGGTATAGCTCGGATCGGACGGCGTGAGCTTCATCGTCTTGAGGTGCTTACCACACGGGCACTTCATCATGTAGTACTTCTTGCCCCTGTCAACCCGCCAGCCTCTGCGCCGAGCCTCCTGCCTGATGGCTTCGAGATCTTTATCCCGGTTACTCACGTCAAGCGCCTTGCCTTGAGTCTAGTTGGCGGTGTTAACGGACGCCAGCGGTCGTTTGCGGACTCGCGGGGTCACTTCGGGCACGAGCAAGCGCTGCCGCACTCACCATTCCGGCTACCCCGCTGGCATCTTCCCGCGCCGGATCTTGGCAATTTACTCCCCGTGCACCGGGCGTGACGGGCGATTGGGGGATGGCGCGCGTTCGTCATTGCGCACCTTCCTGTGACGACGACACACCGTGGCCGCGGTGAAGGCTACCGAGTGCGACGAACGGCTAGTCGGCGAGCTGCGGGCCGCTCCCGGGGGCGTCGGCCGGGGGCCAGGTCACGTCGCCGTCGGCTGGGGTGGTCCACCAGAAGATCCGCCCGCTTTACCCGGCGGGTTCAGTCGGGGCGCTGAGATAGCGCGGAGGGGGCATCGCAGGATCGCGGTGCGCCCCTCTCGCTTGTCTGGCCGACCGGGCCGCCGGTGGTCAGACGGTGAGGGACTGGCCGGGGGTGGGCTGGGCCAGCGGGATGCCGGTCGGGCCGCCGTCGCCGAGCAGGGCGCCGGCCAGGTGCAGGCCGAGATCGCTGAGCCGGGCATCGTGGATC
>CAXUJF010000088.1:0-3473 GCA_964250865.1 uncultured Streptosporangiaceae bacterium
ATCCGAAACCGCCGCCAGGCTGACCCGGCTGACCGGGACGGCCGCCGGGGGCCCGGAACCCACCGCCGAACATCGAGCGGGCGTCGTCGTACTCCTTGCGCCGCTTCTCATCGGACAGGGTGTTGTAGGCCTCGGAAATCTCCTTGAAGCGTTCCTCGGCGTCACGGTCACCCTTGTTGGCGTCCGGGTGGTACTTGCGGGCGAGCTTGCGGTACGACGACTTGATCTCGTCAGCCTTCGCGGTCTTAGGGACGCCCAGGACCTTGTAATAGTCCTTCTCCAGATAATCCTTCGTACTCATCTGGTGTGCTCAACGCTCCCCTCGCCGCTCATTTTCACTGGTTGTCCTGGTCCTGCTGCGCTTGCGCGCCCGGCTCAGCGGAGCCGTCCGGGCCGGTGGCGGGCTCGGCCACCACAACCCGGGCCGGACGCAGGATCCGGTCGCCGACCTTGTAGCCCGGCTGGAAAATCTCCGTCAAAGTGACGTCGGTGACGTCGGGCGAATAAGAGGTGGCTACCGCCTCGTGCACCTTCGGGTCGAACGGTTCGCCCGTCTCCCCGTAGGTCACCAGGCCGAGCTTGGACACGGCCGACTCGATGGTCTCGGCGACTGACTTGAAGCCGCCGGACAGCTCGTCGTGCTGGCGAGCCTGGCCGATGGCGTCCAGCGCCGGCAGCATCTCGGTCAGCACGTTGGCCAGGGCCAGCTCGCGCATGGCCGTACGGTCACGGTCCACCCGCTTGCGGTAGTTCGCGTACTCCGCCTGGAGTCGCTGCAGATCGGCCGTGCGCTCGGCGAGCTGCTCCTTCATCATTTCCATCTCTTTGTCTTCACCCGTCCCGCCGGACCGGTCCGACTCGGCGGCCTGGCCGATTCCGCTCCCGGAGCTGGCGGCCGCCGGGCCCGGGCCGGGCGCGGAGCCTTCCGGCTCCGCCCCCTGCCCGTGCTGCTGGTCACCCTCGGGGCTTGCGCCCTGGGGGCCCGCGGCGTCGGCCGGGGCGAAACCGCCCGGCTTGGAGGCCGCGTGCCTGCCCCGGTGCCTGTCCGGCTCCCTCACCTGACCGGTCACGGGGTCGATACGCCGGTGATCGTGGACCACCGGCCCGTTGCCCTGTTCCTCAGGTGGGTTCATCAAGCAGCGCCGCCTTCGCGGGTGTCCTCGGGACCCTCGTCGACGATCTCCGCGTCCACCACGTCGTTGTCGCTGTCCTGCGCCGCGCCGTCGCCGGCCGCCGCGCCCTCAGCTCCACCGGCCTGCTGCTCGGCCTGCGCCTGGGCGTAGATCGCGCTGCCCATCTTCTGGCTGACCTGAGCCGCCTTCTCGCTGGCCTCGCGGATGGTCTCGGTGTCGCTGCCCTCGAGCGCCTTCTTCAGGTCGCCGATGGCCGACTCCACCTCGGACTTGACGTCGTCCGGCACCTTCTCGGCGTTCTCGGCCAGGAACTTCTCGGTCGTGTACACGAGGGTGTCGGCCCGGTTGCGGACTTCGGCCTCCTCGCGGCGCTTCCGGTCGTCCTCGGCGAACTGCTCGGCGTCCCGGACCATCTTGTCGATGTCGTCCTTGGCCAGCGCCGAACCACCGGAGATGGTCACCGACTGCTGCTTGCCCGTGCCCAGGTCCTTGGCGGACACGTTCACGATGCCGTTGGCGTCGATGTCGAACGCCACCTCGACCTGCGGCACACCGCGGGGCGCGGGGGCGAGGCCGGACAGCTCGAACATGCCGAGCTTCTTGTTGTACGCGGCGATCTCGCGCTCACCCTGGAACACCTGGATCTGCACCGAGGGCTGATTGTCGTCCGCGGTGGTGAAGATCTCCGACCGCTTGGTCGGGATCGTGGTGTTGCGCTCGATGAGCTTGGTGAAGATGCCGCCCTTGGTCTCGATGCCCAGCGACAGCGGGGTCACGTCGAGCAGGAGGACGTCCTTGACCTCACCCTTGAGCACACCGGCCTGCAGGGCGGCACCGACTGCGACAACCTCGTCCGGGTTGACGCCCTTGTTCGGCTCCTTGCCGCCGGTCAGGTCCTTGACCAGGTCGACCACGGCGGGCATCCGGGTGGAACCACCGACGAGCACGACGCTGTCGATGCCGCTGGTGCTGATCCCGGCGTCCTTGATGACCTGCTGGAACGGGCCCTTGCACCGGTCCAGGAGGTCGGAGGTCATCCGCTCAAACTCGGACCGCGACAGGCGCGTGTCCAGGTGCAGCGGACCCTGGTCGGAGTGGGAGATGTAAGGCAGGTTGATCTGGGCCTCAGACCCGCTGGACAGCTCGATCTTGGCCCGCTCGCCCGCTTCACGCAGCCGCTGCAGCGCCATCTTGTCCTTGGACAAGTCGATGCCGTAGTTGTTCTTGAAGTCCTGCACCAGCCAGTCCACGATGCGCTGGTCCCAGTCGTCGCCACCGAGGTGGTTGTCGCCGCTGGTGGCCTTCACCTCGACCACGCCGTCGCCCACCTCGAGCAGAGAGACGTCGAAGGTGCCGCCACCCAGGTCGAAGACCAGGATGGTCGCCTCGTTGTCCTTCTCCAGGTGGTACGCGAGCGCCGCAGAGGTCGGCTCGTTGATGATCCGGAGCACATTAAGGCCGGCGATCTGGCCGGCTTCCTTGGTGGCCTGCCGCTGCGCGTCACTGAAGTACGCGGGCACGGTGATCACGGCGTCCGTGATCGTCTCACCCAGGTAGGCCTCGGCGTCCCGCTTGAGCTTCTGCAGGATGAACGCGCTGATCTGCTGGGGCGTGAACTTCTTGCCGTCGATGGTGACGGACCAGTCGGTCCCCATCTGCCGCTTGACGGACCGGATCGTCCGGTCGACGTTCGTCACGGCCTGCCGCTTGGCGACCTCACCGACGAGCACTTCCGAGTTCTTGGCGAAGGCGACGACAGACGGCGTGGTCCGCGATCCCTCCGCGTTAGCGATGACGGTGGGCTCTCCGCCCTCAAGGACGGCGACCACAGAGTTGGTCGTCCCAAGGTCAATCCCTACCGCACGTGCCATGAGCAATCCCTATGGTTGATAAGTCTGTGTGGTTGAGTCTTCCGGGCTCAAGGTTGCCACGGCACTCAACCGTTGGCAAATGACTTGAGTCTAATGGGCTCAACTTTGTTCGCGCGGAGGTTGTTCCCGCGACGGCCAAGAATTTTCCGGCCGGGGGATGACCGGCCGCGGAGCGTCCTCGCGGCGGTCTTACGGTGGCCTGGTGGCGGTCTGGCGGCGGCCCTGACCGGGCGGAGGCGCAGGTCAGCGGGGGTGATCTTCGCCCGGCGCCTGGCGCTTGATCTCTTGCTAGGTACAACGCTCTCTGGAGCCGGATGAGTCCCGTGGGCGGGGCGTGGTGTTCCTGTCGCCTCTTGGTCGTGCCGCCTCTCGCGCACTTTCCGGCCCTCGGTTCACCTCTCGCGGGGCCCTCGGCCGCTCGGTAGCCCGGCGCGGCCCAAGCGGGGGCGGGGGGCCAAAACCCCCCCGG
>CAXUJF010000088.1:3483-7648 GCA_964250865.1 uncultured Streptosporangiaceae bacterium
GGCCGCCTCTCGCGCCCCGGCCGGCGCTCGGGTCCCCGCGCGCGGGGCCCGCGGCCGCGCGTGCGCCGGGCGCGGCCAGCGCGGTCGCTGCCGCCACCGACCCGGCTGTAGCCAGGCCTTTGGTGCCATCGACCACCCGCCCCAACCCGGCCGAGCGCCGTCGCGCCCCACCCTTGGCCATTCCATCCCAGCGGTGAGCCGCGGCTGGGACAGCGCGCCTCAAAGGTCTTACAAATCACACCGGCCACAGGCGGTTCAAGGGTGTTGCCCAGACCGGCAAACGGGGATTATTTATCCTTGGCGTCACGAGTTGCCCGCCGGCGCGGTACAAGGCCGACATGTTACTCAGTAGTAGGATGCTCGCGTCGAGCTATGAGTCGCCTGCCAGAGCAGGCGAAGGCGGGCAGCGTACGCTGGGCAGGCAACGCAGCAGGAGGAGGTCCCCGGTGGTCCTGAGAATCGTCCTTGGCCTGGTCATGACCGTGGCCGCGGCCGTGCTGGCGGGCCGCCGGCTGTGGTGGCTGGGGCGCTTGGGCCTGGCGGGGCAGCCGGCGCCGGAGCGGATCGCCGCCGTACGCGCCCATCCGGAGCGAGACGCCGAGGTGCAGGCCACCGAGGTATTCGGGCAGCGGAAGCTGCTGAAGTGGACGATCCCCGGGCTGGCGCACTTCGTCGTGTTCTGGGGCTTCATTATTTTGATCTTCACGATCATCGAGGCCTACGGCGACCTGTTCTCCCGGGGGTTCGCGATCCCGGGGATCGGGCACTCGTTCGCGCTGGGGTTCCTGGAAGACCTGTTCTCGGTGCTGGTCCTGGCCGGGCTGGTCACGTTCGCGGTGATCCGGCTGCGCAACCAGCCGGAGCGGGAGGGCCGGGCCTCGCGGTTCTACGGCTCGCACACCGGGGCGGCGTGGCTGGTGCTGGGCGGGATCTTCCTGGTCGTGGCCACCCTGCTGCTCTACCGGGGGGCGCAGATCGACACTGGGTACTTCCCCTACGCCCGCGGTGCGTTCGCCTCGCAGATCGTGGGGCACTGGCTGCACCCGCTCGGGTCCGGGGTGAACTCGGTGCTGGAGGTCGTCTTCCTGCTGGCGCAGCTGGGGGTGATCCTGGGCTTCGGGGTGTTCGTGACCTACTCCAAGCACCTGCACATCGGGATCGCGCCGCTGAACGTGCTGTTCTCGCGCCGCCCGAACGCGCTGGGGGCGCTGGAGCCGATGCGCTCCAACGGCAAGGTGCTGGACTTCGAAGAGGCCGACCCGGACACCGACGTGTTCGGGCTGGGGAAGATCGAGGACTTCACCTGGAAGGGCCTGCTGGACATGGCGACCTGCACCGAGTGCGGTCGCTGCCAGTCCCAGTGCCCGGCCTGGGCTACGGGTAAGCCGTTGTCGCCCAAGCAGGTGATCCTGGATCTGCGCGACCACGCCTTCGCCAAGGCGCCCTACCTGCTGGCCGGTTCCGATGAGGCCCGCGCCGCGCTGCCCGCCAACGTGCTGGCCGAGGCCGAGCGCCCGCTGGTCGGCGGGGCCGACGTCAACGGCGTCATCGACCCCGACGTGCTGTGGTCGTGCACGAACTGCGGTGCCTGCGTCGAGGAGTGCCCGGTCGACATCGAGCACATCGACCACATCGACGGGATGCGCCGCCACCAGGTCCTGATCGAGTCCGCGTTCCCCCCGGAAGCCTCCACGCTGCTGAAGAACCTGGAGAACAAGGGCAACCCCTGGGGGATGGGCGAGAACGCCCGGATGGCCTGGATCACCGAGCTCGACTTCGAGGTCCCGGTCATCGACGGCCACATCGGCGAGGACATCGAGTACCTGTTCTGGGTCGGGTGCGCGGGTGCTTTGGAGGACCGGGCCAAGAAGACGACCAAAGCCATCGCCGAGCTGCTGCACACCGCCGGGGTGAACTTCGCGGTCCTCGGCCCGGCCGAGACCTGCACCGGGGACCCGGCCCGGCGGATGGGCAACGAGTTCGTCTACTCGATGCTGGCCCAGCAGAACGTGGAGACCCTGAACGAGGCCGGGATGGCCAAGGGCACCGGCAAGACGATCGTGGCCAGCTGCCCGCACTGCTTCAACACTATCGCGAACGAGTACCCCCAGCTCGGCGGGAACTATGAGGTCGTCCACCACACCCAGCTGCTGTCGCGGCTGGTCGCCGAGGGGAAGCTGACTCCGGTCGGTGAGGTGAAGGAGAAGATCACCTACCACGACCCGTGTTTCCTCGGCCGTCACAACAAGGTCTACACGCCGCCCCGGGAGATCATCGACGCCGTCCCCGGCACCCAGGCCGAGGAGATGCACCGCTGCAAGGGCCGCGGATTCTGCTGCGGGGCCGGCGGCGCCCGGATGTGGATGGAAGAACGCATCGGCAAGCGCATCAACACCGAGCGGATCGACGAGGCGCTGGCCCTGGACCCCGACACCGTCTCGACCGCGTGCCCTTACTGCATGGTGATGCTCGGTGACGCCGTCGCGGCCAAGAAGAGCGCCGGCGAAGCCAAGGAGTCCCTCGAAGTCATCGACGTCGCCCAGCTGCTGGCCCGTTCCGTCGCCCTGCGGCGGCCCCGGGCCGACGGCAACGGCTCGGCTGACGCCGCCATCGCCGACGCCGAAGCGGGTGTCGACGCCGCTCCGCCCGGCGACGTAACCTCCGCCGCCGAAGGCCAGCCGACCACCACAGCCGAAGCGCCGCCCAGTGGCGGCTCATCCAGCCCCGGCACCGAGTCGGCGGGCACCACGTCGGCTACCCCAACACCTCCCCGCGACGCCGACGGTGAGGCAGGCTCCAACGCGGTCGAGGGCCGGGTCCCGACCTTCCGCCCCGGCCGCGACGGCGATACCTCCGCCGTCACCCCCAGTGAAGTAACCGGCGACCAGCACCCCGGCGACGGCGGCCGCGACGACGATGGCCCCGATCCGGCCGCAGGCGACCCGGTCTCCGGCCCGGAGTCCTGACGTCGATCCGGATGGGTTCGCCGCCGTCACGCGGGAAGGTTCCCATCCGGATGCTCTGCCGTCAGCCGGGCCAGCTCAGCCGATCAGGCTCCTGCGCTGGCGGCTGGTCCGGTGGACGCCGGATGACGTCCACGATCACGATGTGAGCGTATTTCTGGCTGCGGACGATCCGGATGTCCGCCGCCCAGCACGCGGCGATCAGTACGTCACGGGCGGCGAGCAGATCTTCCGCCGTGGTGCCGGCCACGCACCAAAGCGTGACCCGCTCCCCAAACGGCCGCGGTGTGGTGAGCAGGATGATCGGCAACCGGCCCCGCCGGGACTGGATCCAGGCGTGCGCGCAGCCGGTGCGGAGCCGGTGCGGCGTGATGACGCACCACGCCCGCTGGATGAGCCGCCGGCGCCCCTGCGGCCACACCCCGAACATCGCGCCGAGCACCAGCCAGGTGGCAATGAGCCACCCGGCCCCCAGGGCCTGGACGATGGCGAACGACCCGAACCCCAGGCCAACGGTGAGGCCGAGTTCGTAGCGCCAGCGCCAAGCGGCAACGATTGGATTAGGCCGAGCCACCGCGTTCAGCGCGTTCTCCAGGCTGGACAGCACGCTGGGGTTGTTCGGCTGACGAGGACGTCCCCCAGTCATCGCGGTCAACCATCGTGCGCGAACGGCGGCTGATCGATCGTGACCCGGCCGGTCCCCGAACACTTGACGCACAGGGATTCGGTCGCGGTGATGCCCAGCCCGCGGCAGTGCGGGCAGCTGGCCAGCGAGTCGAACAACGGGTCCCGGTAGCGGTGGCCGAGACCGGCGAGCCGGCGCTCGATGGTCCAGCCGCGCCAGTAGGCCTCCTCATCATTGGCCATGAAGATGAGGTCACCGGCGCGTTGGATGATCCCGGCGATCCACCCGACGGCTTGGCCGGGTCTCTCCCGCACCCCGACCCGCACTCTGGCCAAGCCCCCGAGGGCGGTGGCCGCCGTCCCGTAGGCCAGGCGGATGAGCCGTATGGTCACCGGGTGACCCAAAGTCGCCGAGGTGACAGGATCGGATCGAATCCGGTAACCCGCGGTAACAACGCGGGGGTTGTTATTAGACGGCAGAGCGCTACTGTTGGACAAAGTGACTCCTCTAGCTCGTGCAAGGGTGTTGAGGGTGTCAGTTGGTTGGGCCGACGTGGCCGCGGCGGCCCAACAGGGTT
>CAXUJF010000088.1:7658-15310 GCA_964250865.1 uncultured Streptosporangiaceae bacterium
GGGTGGGGGGGGCGGGGGGGGCCGCGCCCCCCCAACTGCGTTTACGGGCCCGATGGTGGCAGTCCACCGAGCACCACGGCGTCAGAGCCGGTTTTCGGCGCCCGTCGCGTCGCTGCGCGTTGACGCACAGCAGTAAAGGCCGGGTCTGGTTCACTGGATCGCAGCGCCTCCTGTTCCTGTAGCAAGGTCCGGGGGTTAACGTCGCGGCTAACTTCACCGCGGGATGGCCCGATGGCCCGCAATAGCCAGGCAGTGACCCGTGGGTCACCGACGACCCCATTGTCGGCAGGTCGCCATGGAATAAATCCACTGCGCTTATTTGCATGGTCCCCTTGGCAAGAGACTTTGGCAAGTGCCAAAATCAAGTGCCAGAGGCACAACCTGCCTGGCACATCCCAATGACTGGATCCATCCCACCGACTGCACGTGTTAATCCGTGAGACTCACGTGAAGGGAAGCGACCTCAGTGGCTGAGGGAAGCCCCACCGTCCGCCGCCGTGAGCTCGGAGCGCTACTGCGAAAGCTGCGAGAAGACAAAAATCTATCGGTCAGGGACGTCACTGATCACCTGCTCTGCTCACCGAGCAAAGTCAGCCGCATCGAAACCGGCCAGCGCGGCGCCACCCTTCGCGACATCCGTGACCTCTGCGATCTCTATGGCGTAGAGGATGCCCCAGAGCGAGACAGGCTTATGACTCTTGCCCGTGAGGCCAAGGAGCAAGGTTGGTGGCAGTCTTACGATCTGCCGTATTCGACGTACGTCGGTCTGGAAGCGGAAGCCACATCCATAAAGGATTTCGACTCGGCAGTGGTGCCTGGACTGCTTCAGACGGCGGACTACGCTAAGGCCAGGCACGAAGGCGCGTTCCCGCAGCTCAGCCCTAAGATCATCGACCAGCGAGTAGAGGCGACGCTGACCAGGCAGCGCATCCTGACCCGCGGCGATCAGCCGAAGTTCTGGTCGGTTCTCGACGAGGCGGTGTTGCACCGGATGGTAGGTGGGCCACAAGTAACGATGGACCAGATACGCCAGTTGATCAAGGTGTCCGCGGCATCGAATGTGACCCTTCAGGTCATCCCATTTACTGTCGGCACCCACCCGGCAGTTGACAGTACTTTCACGATCCTAGAACTGCCCGGTATTGTCAAGGGAGTCGTATACGTTGAGGGTCTAATAGGATCTGTCTATCTTGAGAAAAGGGATGATCTTGATCGATACGAAATTATTTTCGATCGTTTGCAACAGATGGCGCTGTCACCACGTAAATCAGTAGACCTCATGCGAAAAATATACTCTAAACATCAGCATGAATTAAGTTGCGAAAATCTATAAAGTTATGAGCCTTACCCTCCAAGTCACGAGTCTTAATCCGCCGCAATGCCTGAACTTGGATGGTGAGGCCAAGAGTAATTCCTCGCTCGTCTTGGAAAAACTTTATTCGGGTTTGCTGAGCTTTACCTGACCGATGAACAGATTCCAGGAACCGGCAGAGTATCGAATAGATGGACCCTCGCCATGATCTTTGGTGTCCCTGACGAAAATCTCGTGTTCCGTACTGTGAATTCCTACCTCGACGCAAGCGCCGTTCCCTGCGCTGTAGCTGGACTTGCGGAACTCCAATTTCCATGGATCTGTCTCGCGATGGTTCATTCTCGTTGCTACCTTTTCCTTCTGCCGCTACAATAGATTCGGTAATCGCTGTTTCCGAGTTTCACCAGGTATCCTGGCGCGACTCGGAATTGAGTTGCCGAGCGAAGAGGTCGCCCTTTGCAACTGCGGCAGGCAGACTCAAGGGCATGCGAGACATAGCTGCAGATAGTTCAGTTAGTTAAACGCTGTGCTTCCTGCAGCTACGATGCAGTTAGTTCATAGCGTGACGCGCGAGCCAACCGTTGGAGCAACGCCTAACCTGTTGCCAGATTGTAATCAAGCCTCATTGCGACAGTCAGTTGAAGTGCAAAGAATCTGCCAGCCCACGTATCACTGAGTGTGCGAGTCGTCACTTTTGGTGTATTAGCGTACTTATGGCCTGTAGGGCAACTGTGGACGGCCCTGCATCAAGTCCATTAAAGCGAGCGGGCATTCATCTTACTCGACCTGGCGCAGCTGAAATAAATTTGGGCTAAACTTCAGTTCGATAAAAATTCTTGTACGACCGTGATGGTGTCGGGCCGCGCTGGTCCTGGTAGCGGGACCCATACACCGCCGACCCGTACGGATGCTCGGCTGGCGAGCTGGTCCGGAACAGGCACAGCTGCCCGATCTTCATGCCCGGCCAGAGCTTGATCGGCAGCGTGGCCACGTTGGACAGCTCCAGCGTCACATGCCCGGAGAAGCCTGGGTCGATCCAGCCCGCGGTCGAGTGGGTCAGCAGGCCTAGCCGTCCCAGCGAGCTCTTGCCCTCCAGCCGCCCGGCGACGTCGTCGGGCAGCGTCACGACCTCGTAGGTCGAGGCCAGGACGAACTCGCCCGGGTGCAGCACGAACGGGTCCTCGCCCGGCGTCTCGATCAGGCGGGTCAGCTCAGGCTGCTCTATCGCCGGGTCGATGTGCGGGTATCTGTGGTTCTCGAAGACCCGGAAGAACCGGTCCATGCGCACGTCGATACTCGAGGGCTGGATCAGCTCGGGCGCGTACGGTTCGAGCTTCACGCGTCCGGACTCGATCTCTTTCCTGATGTCACGATCGGAGAGCAGCACGCTCGCAACCTACCGGGTCCGGTACTATGTCGGGGCGAACACCGCACGGGTCGCCCGTGCATCGTCCGCGGGTGTAGTTCAATGGCAGAACATCAGCTTCCCAAGCTGACAGTGCGGGTTCGATTCCCGTCACCCGCTCCACCCTGAAGGCCCAGGCCAGGACGTCAGTCCGGATCTGGGCCTTAGTCGTTTCCGGGCCGCTCAGGGCCGCCGTGCAATTAACGTGCAATTAGCCCGCCTGCTCTCCGGCACCCACCGCGCCGTCGTCGTGGCGGCTGTTCCTGGCCCTCTCGGCCTGGACGTGAGCGTCGATGGCGCCCGTGATCCGCTGGTCCGCGCCGCGTGCCTCGTGCTGGTAGATCAGCGCCGCCCGTTCGCTGTCGTGGCCCATCCGCACCATGAGGTCCCGAAGACCGGCCCCGCTGGAGGCGGCGAACGTGTTGCCGGTGTGCCGCAGGTCGTGGACATGCAGCCCTTCGGCCCCGATCAACCTCACCGCGTGCGGCCAGCCGGTCAGCTTGTTGAAGTTGCTGCGCCGCAGCGGCCCGCCCTTGGGACCGGGGAAGACCAGCGCGTCCGGCTCGGCCTGGACGAAGACGGCCAGGTGGTCGCGCAACTGGGGGATGATCGCGGCCGGGATGCCGACGACACGGCGCCCAGCCCTGGACTTCGGCGGCCCGAGCAGGAGCTCTCCCGTAGAGCGTTCGACGTAGGCGGCTCGGATCCGCACGCTGCCCGCTTCGAGGTCGAGGTCACCGCGCCGCAGCGCGATGACTTCACCCCAACGGAGGCTGGCGAAGGTGGCCACCAGTACGAACGCGGAGAACCGGCGATCGTGACGGAAGTCGGCTCGGCCCTCGTCGGCCAGCTTCCACAGCGCCCACTCGGCCGCGATCCTCGTGTCGAACACCTCCGGTGAGGCGTGCATCTCGCCGTCTCTGCCGAACCGAAGCCGGTAGCCGCCCGCGGGCAGCTTCCGGATGTTGCCGACCGGCCGGCGGCCAATGCGCTCAGCCAGCGCGAAGGCCTGGGCCACCGTGAGGACCGGACGCTCGGCGGCCTTCTCGTCACCCGCGCCCTTGATCCGGCACGGGTTGCGGGGAATGATCTTGTCGTCCTCGGCCGCGGTCATCAGCACCGCCCGCAGGAGCCGGTACGCCTTCGCCGCCGTGGACGCAGTCCCGGACGTTCGGTGATCCAGCTCTCCGCGTAGTCGGCCAGCTTGATCTTGCCGCCCTCAGGATCGGTCCACTCACCGCGCATCATCTGGCCTTCGATGATGGACAGCGCTCTGTCCGCGTCGCTCTTGCGCTCGAACGTCTCGGGAGCATTCCGGCGCTGCCCGTCCGGTCCGAGGTAGCTCGCCTGATAGCGGCCAGACGGCAGCTTGCGAATGTTGCCGAAACGCCGGTGATTCGCCTTGTTTCCCTTCGCCATCATGCGACTCCTTTTCTGTCATGCCGGAGGCTGGCCGCCGTCAGCGGTTCGATCCGGCCTGCGTCGATGAACTCCGCTAGTGCGGCTTCGCTGATTCGCACGTGACGACCGACCCGGACAAATTCGATCCGCCGTTCCGCGATCAGTCGTCGGATGAACCGGACGGACGTGCTCAGGTGTTCGGCCGCCGCCTCGACGGTGAGCAGCCGCCCCGATTCAGTGGTGTTGGTCATGCCGCCCTCCCGGTTGCCGAAAGATCCGGGTTGGGTGGGAGGCCCGCTCGGCGTCTCGCTTCAGCGAGCGAGGCCTGCCAGCGTTGGCGGTCGGCGACGACGTGCAGGAGGCGCCGGGCGTGTTCCATATGGTCTGGGTCGCCAGGGCTGACCGGTTCCCAGGAGTAACGGGCGGGATCGGCTACGGTCTGGCCGAGCGTGGCCAGAAGCCAGTTCTTGCGGTCGGCTCGGTGGTCGGCCAGGGTCTTGCCAGACCACTTGCGGGAGACCAGGACGCGGCGTCCGGCGTAGCCGAGGTGGTCGCGGCGGTGGGCTTTGCCTTTGCAGGCGCCGGGGACGAGACCGGGCCGGGCGTTCTTGGGCTGGACGCCGTACCGCAGCCAGTTGGCACAGCGCGGCGAGCACGGCTCGTACCGCAGCACTTGGGCCAGCTGCTCGACATGGGCCCGCTGGGCATCACTGGTGGCCTGGTGGCAGTCGGCGACGTGTTTGGTGAGGTACTTGGTCAGGTAGCCGATACAGCGGGCCGCGTCCTTGGACCCGGCCAGCACGCCTTGGGCGTCGAAGCGGTCACCGAACCGGGCCACGTGCAGCGGCTCGTCCTGGTCGCCGATGGCGTCCAAGGCGTCATCCCAGGTGAGCAGGACTTCGCCGGTGGCGGGGTCGAGGTAGGTGGCGGTCTGCTCGTCCCAGACGGGCAACTGGTCGCCGTCGAAGCGGACGACGGAAGTGTCGGGCCACCACACTTGGTGGTAGGTGGCGGCCAGGACACGGCGCAGCTCGGCGCGGGACACGGTGCCGCGCATGGCCAGGTGGATATGGGGGGCCAGGCGCCGTTGGGGTTCGATCGCGGCGAAGTACTGGACGTCGTAGCCGAGGAACCGGCGCAGGTTCTGGATGAACCGGTCGAACAGCGCCGCGAAGTGCAGGGCATCGCGGGCCGCCTGCTGGTAGTCGTACTGCGTTGGGTCGGCGGGGGTGCCGTCCTCGCGGACCCGTCCGTAGCTGGGGCAGGTCAGGGTGAGGAACATCGACGGGCGGAACGTCTTGCCGTCCGGGGTGGAGTAGGTCTTGCCGATGGTCCGGGAGGCGATCTTCCGGCGGGGCAAGGTTGCTGCGTCCTGACGTCGCCGGGTGGTGCGGTGCCGCCGTTGCGGCCGGGCCGGGAGGACGTTCCCGCGCATGCCGGCCGCGGTGATCTCCTGGTCCAGCTCGCCGTTCAGCGCGTCCAAGTCGGTGACGTCGTGCTCGTCCGCGTCGGCCTGGTCGTGCATCACTTGCGCCTCAGCGCGCTTTTCAATCCACCACTTCTGATCTTCGGTGGCCGGATCGGGGTCGATGACCGGTTCGGCCTCCAGGTGCCAGCCCTCCCGGCATTGCGCGGCCCGCAGTGTCTTGGCGCGTTGGGCGCAGGCCGGGCAGACCGCGGCGAGGGTGTGCCCGCAGGGCACGAGGATCTGCTCGACAGCGCCGGTGTCGAGGTTGGTCCGGCGCAGCTGCACGGGGCGGATGCAGGCGCCGTGCTCGACGGCCAGTTCCTTGACGACCTCACGGGCCAGCGGCATGGCCAGCCGTTCGGCCCGCGTCGTGCGCGTGCTGGTCTGGGTCACCAATTACCTCCATCCAGGTCGGAGTAGGTCAGCGGGAGAGTGAAGCCGCACAGGCGGCATTCGGCGCTCAGGCTGTCCAGGCCTTCGAGCAGGAACAAGCCGGTGCCGCACAGTGGACACGGTTCATCGGTACGCCAGCTCAGCTCCCTCATGCCGCCTCACTCCCAGCCGCCGCGAGCGCGGCCATGTCGCGGATGTCGGTATCGATGACGTGACCCGCGCGGGCCCGCACCGGGTCGGGGGAGGCTTCCAGCCGGATGTAAGCCACCCCGGCGCCGATCTCGGGCAGTGGCGATATCTGGTCGGCCAGGGCGCCGCGGTCGCGGGCCCCGTCGCCAAGCACCATGTCCACCTGGTCGGACTCGTCCAGCCGCATGGCGATCCGGGTCGGGAACAGGTTCCGCAGGTTGATGACGTCTTTGCGCGGGTCCTGCAGCGCCCCGACCACGCACACCCCGACTGAGCGGCCCTGACTGGTCAGCGTGGCTATCGCGGCCTCGGCGCGCTTCCGCAGGTCGCGCTGGGGCTGGTAGGCGGTCAGGAACGCCAGCTCATCGATCATCACGACCAGGAACGGGAACGCGACCGATACCGCGAACGTCCTGGTCTTGCCGCCAAAGTCAGCCGCCCGTCGATGCATCTCCTCGACCGCGGCTTCCAGCAGATCGACCATGGGCTCGGCCTGGTCGGCGTAGCGGGCGAACAGGTCCCGCCCGAAGGACAGTTCCATCCGCTTCGGATCGAGCGCCCACACCTGCACCCAGCCGTCACAGATGCCGGGCAGCATGGCCCGGATGACTGACCACAGCAGCGAGCCCTTACCCGCGCCGGTGGCCCCTGCGATCAGGACGTGCGAGCCGAGCAGTCGCAGCAGCCAAGGGGTACCGTCCTCGCACCGGCCGACCGGCAGCGCCGCCAGCTCGGCTCGCTCAGTGATGGGAAGCGCCGGGATCGGGTCGGCCAGAGCGTCCTGGCGTACGAGCTCCAGCAGGATCAGGCCCGGCGCGACCGGGCGGACCCGGCACAGATGAGCTTTGAGCCCGTGCGCGATGCCCTCGGCCCGGTCGGCGAAGTCGGCCGGAGACTGTCCAGACACCAGTCGCACCGAGACCCGGTCGACCGAGCCGCCCGCGTGCACGTCAGCCAGCACTGGCAGCAGCACCCGGCCCTGATAGGCCGGGGCCAGGCCGGTGATGGTCATGACCGCGCGCCAGCGGCGCCGGTAGTACCAGGACCGCCAGCCATCCCGTAGCGGTCCAATCACGAACCGGACGAACAGCTCTGGCCAGGCCTGCCGGACGACGACGAGCACCAGGACGACGAGTCCAGCCGTCCCAGCCAGGCCCGGCCAGCCCAGGTTCAGGTAGTCGAGGATGATCAGCCCGGCCACCAGGTCAAGCAGCGGGTGGCAGATGACGAACCAGACCGTCCGGCCCAGGAGCCGGACGAGCTGAACGAGCCAGATGATGAACTCGGGGGTGCGGTAAACCGGGGACCGCCACACCGGGGGTGCGAACGGGTCCGGGTTGTTGACCTGAGCGAATGATTCGCCGGTCACCGCGCCTCTTCTGGACGAACGCATACGATGGAATTCCTCTCCGCTGTCTTGCCTGAGGTTGGGGAGATGCCAGGGGCGGCCGGAGGTACCAGCTCCAGCCGCCCCGCCCTGCTCT
>CAXUJF010000089.1:0-15300 GCA_964250865.1 uncultured Streptosporangiaceae bacterium
GATTTTAGAATTGCGTGATTACACAGCGTATCTAAATAAGGAATTCCTTTTGGACGTTAAAGAAATCACCGAAATTCTTGCTTCTTATTCCGATGACCAATTCTCGGAATTCATGAAGCGTGTCTCTGAGGTGCGTAAAACCCGTAAAGACCGTCAAATAGCGCTGATTAAATACGCTAAAGACCATCCGGAGC
The DNA here is from genome assembly GCA_964250865.1 of uncultured Streptosporangiaceae bacterium. Lineage (GTDB taxonomy): Bacteria > Actinomycetota > Actinomycetes > Streptosporangiales > Streptosporangiaceae > Bog-532. Next base: position 195 of record CAXUJF010000089.1, read on the forward strand.
ATATTCCGGTCTGGTGACCGGAAGGTTTGCTTATGACTGAATTAGTTTCGCTTAGCGAAATGAAAAACTACTTACGCTACCCGAATCCTGACACCGCCTCACCTGATGATTTCCTGATCGGTGAGTTTATGGCGTCGGCCGCTGACGTTATCAAACGCGAATGCGGCGACGTTGTACAGAAAACGTATGACGAATGGTATGCAGGCGGTGACTGCCAGATCATTTTACGGCACGTGCCGGTTTACAGTGTTATGCAGGTAGAAGAAAACTGGGGATTCACCAACTATGTGTTAAGCCAGCAGGCAGGCGACGCTTTACCGCAAAACACTTCGCTGTGGGCGTTTTCCCTTGACCAGCCAGAGCAAGGCGTGATTACCCGCCGCTCGGTAGGTAACGTCATGATTCCTTTTGTGTGGCCTACCCGCGGCGACAATATCCGTATTCAGTACATCGCTGGCCGTTCTACGGTCCCTAGCGCTATCCGCCATGCCTATATGGACCTTGTTGCTTATTGGTGGCAGAACGCTATGCAGCGTTCATACAACGGCGACAGCTCGCCCAGCGGTTTCGGTGCCGTAGACCAGGGCGGCACCGCTGGCTTTAATGCCGGTGTGCCTTACCGCATCCTAGAGATTCTTCGCGGTGAACGCCGCACGCCAATTATTGGCTAAAGACTTTGCTGTGAAGGCGTAAAGCATTTAGCACAGTGCTTTATTCCCGGAAGCCGGGTTATTCCACTTCCCTTTTATGTCGTGCTTTTCTTTCAGCCGGGTGAATCCACTGAGAGAAATTGGTTCTATTAATTTCTTTCCTAAGGATTCACTATGACTATTAAGATTGACAAGAAGCCTTATATTGAGCAGCGCGACCTCGCGTGGCAGTCTATGGCGAAGCTGATTGCTAAGGCCGATGAGGAAAAGCGTAACTTAACCACGGCCGAGGCCGCGGAATTCGACCGCTTAGAGCGTCACCGTAACGAGCTTGACAAGATTGTTAGCGGAGGCGTTAAGGACCCGCTTGACACTCGCGGTATGGCTAGCCCAGAGGATGCCGAGGGTAACGAAAAGCGGGAAAAGGCGTTCGAGCGCTATATGCGTCTCGCTGACCCGTCCGAGCTGCGCACCACTTATGGTTCTGCGCTCGGTGAGGCTGGTTTCCAGTCTTCGGGTACTAGCGGTGGTTACACCGTGCCTATCGGCTTCTGGGATCACCTGACGATCGCTATGAAGGCGTACGGCGGCTATGCCGAATGGTATAACCAGGTTTTGACCCCGACCGGTAACCCGATGGACTGGCCGACCGTTGACCCTACCGGCACTGTCGGAGGGATTATCAGTGAAGGCGTTATCGACGGTTTCACTAGCTATGCTTTCGGCCAGGGCGTTTTGCAGGCCTGGACTTACACCAACCAGGTTATTCTCGCGTCTGTCGAGCTGGTGCGTGATTCTGCGTTTGATGTGGGCTCGTTTATCGCTGATCGTATCGGTGAGGCTATCGGCCGCGCCGAAGGCGCTCACAGCGTCTCTGGCTCTGGCTCTGGTCAGCCTCTCGGGCTGATTACCGCGCTGAACGCAGGTACCCGGTTTGTTAACCTGACCGCCGCTACTTCTACCAACATTGTTGGTGGCGGTACTGTGACCGAGCTTGCCGGTAACGTGCTTTCCGGGGTCAGCCTCGGGAAGATGGTTGCGGCGGTTGACGCCGCATATTGGGGTAACGCCGCATGGTATTTCTCGCCGACTCAGTTTGTTAACCAGAGCAATCTCGCTGACAGCTACGGCCGCCCGCTATACCCGACGTTACAGCAGGCTAATCCGACGCTTATGGGCTTTCCCGTTCGTATCGTTCCAGAGTCGCCTGCGCTAGTCGCTTCGACCGCGGGCGGTCCCGTGTTCGGCGACCTGAATACCGCTATGGTGCGGCGCCGTGTCGATCAGGCCGAGCTGATGGTTCTTGACCAGCGTTACGCCGACGCACGGCAGATCGGCTACTATGGGTTCGTTCGCCAAGACCACCGTAGTAACGATTTGCGCGCCGCAGTGACTTGCAAGCCTGCGTCTACCTGATCTAGTTCTAAAAACGCCCCCGGTTGTTGAGTACCCCATGCCTCAGTGACCGGGGGCGTTTCTTTCTGCCTCTAGCGTGCCTCAACAGCCCTGGAACGCCTCAGGCAGTCTTAAGGCTCTGGGAGACGGTCTAGCCGTCTCAAGCCCTTACAGCTCGTCTCAGAGCCAGCACAAGCTATCCCAGCGCCCTAGCTTGCTTCCCTAGGGCGCAACCGCAGCGTCCACCCCGGCTGGCCAACACACACGGCCCCTCCAACAAACCCGGGGGGGCGGGGCCGTTCGCTTGTCTAGGAGCGTATGCGCTTTTTGGCTTTAATTTCAACTGTCTCACGGCGTACAACGTCAAGATCAGGTGACTCTGCTGCTAGCCTCTCGGCCGACTCACGATCTGGACACCGAGTTACCTTTACGGTGTCCTTGCCGTTTTTCTTGATTACCTGCTGTACTCCCCACTCTGTGGTCTGGCGTTTGCCTGTAATCCGTGGCTCGTAATCAATCTCTGACACTAGCTCTCCCCGTTGTCCCATTTAGCGCCAGCGGCGGCAAACTGCTTATCGCTGAGCCTGCGAGTGTGGGGCCGGTCCAACAGCGGCACGCTCGGCAGGTTGCCGAAATCGTGGCGCCGAATAAGACCATGACGGTTTATTTCAACGGTGCCGTAAGGCTCGCCACGCTCGTTCTTCCCCGCGTAGACCGTGATGTCTTTCAGCAAGGCACGCCGGGCAGTATCCGACTCAGCCTCAGCCCACTTGCCGCCGTAGGTCTCGCCTGTCGGTTCTTCTCGCCACTCGTCAGGCGTGGCGTCTAGGTCCCTCAGTCGCTTACGCTCAGCCATCAACTCAGCGTGATCGTCGTCGTAGTCGTCAGAGTCAGGGTCTAGGGCCTTGATCCGAGCTTTGATCATGTCTAGCTCGTCATCGTAGTTCCGTCCGGGCACGAGCGTCAGCGTCATGATCTGTGTGTCATCGGCACACATGGCCTCGTTGACCAGATCGTCTAGGACGGGTATACGGAGCATTACACAGCTTTTGCGATCTTCAGCGAGCTTCCCCGAGCACCGGTAGTAGGGGACTGTTGCCCCGCCAGTGACCTTGTACATAGGCGACTTGCACTTGACGCAGAACAGATGCGAGATCAGGAGAGCTTTGTTAGCTATGTTCTCTGGCCCACGCTTCGGGAACTTGTCTAGCCTCTCGGCCGCCTGGCGGAACACAGACGCGCTGACCATGGCCTTACAGGTACCCACAACGTCATGGTTGCTGTCTCGCATCTGGCCCTTATAGGCCGTGTTGCGGATGACCGCACGGACAGTGCTGGCCGTCCACTTGCCTTGTGTTGCCTGGCGCCGGTTGTTGGTCTTGCAAGAGGTAGGCACGCTCTCATCGTTTAGCCAGCGGGCAACGGTGGCCAGCGAGTCACCGTTGATAATCCGGCTGAACATCAGCGGAACGTACTTCAAGCCCAGCGGAGTAGGCACTAGAACCTTGTGATACTTGGCGCCTTGAATCTCATAGCCGAACGGCGCCCGTCCTAGTAGGCCGGTACCGTTCGCCCTGTTGGCTCTGACCCGGTTGTGCCCGGCACGTATGTGGCCTGACAGGCTTTTTGAGTATTCGTGGTTGCCCCACTGGGCAAGCATGGTGAGCACGCGGCCGGAGATGTCATCCTTGCCGAACATGGGTTCGCGCACCGATTCGAGCTGGCCGCCTGCCCGCTTGATAAGCATATGGTAGAAGGCGGCAATGTCCGGGTCACGCCGGTCTATGCGGGAACTGTGAGCGATGACAACGATTTTGATGATGCCCTTGGAGACATCTTCCAGAACTTGAGCTAGGTCTTCTTCGTGCTCACCGTGATAGGCGCTCTTGTCGTGCAGCGTGTAGCGGCGGTTGATCCGGTAGCCGCGCTCGTCGCAGTGAGCCTCTAGTTCGGGCACTTGGTTTTCCTCATCCTGCCCGTCACTGCTGACGCGGTACAAGATCCCTACCGATGTAGCCATGGCGCCATTATCAGCCGTGTTGCGTCGCTGGTCACGTACTTGAGCCATCGTGTCTCCCTCACCAGAAATGCCCACGTCAGGCACCCTACAGGGAGGTTGACACTTGTGCAAGAACCCTCTACCGAGAGCATGAAACGCACCGGCTGGTTACACGCTGCAGGCACACGCAGCCGCACATCTCTTTCCAGATCGGGCCGCAGCCGCAACAGGCCGGACTCCGCAGGCACCAGAGTTTCTTTCAGTTCTGCCGCCCAAGCGGGATGAGTGAAGTCGCCGGTGCCTACGACCGTGATGCCCTTGCGCCAGGCCCCGGCGGCCAGATGCGGGATGTCGCAGTCTTTACTGCACGCGCGGGAAAACTTCGAGTGGATGTGCAGATCGGCGTGGAACATTGCCGTTTCTTATCCCCTCTCACCCGGCCGCCGGGGGGACGGCGGCCGGGTTCGATCCTGCCACGTCCGATCCGGGCCAAAGCCGGAACACCAGACCGCACCGGGCCGCACCGGCACGTACGGCCGACCCGGCCCGGGCGCGGTCGGCCGCGGCCACTTGGCGGCAATGGCGCTGACCTGCACGGAAGCTCCTGAAAGAGGGGCGGCCCGGGCCGCGGCAGGGTGACGGGAACGGGGCGACCGGCCATGAGCGACAATGGAACCGGGACGAGACGGCCACGGATTCCGCCGGGTGGTGGGACATATCCAGCGCCGTCCGCACCCGCGGCCGGGGCCTCGGCTCAGGGCGCCCGGCCGTAACGCGGAAGTCGTGGTGCACCGGGCGGGTCGGCAAAACTGCATCTCGGGTCGGGCGGATTTAGCCGGACCGCAGTAGCGGTCCACATATGAGTGCGTCACAATCGATTTCATACACTTGCGTTAAGCACATGCATGGTGGCAGAGCGCAGCGGTTCACCAGCGGATGTGTAAAAACGGTAGAGAGGAAGCGTCTTGTTGAACGATCTGGCGGCGCTCACTCCACCAGCGGTTGTTTGCGCCGCGTTCATCGTCGGACTTGTCCTGTTGATGCGCCGTGAGATGGCGCCGAAGCGTAGAGTGCAGCAAGGCACCCGCCGCGAAGCAGATATTTCCGGTAAGAACGGAATTATCGACGTCAACGAGGCGCCATCCGCCGTCCGCTCAGATGAGAACGCAGTGGGGAAGCCAGCGGGAAACGGCGATGAGCCTGATCAGGCAAGACGAGCAGCTGGCGAGCACGGTTCGCCGCACTAAGTCTTTGCCGCCGGGAACTAGATCAGGGCGGTCCTGCGTTGATCCTGAGGCCGCACTTAGAATCGCCTCAAAGTTACCGAGATCACGCTCGGCACAGCAATCGGCATGGCGCTGTCGGTAATGCTAACTGCTCTCTCAAGCTCTGATTACGGAGAGTTACATCGGGCGGTTAAGTAGTTTCAGCCTCTGCTGGAACCGGACAAGCTGAGTTCGCCGTAACACGCCAATCTTGCTGACCGACCTGAATTGGCAACGGCAACATGATGGGTATATCTTCAGTATCTGAAATATGTGTGATCCACAGAAGGGCTGGTTCCATGGCACAGAAGGTTCAGGTGCTTCTCGTTGACGATCTTGACGGCGGAGAGGCGACCGAGACCGTATCGTTTGGTCTTGATGGCAGCTCGTATGAGATCGACCTAAGTTCGGCCAACGCCGACAAGATCCGCAAAGAGCTGACCCTCTACATCGATAAGGCCCGCAAAGTAAGTGCACCGGCGCGCCGTCGCCGTCCGCGCACCGGGCCCGGCCGTCAGCGCAGTGCGGAAATCCGCGAGTGGGCGAAGCAGCGCGGTTACCACGTCAACGAGCGTGGCCGCATTCCCGCGTCAATCGTTTCCGAGTACGAGGCCTCGCACTAAACGCAGCTTTCACGGGACGGAGCTCCTGCCGTCCCGGCGGCCTTCCCCAGGCGTGGCCGCTCCAGCTGGTCCTGGCCGTGGCATCGGCCGGCCTGCCGGCCCACCGGGCAGCACGCTCCGGCGGGCTCCAGCCCTTCAACCTCACCGTCTCGGTGCCAACGGCCAGCACGGGCCATCACCGGCTGCCTCGGGCAAGCTCTCCGCTGCGCGCGGAGAGCTTGCCCTTTTTGCGGCGCGCTCCCGGGGCGAACGGGGCCAGTGTGACCGAAGTGACGGACGTGACCGAAGTGGCGGACGTGGCCGAAGTGGCGGACGTGGCCCAAGTGGCGGACGTGGCCAAATGAGACGCGCCGGGCAGAAGTGGCCGATGTGGCATCGACCGGCCCGGAACGGCCGGGTACGCCCGGCTGGGCCGTGGTTTCCCCGCCCGAACTGGGGTAGCGCCGCAGCGTAGTTATCGCTGGCAGCGTCCGCAGTCCGATCTGCCGTTCGCTTCCGGCGTAGCGGGAACACCACAAGGCGTTGACGCTGTTTGATGGGATGAACGTGACCCATCCGGGGAACTTTTACCGTAGGACCTACGGCACAAAGGCGCACCGCTGGGCACGCGGCTACCATGCGGACAGGCAGGGCAATCGTTCGCGCACCTGCTTGGACCGCGCTGTGAGGAGAGCAACGATATGTTCGAGAGGTTTACCGACCGAGCGCGGCGGGTTGTGGTCTTGGCGCAAGAAGAAGCCAGGATGCTCAATCACAACTACATCGGTACCGAGCACATCCTGCTGGGCCTCATCCACGAGGGTGAAGGCGTGGCGGCGAAGGCCCTGGAATCTCTGGGGATCAGTCTCGAGGCCGTTCGCCAGCAGGTCGAGGAGATTATCGGCCAGGGACAGCAGGCACCCTCGGGTCACATTCCCTTCACCCCGCGGGCCAAGAAGGTGCTGGAGCTGTCGCTGCGCGAGGCGCTGCAGCTCGGGCACAACTACATCGGTACCGAGCACATCCTGCTGGGCCTGATCCGCGAGGGCGACGGGGTCGCCGCGCAGGTTCTGGTCAAGCTGGGCGCTGACCTGAACCGGGTCCGCCAGCAGGTGATCCAGCTGCTGCACGGATACCAGGGCAAGGAGCCCGCGTCGGCCGGCACGTCGGCCGAGTCCGCTCCGTCCACGTCGCTGGTGCTGGACCAGTTCGGCCGCAACCTGACCGCCGCCGCGCGGGAGGGCAAGCTGGACCCGGTCATCGGGCGCGAGAAGGAAATCGAGCGCGTGATGCAGGTGCTCTCGCGCCGGACCAAGAACAACCCGGTCCTGGTGGGTGCGCCCGGTGTGGGCAAGACCGCCGTGGTCGAGGGCCTGGCCCAGAAGATCGTGCAGAGCGAAGTGCCCGAGACGATCAAGGACAAGCAGCTCTACACGCTGGACCTGGGCGCCCTGGTCGCCGGGTCGAGGTACCGCGGTGACTTCGAAGAGCGGCTGAAGAAGGTGCTCAAGGAGATCCGCACCCGCGGCGACATCATCCTGTTCATCGACGAGATCCACACGCTGGTCGGGGCCGGTGCCGCGGAAGGCGCGATCGACGCCGCCTCCATCCTGAAGCCGATGCTGGCCCGGGGTGAACTGCAGACGATCGGCGCCACCACGCTGGACGAGTACCGCAAGTACCTGGAGAAGGACGCCGCGCTGGAGCGCCGGTTCCAGCCGATCCAGGTCGCGGAGCCGACGATCTCGCACACGATCGAGATCCTCAAGGGCCTGCGGGACCGGTACGAGGCGCACCACCGGGTGTCCATCACCGACGGGGCTCTGGTGGCCGCGGCCCAGCTGGCCGACCGCTACATCAGCGACCGGTTCCTGCCGGACAAGGCGATCGACCTGATCGACGAGGCCGGTTCGCGGATGCGCATCCGCCGGATGACCGCTCCGCCGGACCTGCGGGACTACGACGAGAAGATCGCTCAGGTCCGCCGGGAGAAGGAGTCGGCCATCGACTCCCAGGACTTCGAGAAGGCCGCAGCGCTGCGCGACAACGAGAAGCAGCTGCTGGCCAAGAAGGCCACCCGGGAGAAGGAATGGAAGGCCGGCGACATGGACGTCGTGGCCGAGGTGAACGAGGAGCTGATCGCCGAGGTCCTCGCCACGGCCACCGGCATCCCGGTGTTCAAGCTGACCGAGGAAGAGTCCCAGCGGCTGCTGCGGATGGAAGATGAGCTGCACCGGCGGGTCATCGGCCAGAACGACGCGATCAGGGCTCTGTCGCAGGCCATCCGGCGGACCCGGGCCGGCCTGAAGGACCCGAAGCGTCCCGGCGGTTCGTTCATCTTCGCCGGTCCGTCCGGTGTCGGTAAGACCGAGCTGTCCAAGACGCTGGCCGAGTTCCTGTTCGGCGACGAGGACGCGCTGATCCAGCTCGACATGAGCGAGTACATGGAGAAGCACACCGTCTCGCGGCTGTTCGGCTCCCCGCCCGGCTACGTCGGGTACGAAGAGGGCGGCCAGCTGACCGAGAAGGTTCGCCGCCGGCCGTTCTCGGTGGTCCTGTTCGACGAGATCGAGAAGGCCCACCCGGACATCTTCAACTCGCTGCTGCAGATCCTGGAAGACGGTCGCCTGACCGACGCCCAGGGCAAGACGGTGGACTTCAAGAACACCGTGATCATCATGACCACGAACCTGGGTACCCGGGACATCTCCAAGGGTGTGTCGGTCGGGTTCGCCAAGGCCGATGAGTCGCACAGCTCGTACGAGCGGATGAAGAGCCGGGTGCAGGAAGAGCTCAAGCAGCACTTCCGGCCGGAGTTCCTCAACCGTGTCGACGACATCATCGTCTTCCACCAGCTGGCCCGCGACGAGATCTTCACGATCGTGGACCTGATGGTGGGCAAGGTCGATGAGCGGCTCAAGGACCGTGACATGGGTCTGGAGCTTCGTCCGGGAGCCAAGCAGCTGCTGTCGGAGCGTGGTTACGACCCCGTGCTCGGGGCCCGGCCGCTGCGCCGCACGATCCAGCGTGAGATCGAGGACTCGCTGTCGGAGAAGATCCTGTTCGGGGAGCTCCGTCCGGGTCAGATCGTGATCGTCGACGCTGATGGTGAGGGGCCGACGGCCAAGTTCACCTTCACCGGTGTGGCCAAGCCCGAATCGGTGCCCGACGCCCCGCCGGCCGAGATCGAGTCGGCCAGCAGCGGCGAAAGCACCCCGCAGGCCTAGCCAGCCGGCCGGCCGGCTCATCCCGGCCGAAAGCACGAAAGACGGCCCCCCCGCCCCCCCCCGGGCGCCGGCGCCCCGTTTTCTGTCCGCGGTCCCCGCGGTCCCCCGCATGGTTACGGAGAGGCTGAAGGGCCAGCAGCGAGGGTCACGCGGATGGCGAGGCCACCCTCAGGCCGGCTGCGCACGTCCAGCTCGGCGCCATGGGCGGCGCTGACCGAACGGGCGATGGACAGGCCCAGGCCGACGCCATCCGGGCCCTTGGGGCCGAGGCGGCGGAACGGCTCGGACAGCGTGGGGACCGCGTCCGGGGGGACCAGGGCGCCGCTGTTGGCGATGTACAGGAAGGCTTTGTCCGCCACGCGGCCGGTGGCGATCGTGATCCAGCCGCCCGGCTGGTTGTGCTGCACCGCGTTGTCGACCAGGTTCCACACCATCCGCTCGACGAGCTGCTGGTCGCCGGTGGCCTGGGCCGGGGCGAGCTCGGCCCGCACGGTCAGCCCGAGGCCGACGATGCCGGGGGCGGCCACTTCCAGGGCGTCCTCGGCCACGGCCGACAGGTCGAGGAGCTCGCGCTCGGCCGCGCCCTGGTCGCTGCTCGCCAGTACCAGCAGCGCCTCGATCATGGCCTCGGCCCGGTCGATGGACCGGCGGACCCGGGCGGCCATGTCCTCCAGCTGCTCAGTGGTCTTGTTCGGCTTGGCCAGCGCGACATCGATGGCGGTCCGCATCACGGTCAGCGGGGTGCGCAGCTCGTGCGAGGCGTCGGCGACGAACCGGCGCTGCGCGGAGAACGCGGCATCGAGGCGTTCCAGCATGTCGTCGAACGTATCGGCGAGCTCCTTGAACTCGTCCTGAGCGCCGGTCAGGGCCAGCCGCTCCCCCAAGTGCTGGTCGGAGGCGCGGCGGGCCGTCTCGGTGATGATCCGCACCGGGCGCAGCACCCGGCCGGAGACATACCAGCCCAGGCCGCCGGAAACGACCGTCATCAAACCCAGGCCGGCCAGGGAGAAGATCACCAGACTGTCCAGGGCTCGCTGGCGCACGCTGTCGGCGGCGGCCTTGGCACCGGCGTCGAAGGCCCGTTTGCACTGGAGCACCGTGCCGGGATCGGGGTGCGGCTGCTTGCAGGCGAGCGTCAGCTTGGACGGCTTCTGGTCGAGGGCGGTGCTCGAGCTGGTCGCGGTGGCGCTGGTCGAGGGCAGGCTCGCCGCGACCAGGCCGTAGGTGAGCGCAAGCAGGATCGAGCCGGACAGCAGGAACAGCATGGCGTAGAGCAGGGCGAGCCTCAGCCTGACCCTCTGCGGCCAGCGGGGCCATCTCGGGACACGGCTCATGGCAGGCGGTAGCCGACGCCGACGACGGTCTCGATCGGGTCCGGCGGGCCGAGCTTGCGCCTGAGCCGGGCGATGGTGACGGTCACCGTCCGCGAGAACAGGTCGGCGCTCTCGTCCCAGACCCGCTCGAACAAGTCCTCGGCGCTGCGGACTCCTCCGTCGGCGACCAGTAGTTCCTCCAGGATGCCCAGCTCCTTGCGGTTGAGCGGCACCGAGCGCCCGGCCCGGCTGGCCCGCCGTCTGGCCCGGTCCAGCACGATGTCGCCGCGCGTCATCACCGGGGCGGCGGCCGGGCTGCGCCGGGCCAGCGAGCGGACCCGGGCGACCAGTTCAGCGAACGCGAACGGTTTGGTCAGGTAGTCGTCCGCGCCCAGGTTGAGGCCGTCCACCCGGTCGTCTACGGTGCCCGCCGCCGTCAGCATGAGGATGCGCGCCTGCGAAGGCGAGCCGACCAGGGCGGCGCAGACCGCGTCGCCGGAAATCCGGGGCAGGTCGCGGTCCAGGACGACCACGTCGTAGGTGGTCAGCAGCGCTTTCTCCAAGGCGGCTGACCCGTCGTAGGCCACGTCCGCGCCGATCCCGTGGTCGCGCAAGCCGTCGGCGATGTCGTCGGCCAGCTCGGCAAGATCTTCGACCACGAGCACCCGCATACCGTCATCGTGCCGCAGCCGGGGTCACACCACCATCACAAGCGGGGCCAAGCGCGGGGGGCCCAGGGCTGCTCTGGGTTGGTCCGGGCTGCGGCAACCCCGCGTTACGGCCCGGCCGGAGCTCGGACGTGGTGTCCGGCTGTGACCGGGGTGTGACGGCCGGCCGAGTACCACTGCTGGTGACCGGCGGATGCCGGAGCGTTGGAGGTCTCATGCGTTATCGTCTGCAGTCCCTGGCCGGGGTGCTGCTGGCCGGGGTGCTCCTGGCCGGCTGCTCGACGGGGGGCGGTCAGGTCAGCTCGGCCGTGGCCAGCCTGCCCGGCCACAGCGGCAGCGCCCCTCCGGGGCAGCCGCTCACCCAGCAGCAGAGCGACCGGGCCATGGTCGCCTTCACCCGGTGCATGCGTGGCCACGGGGTCCAGATGTCAGATCCGTACCACCGGCCCGGGCACGCGGGGCTCACCCTGGACCTGCCCACCCGGGACGCGTCCACCGCCGCGGCCTACGCGGCCTGCGACCATCTCATCGCGGCCATCGGAGAACAGAAGGCGGCCGCGCAGGCACCCGGGGCGGCCCCGGACCTGGCCGCGCTGACCAGGTACGCGCGCTGCATGCGCAACCACGACATCGGCATGCTCGACCCGACGACCACCGGCACGGTAAGCCTGGGCCACGTACCCGGCATCAGCAGCGACTTCGGCCGGTACGCGCCGCAGTTCCGCGCGGCCGACCAGGCCTGCCGTCACTTCCTGCCCGCGGATGTGCACGACGACGGTACCGGCCCGTGAGCCGGGGGATGAGGGGGGTCGCGCTGCCAGTCCTGCTGGCGGCGGCGGCCATGACCGGCATGGTGGTGACCCTGTCGGTACGGGGCGGCCAGAGCGCCCCGGCCACGGCCGCGGCCCAGCCACGGCCGGCCACGGCCACGGTCGTACGGACCGACCTGGTCGCCGCCGCGCTGACCGGCGGGACCCTCGGCTACGCGGCCGCCCGCCCGGTGGTCAACCAGCTGCCGGGAACCTACACCTGGCTGCCGCGACCGGGTAGCGCGATCCGACCCGGGGACACGTTGTACCGGGTGGACGACACCCCGGTCACGCTGATGACCGGCTCCACGCCCGCGTGGCGGCCGTTCGGGCTCGGCATGACCGGCGGCCAGGACGTCCGCCAGCTTCAGGCCGCGCTCATCACCGGGCACTTCGCCGAGGGCCTGCTCACCGCGCCGACCGGACACTACGACCTGCTCACTGCGGACGCTGTGGAGCGCTGGCAGGCCGACCGCGGCCTGCCCGTGACCGGGCTGATCCCGCTCGGCCAGGTGATCTTCCTGCCGGATGCCGTCCTGATCGGCCGGATGAACGTCGCGGCGGGCGAGGGCGCCTCGGGCGACCAGCAGCCGTACCAGGTGATGACCGTCCAGCGGACCGTCACGGTCCCGGTCACCCCCGGTCTGCCGCCGGCCAGCGTCGGTGAAGCCGTCTCGATCATCTTGCCGTCCCAGGCCCGCACCCCCGGCCGGATCGCCGCGGTGGGACCGAGCCAGCTCTCGGTGACGCCCGAGCAGCCGCGGGCCACCGGCGCCGGCGTGGACATCCAGGTGCAGGTGTCCCTGACCGTCCAGGCCGTGCGCGGCGTGCTGGCCGTCCCGGTCACCGCCCTGCTCGCGCTGGCGGGCGGCGGTTACGGGCTGGAGGTGGTCACGCCGTCCGGCGCCCATCACCTCGTCGGCGTGACCACCGGCCTGTTCGCCGGGGGGCAGGTCCAGGTCAGCGGGAGGGGCATCACGGCGGGCACGAAGGTGGTGGCGGCCTAATGAACGGCCCAGTGAACAGCCCAGCAGACGGCCCAGCGAACGTCACGGCGAACGCGCTGGAGCTTATCGAGGTCAGCAAGGTCCACCAGGGATCGCCGCCGGTGGCCGCGCTGAGGTCGGTGACGGTGACGATCGGGGCTGGTGAGTTCGCCGCGGTCGTGGGGCCGTCCGGATCGGGCAAGTCGACCATGCTCGCCATCGCGGGCACGCTGGAACGCCCGACCACCGGCCGCGTCCGGGTGGCCGGGCTGGCCGTCGACGGGCTGCGGGACCGGGCTCTGGCCGGTGTCCGGGCCACCCGCATCGGGTTCGTGTTCCAGCAGTTCTTCCTGATGCCCGGCCTGACCGCGCTCGGCAATGTGGCGGCCGGCCTGCTGTACCGGGGCGTCCCCGCAGGGCAGCGGCATCGGGCGGCCGCCGCCGCGCTGGCCGACGTCGGGTTGGCCGACCGGGCCGGTCACCGCCCGGCCGAGCTGTCCGGAGGCGAGTGCCAGCGCGTGGCCATCGCCCGTGCCCTGGTCGGGCAGCCCGCCATCATCCTGGCCGACGAGCCGACCGGCAGCCTGGACTCGACGGCCGGGAACGGCATCCTCACCGTGCTCGCCGAGCTGAACGGGCGCGGAACAACAATCCTGGTGGTGACCCACAACCTGGAGCTGGCGCAGGCCACACGCCGAGTGATCCGCCTGCGCGACGGCCAGATCGAGCACGACAGCGGGTCGGCGTGAGGGCGCGCGACGCCCGGGAGCCGGCGGCGGATCCCGTGAGCCGCCTGCGGGGGGCGGACGTCTGGCCCCGCGCCGTCCGAGGCCTGGGCCCCCGGCCTGCCCGGGCCCGGCTGTCCGCGGTCGGCGTCGCCCTCGGCATCGCCACCATGGTGGCGGTGATCGGTATCTCCGGTTCCAGCCGGGCCCAACTGGTCGCGCAGATCGACGCGCTCGGGACCAACCTGCTCACCGTGACCCCGGACCAGTCGGAAAGCGGGCAGGCGGCCACGCTGCCGCCCCAGGCGCCGGCCATGGCGGCCCGTATCGGCGCGGTCACCGGCGTGTCGGCCATTGGCGACGTGAACGCGAACGTGTACCGGAACGACCGCATCTCCACGGCGAACACCAACGCGATCACGGTGTACTCGGCCGACGCCGGCCTGCTGCGCAGCCTGCAGGGCCGGATGGCGCAGGGTGCCTTCCTCGACGCCGCCACGGCGCGGTACCCGGCCGTGGTCCTGGGCGCGGACGCGGCGGCCGCGCTGGGCGTGGACCGCTCCGACGGTACGGCTCAGGTCTGGCTCGGTCAGCGCTGGTTCACCGTCATCGGCATCATGCGGCCCGTTCCGCTGGCCGCCGACCTCGACCAGACGGCGCTGATCGGGTTCCCGGTAGCGCATCGGCTGCTGCACGCCACCGCGGCGCCGGTTCAGGTCTACGTGCGCGCCGCCCCGGCCAGCATCGCCGCGGTCGCCGCCGTTCTGCCTGCCACCGCGGATCCGGCCGCACCGCAGAGTGTGTCGGTGGCCGACCCGGTCACCGCGCTGACGGCCCGGGCCGACGCCACGGCCGCAGTCAGCGGGCTTTTCCTCGCCCTCGGCGGGGTTGCACTGCTGGTCGGCGGCATCGGCATCGCCAACGTCATGGTCATCGCGGTGCTCGAGCGGCGCGCTGAGATCGGCCTACGGCGGGCCTTCGGCGCGCGACGGCTCCACGTGGCGGCCCAGTTCGCCGCCGAAGCGATCGTGCTGGCCGGCGGCGGGGGCGCGGCCGGCGCGATCCTCGGCGGGTTCGCCACCACGGTCTACGCCGCGACCCGGAACTGGGACGCGGTCGTGCCGGTGCCAGTCCTGCTCGGCGCGAGCGGCGTCGCGGTGGTAACCGGGGCGGTGGCGGGGCTGTACCCGGCGCTGCGTGCGGCCAGCCTGGTCCCGGCCGAGGCCCTCCGCCTGGGCTGAGAGTATGGAACGGGTCTGGCCAGAGCCGGGGCGGTATGGGCCGGGGTGGTACGCACCAAGGCGTTCACGTCGGCCGGGCTAACACCGGCAGGGCGTACTGCCCGTCGGGGAGGGCGTCGACCAGGCCGTCGGCCACCAGGCCGTCCCGGGCCCGGGCCCGCGGCAGTTCGACCGGCCAGACCGCGTCCCGGCCGCGGGCCCGGGCCGGGCCCGGGGGGGGGCGCCC
>CAXUJF010000090.1:0-1664 GCA_964250865.1 uncultured Streptosporangiaceae bacterium
GCCCTGGCCGGCTGTTCCAGCGGCGGCAGCGGCAGTTCGGCCGCCGCGTCGCCCAGCTCCAGCGCGGCCGCCTCCAACCCGAACCTGGATCTGGGTACGTCGCTCGGGACCAAGGCCGCGCCCAACGTCAAGCTGACCAATCAGTTCGGCCAGGCCATGTCGCTCAGCCAGTTCCGCGGCAAGGCTGTGCTGCTGGGGTTCGTCGACTCCGAGTGCACCACGGTCTGCCCGCTGACCACCCTGGCCATGCTGGAAGCCACGCAGATGCTGGGCCAGGCCGGTAATCAGGTTCAGCTGCTGGGGATCGACGCCAACCCCGAGGCCATCGCCACCTCGAACGTGCTGGCCTACTCCCGCGTCCACAACATGGTGAACCGGTGGGACTTCCTCACCGGCTCACTGCCGCAGCTCAAGTCGACCTGGAAGTCGTTCAACATCTACGCCAAGGTCGTCGGCGACCAGATCGACCACACCCCGGCGCTGTACGTGATCGACCCGCAGGGCCGGGAGCGGGTGGTCTACCTGACCCCGATGGCGTACTCCAGCATCACCCAGTCGGCCCAGGTCATCGCCCAGGAGCTGGCCAGCGTGCTGCCGGGTCACCCGGTGCTGACCCACGCCCAGTCGCTGGCCTACATCAGCGGCCAGACCCCGCACGACCAGGCCAAGCTGGACAGCGCCACGGGTGGCCCCACGGTGACCCTCGAGCCGGGTAAGCCGCACCTGGTGGCCTTCTTCGCCACCTGGCTGACCGAGACCATGGACCTCAAGTCTCAGCTCATCGCGCTCAACGACTACGCCAAGACGGCCACGGCGAAGAATCTGCCCGCGGTCACCGGCGTGGACGAAGCGGTCACCGAGCCGGGTACCGATACCGCGCAAGCCTACCTGAAGGGCCTGGCCGGGCCGCTGGACTATCCCATCGGCCTGGATACCACCGGCCGCCTGGCCGACGGCTACGGTGTCCAGGATCAGCCCTGGTTCGACCTCATCAGCGCGTCCGGCAAGACCCTCTGGTCGCACGACGGCCCGCTGACGGCCAGCCAGCTGACGGCCGAGGTGGCCAAGTACTCCGGTAAGACCGGCTCCTGAGCGCTCAGCTCCGCGGCGTCCCGATCGCTTCTTCGATCGAGGGGTAGACCGGGATCAGCTGATCGGCGCCCACCAGGTTGAGTACCCGGGCCACCGTGTTCTGCGGGCGGGCCAGCACCAGCTTGCCGCCGTGCTCGTTCATCAGGACCCTGATGTCCAGCAGCACCTGCACTCCGGTGGAATCCATGAACTCGAGCCCGGCCAGGTCCACGATCAGCAGCGCCGACCCCTTGCCTGCCTCCGCTTCCAGCGCCCCGCGCAACTGGTCGTAGGTATAGACATCGGACTCGCCCGCTAGCGCGACGACGATATACGAGTCTCCGCCGGAAACCGACACCCGAAGCTGGTCCACGCCCCCCTTGTACCACTTTCCCTGGTCCGAACGGAACTTGATCGCCGCGCCGTCCGGTGCCGGGACGCGAACGGTTACGGGCGGGGGCGGGCTGGAGTACCTAATGGGTCGCGCCCCCGTGCTTGACCCCGGCCACGAACAAGCGCCACGCATCCGGCGTGAAGACCAGGCTGGGGCCAGCGCCGCGGTGCTTGGTGTCGCGGACGGCCACGGTCGCGGC
>CAXUJF010000090.1:1764-9996 GCA_964250865.1 uncultured Streptosporangiaceae bacterium
CGGCTGGCACCGCTGCGGCCGGGCGTGACCCGACCTCGACGCAGTCGCCGTGAGCGCAGCGCGAACCCTTCCGCCAGCTGGCCGTGTCCAGGTCAGCGCCGAATAGCTCAGCGTCTGGCTTATTGACAGCACGCATCTTTTTCACACCTCTGGTCGGGAGTGCGGTAGAGCATCAATTCCCGCTCGGGTACGCGGTGAATAAACTCAGCTTAGTCGCTGGCCGTCGCTCAATGCGGTGGAACAGCGTGACGCTGGCGCCGCCCGCGATAATCCCGACCTCGCCGCCATCAATTGGGGCCCGGGGCGGCCCGTGTCGTTAGCGGTGACCTGTATGTACCATTTCAGCTAATCTAACACGTTAACACTGGTCATGGCTTTATTTATATAATAATTTGTCTCGGATCGTTGGCAAAAACTCTCCGGCCGGCGTTATCTCGCCAACGGGTGAACGGAGCAATTCCGTAATTCCCAGTCCCGCCGGGCGCGGGCCATTCTTTCGCGCGATGCCCGCTTGTCGAGCGCCGCCTCATTCAGCCGCCTGAAGCTATTAAGGTATTGAAAAGTGTCCCGTTCGGCTTCTATGTAAAGGCTGTCGGTGACGTGCTCGATGTAGGCGACGTCGTGATAGGTGACTTCATGTACCGCGCCGAATTGCAACAGGATGAAGCCGCCCGCGACGATCGGGTGCGCGCCGTCCAGCGGCAGGATCCGCAGGCTGAGATGCGGGTACTCGGACACCTCGAGCAATCGGTCCAACTGGCGGGCCATAACCTGCTCGTCGCCGATCCGGCGCATCAGGACAGACTCGTCGATAACAGCAGTTAACTCAAACGGCGGATCCCGCTGCAGCAGTTGCTGCCGCACCATGCGCGCCTCGACCCGGCGTTCGACCTCACCGGGCGGCGCGGCCCCGTTCGCGGTCCTGATCACCTCGCGCGCGTAGTCCTCGGCCTGGAGCAGGCCGGACACGACCTCGGGGGACCAGACCGAGGTGGCGGTGGCTTCGGCCTCCAGGCCGATGAACCTGGTGTGCGGGCCGGGCAAGGCGTCGGAGTAGGCCTTCCACCAGCCTTTGCGCTTGGCTTCCTGGGCCAGGGCCAGCAGTTCGTCGGCGTACGATCCCTCAATGCCGTACAGCAACAGCAGCTTTTGGATCTCGGCTGGGCGCGGTGCGGTATGGGCGTTTTCAATGCGCGACACCTTGCTGGCGGACCAGCCCATCCGGTCGGCGACGAAATCACCGGTCAGGTCGGCCCGCTCGCGCAGCCGCCGCAGTTCGGCGGCCAGCCGCCTGCGGCGCACGATGGGACTGGCTGGCTCGGGCACCGGTTTCACGCTCTCTGGCCATAACAACAACTTCCCGTACCGCACAATGCTATCCCTGGGCGACCAGGAGTAGATAGCTGCACTGCACCGCCCGAAAGAACGATCACTGCATATATCGATGCAATGTGCATTTAAGCCGGAGGCAGCGGGGGAAGTCCGGCATGACCCTGGCGCAAGGACAACTGGCTGACCGGCCTGCTGTGGGTGCTGAGCTTTGCCGCGCACTTCGGTATCGACTTCCCTATCGACCCGCACAACCCCAACGGCGGCCTGGCCGGTTCGACCATCCTGCTCTACCTCGCGGTCACCTACACCGTGCAACGGCTGATCATGCAGGCCCGGGCCCAGCGGCTGCCGGCCAGCAGCAACGACCGCGCCGACTCGCTGACCTCCCACCGGTTCTGATCCGGCCGGCCCCCGATCGGTCTGGTCCGCGAAGCGACCAGGCAGAATCAATGATCAAGGGCGTGCGGACGGGGAAGTAATCCCTCACGCCCCAGGGGCGCATCGGCAGGAGGAGTGATGGCGCGAGTTATCTGGAGTGGCGCGCTGGCGTTCGGGCTGGTCAACATCCCGGTCGGGTTGTACGCCGCCACCGAGGACCGGACCGTGCACTTCAATCAGTTCCAGCGGGACACCAGCGACCGCATCCGGTACAAGCGGGTGAACGAGCGGACCGGCGAGGAAGTCTCGTTCAAGGACATCGTCAAGGGCCGTGAGGTGGACGACGACACCTACGTGCTGGTCACTGACGAGGAGCTGGAGTCGGTCGAGCCGGGCCGGACCCGGACCATCGACATCACCGACTTCGTGGACCTGTCCGAGGTCGACCCGATGTATTTCCAGCGCACCTACTACCTGGCGCCCCGGGGCGACGGGGCCGACCGCTCCTACGAGCTGCTGCACCAGGCCATGTCGGCCACCAACCGGGCCGGCATCGCCACCTTGGTCATGCGGAGCAAGGAGTACCTGGTCGCGGTGCGGCCGCAGGAGAAGATCCTGGCCCTGGAGACCATGTACTTTGCCGACGAGATCCGCGATCCGATCGAGGGCACCGGCTACGAGCCGTCCGGTCGCGCGGCCAAGCCGCGCGAGGTGACCATCGCCCGCCAGCTCATCGAGTCGATGCCCACCGACTGGGACCCGGAGCGGTACCACGACAGCTACCGCGAGCGGGTCGAGGAGCTCATCGAGAGCAAGCGCAACGGCGAGGAGATCGAAGCCGCGGCGCCGGCCCCGCGCGCGTCCAAGGTCGTCGACCTGACCGAGATGCTGCGCCAGAGCGTGGAGCAGGCCAAGGGCAAGGGCAGTCGGAAGAGCGGGGAACCGGCCCGGGCCAGTGGCCGCAAGAAGGACACCGAGCCGGCCAGTGAGGACCTGTCGGCCATGAGCAAGACCCAGCTGGCCCAGCTGGCCGGGGAACTGGAGATCTCCGGCCGGTCCAAGATGACCCGCGACGAACTGCAAGAGGCCGTTCGCGGCGCCCGGCACCCCCGGCCGAAGGCGGTGTCCTGAGGTAACGTCCCTGCCATGACGGTAAAACTGGTGGTCCTGTACACCCAGCCGGACGACCCGGACCGCTTCGACCTGCACTACCGGGAGCAGCACATGCCGCTGGCCCGGGCCATTCCCGGCGCACAGAAGGTCGAGACCGGCCGGATCATTTCCGAGGCCGACGGCGGGGACCCGCTCTGGTACCGCGTCACCGAGCTGTACTTCGCTGACCGGGCCGCCCTGGACACCGGCTTGGCCAGCCCGGAGGCCCAGGCCGCGACGGCCGACTACGCCAAGATCGCGCCGCCCGGCTCCCGGATCCTGGTCCAGTCCCTGGACGACCAGGACGCCTGACCCAGGCGGCTAGGACGGCTGGTCCAGCGCGGCCACCTTGGCCACCGTGAGCTGGTTCAGATCGCCCAGCACCAGCTCGGCCTGGGCCAGCGCGTCCGGCGCGGGCGGGTACTCCGGCCGCGGCACCGCGATGACGTGTGTCCCGGCCGCGGCGGCCGCCCGCAGCCCGTTGCTGGAGTCCTCCACCGCCGCGGCCCGGTCCGGGTCCACCCCGAGCCGCGCCGCCACGGTCAGGTAGACGTCCGGGGCGGGCTTGCCCTGCGCCACTTCCTCGGTCGACACCGTCGCCTTGAACAGCGGCGCGATCCCGGCCGTGGTCAGCACGGTGCGGATCAGCGCGGGCGGTGACGAGCTGGCCAGCCCGAGCGGCCAGCGGTCCGCCATCCGCCGGACCGCCTCCACCGCACCGGGCAGCAGCGGCAGGTTGTGCTGGTACTGCCCGGCCATGGCCCGGATGACCAGCCGGGCCACCTCGTCCGGCGGCAGGCCGATGCCCAGGTCCTGGCTCAGGTAGCGGGCCCACTCCGGGGTGCTCATGCCCATCAGGCGCTGCTGGGCGTCGTCGGGCCACTGGCCGCCGTACCCGGCGACCAGGCCGCGCCGGACATGCTCCCAGACGGGCTCGGAATCGATGAGCACCCCGTCCAGGTCGAACACGACCGCCTCGATCATTCGCCCGCCTTCCTGTGCGCTTGAATTGGCCGGTTAAGCTGCCCCGGTGTCCACGCTCAATTTTCGCGACGTGCCCCAGACCCCGCTCACGCGGGCTCTGGGCCTGATCATCGACGACTACGGTAACGACGGTGACGCCGAAGCGGGCTGCACCTGGCTCACCGGGCACATCGACGCCGGGCCCGAGCATCACCAGCCCATGGGCATCGTGCACGGCGCGGTGTACACCGGCGCCGTGGAGACGGCCGCCAGCGTGGGGGCCACGGCCGCCGTCTACCACCTCGGCCAGTACGCGGTGGGCGTGGACAACTTCACCGACTTCGCCCGCCCGGTGCGCGAGGGGCGCCTGCAGGTCGAGGCGCGGGCGGCGCAGCAGGGCCGGAGACTGCAGCTGTGGGACGTCGCCATCAGCAACGAGGCGGGCAAGCTGGTGGCCAAGGGCCGGGTCCGGCTGGCCAACCAGCCCCGGCCGGACACCGGGCCTGATGACCGGCCGGGCGACCCGGAGGGGACCGCCTGATGCTGGACGGCCGCCCGCTGATCGACGTCCACCTGCACCCGGCCCGCCGTCCCACGGTCAAGCTGGCCTGGGACGAATGGGCCAAGGACTTCGGGTCTGCGGACCAGGTCAACAGCCTCTACGACACCGACGGCACGGTCGTCCCGGCCCGGTTCGACGCGCTGCTGGCCGGCGAGGGCGTGGACGTCGCCATGGTGCTGGCCGAGTACAGCCCGCGGGTGACCGGCATCCAGGCCATCGAGGACATGGTGCCGCTGGCCGCCTGGAACCCGGACCGGATCAAGCTCGCGGCCAACATCAACCCGCACCTGCATTACCCGGTCGAGGACGAACTGCAGCGCCAGCTGGAGCTGGGCGCGATCGCACTGAAGATCCACCCGGTGCACGCCGCGATCGCGGCCAACGACCGGTCCCTGTACCCGGCCTACGCGATGTGCCAGTCGGCCGGGATCCCGGTGGTCGTGCACTGCGGCACCAGCACGTTCCCCGGTGCGTCCAACACGTTCGCTGACCCGGTGGTGCTGGACGACGTGCTGCGCGACTTCCGGCAGCTCAACCTGGTCCTGGCCCACGGCGGCCGGGGCTGGTGGTACGACGCGGCCGCGTTCATGGCCCTATCCAGCGACCGGGTGTGGATCGAGCTGTCCGGGCTGCCGCCGTCCCGGCTCCGGGAGTACTACGCCAACCACCACTGGGGCCGGCTGACCCGCCGGATGATCTTCGCCACCGACTGGCCCGGCATCCCCGGCATCGCCAAGAACGCCCGCGCGGTGGCGGCACTCTGCCCCGACGACGAGACCACCGACCTGGTGATGTACGGCAACGCCTGTCGGGTGTACCGCCTCAAGCTGCCCGAGTAGCTACGGCCGGAAGATCAGGCAGTTGCTGGTGGCGTGGGCGTACAGCTTGCCCTCGGCGTTGGTCAGCCGGGCGGTGGCCAGCGCGGTACGGCCGCCGATGTTCTCCACCGTGCCCTCACAGGTCAGCAGGCCTGAGGTGGAGGTGATGGGCCGGATGAAACGGACCGACAGGTCCAGCGAGGTGTAGTACGCCCCGGCCGGCAGCAGGGTGTGCACGGCGCACCCGCAGGCGGAGTCACAGACGGTCGCGTAGACCCCGCCGTGGACCGAGCCGATCGGGTTGTAGTGGTACTCGGCCGGGGTGAACTGGAACACCGCTTTACCGGGCTCGAATGACACCGCATCCAGGCCCAGGGTTTCCATGATCGGAGGGCGGGGCAGCCGGCCCGCCGCCATCTCCCGGAAGAAGGTCAGCCCGTCGACCTCGCGCGCGACCGCGGCCGACACCGACGGGTCAGCCCACTGGTAGGTCCGCGTCCTGTTGTGGTGGTCCGGCTCGTGGTGGTTCGGCTCGGGCGACGTCTCCTGCGCGGGCGATGATGGCAGGCTCACGGGCTGGTTCCTCCTGGGCAACGGGGAGCTGGACGTGGACGGAAACGTACGGCCCGCTGTGCGTGTACCGGGCCACCGGGAAGTAGTGCCCGATCAGGGCGAGCATCGTCCGGTTCTCGGCCAGGACCTCCATCAGGATCATGGTCGCACCCCGGGCCTGAGCCCGGGCGGTCAGCGCGCGGATCAGAGCCGACCCGGCCCCGCGACCCTAGTGGGCGTCGGCCACCACCACCCCCAGCTCGGTCACGGGCCGGCCGGCGTCGTCCCGGCTGTCGGTCGCCATCCCGTGTCCGATGACCGGCCCGGGAACTCCAGGGCCGGTTACCACCAGCGCATCGACGAACTCGCCGCGCGCGGTGATACGCCCGGTCATCCGGCCCAGGAACTTCGGCGTGACCGGCAGCACGCCCGCGAAGAACCGCAGGTACCGGGTGCGCAGCGACAGCCCGGTCAGAAATACCTGGAGCGCGTCCTCATCCGCCGCTTCGGCCGTCCGGAGCAACCACTCTGGGCCACCTAGCTGAGTTCCATCCACAGACTCAGAATGGGCCTGGATTGCTGAGTCTGTCAACTAGATTTAGCATGGGAACATGTCTCAGCCCTGGATCCTGGATTACGACCCGGCCAACTGCGCGGTGGGGGCCGCGGTCGAAATCATCGGCGAGAAGTGGACGTTCCTCGTGCTCCGCGAGGCGTTCAGCGGCGTCCGCCGGTTCGGTGACATGCAGCGGCGGACCGGCGCGCCCCGCCAGGTCCTCAGCGACCGGCTGTCCCGGCTGGTGCACGACGACCTGCTGCGCCGCGTCCCGTACCAGGAGGCCGGTCAGCGCGCCCGGCACGAATACCGGCTGACCCCCAAGGGCCGTGACCTGTACCCGATCATGGTCGCGCTGATGCACTGGGGCGACCAGTACGCGACCGGCCCCGAGGGCTCGCCGGTGGTGATGACCCACCGCGACTGCGGGGCACCGGTCCATCAGCGGCTCAGCTGCGAAGCCGGCCACGATCTGACCTCACCGCGTGAGGTCACCGCCGTTCCCGGCCCCGGCGCCCGCCGGATCGCCTGACGCCCGCCGGATCGCCTGACGCCGAGCTTGACCTGGCCGGATCTACCCGGGCAGCAGCGCGGTCAGCTTGCCCACCGTGTTGCCCACCGTGGCCCCGGCCCTGCCGCCCGCCTTACTCGCCTTGGCGCCGCCCTTGGCCGCCACCTTGGCCGCTCTGGCCGACGTCTTGGCCGCGGCCTTGGCCGCCTGAGCTTCTGCCTTGGCCGAGGCGGCCTGCACGCTCTTGGCGGTCAGCGCCGCCTCCCGCTTGACCGTCTTGGCCGCGTGCCGGCTCCGCCAGGCCACGGACGGGTTCCCGGCCGTGTCGCCCGCCGCGATCAGCAGGCCACCCAGGATGGTCACGTTCTTCAGGAAGTGGATCTTCTGCTGGGAGCGTTCCTGCTTGTCATCGCTTTCCCAGAACCGGTGCCCGGCGTAGGTGGTCGGGATCAGGCTGGCCGCGAGGGCCGCCGCCGACAGCCGGGGGAACCGGCCGATGGCCAGGAGCGAGCCCGCTACCGCCTGCACCGCACCGTTCAGCCGCACCGCCTGCTCAACCTGGTCGGGTACGACCGGCACCTGCTCGGCCAGCGGTCGCACCACCGCTTCCGCGGCCGGAGCCTTGGTGTCCGGGTGCAGCAGGGAGTCGATCCCCTCGGCGATGAAGATGGAGGCCAGCATGGGCCGGGCGACAAGTCGAAGTACAGCCATGACGCCTCCGATGCCCACTGCGGGCCGTTCTAATCCCCCGCGAGCCAGCCCGTCGGGCCTCATTTCGCCCTCACCTGCGGCGAGATCGCGGCAATCCAGTCATCTTCTTCAGCTCAGGGGGTGTCAGGGTGCCGGATTTCGGACACACTAAAGCGGTGAACATCGAGGTGACGCGCATCCTCGGCGACGGGAGCATCCGCCGCGTGAGCGTGCAGCCAGAGGAGCGCGCCGACGCCGACCGCTGGCGTGAGCTAGTGGACCGGGCCAACCTGGCGTTGCCGCCGCCCTACAACCCGGATCCCGGCCGGCCGGTGTATCAGGTCAGCGACGGCAGCCACTCCATCGAGGTCGCCGAGCGCGGTCTGGTTGGGCCGCTGCGGGATCTTGTCACCGCGGTCCTGGCCGAAGGCGACGGCACCGAGTAGGCGCGAGGGGCGCCGAACAGGCCCGAGGGGCGCCGAACAGGCCCGAGGGGCGCCGAGTAGGCGCATGAGCAGGCCCAGGGGACGGCGGGCCGATCGGACCGAGCGTTTCGTGCCAGACTGAGGTCTGGACGCTCAAACGAGCGCTCGTTACGATCGGTGAATGGGGCGTAACATGCCTGGACTGTCCGTCGACCGGCCGTCCGAGGTAGTCCTGGCGGCCCCGGGCGCCCCGCCGGTGTATAGGGGGGGGGGGGGCAAGGGCGGCAACGCCG
>CAXUJF010000090.1:10167-13923 GCA_964250865.1 uncultured Streptosporangiaceae bacterium
GCCGCCGGGCAGGCGCTGATGGACATCATCACCCCGGACGACGTGCTCGGCATGGCCTGGGCCCGGGCGCTGAGCGGGCTGACCGCCGCGCTCACCCGGTTCCCGCCGTGCCCGATCGTCCAGCTCACCGGGGCCGTCCCGCATCCCGACGGCAGTGACCTGCTGGACCTGGTGCGCGGGGTGGCACGGGTCGGCGGCGGCAAGGCTCACGTCTTCTACGCGCCGATGATCGTGGCCGACCCGGAGACCGCGGCGGCGATCCGCCGCCAGCCCGACGTGGCCGACGCCTTCGCGCTGGTGCCGTCGATCACGATCGCGATGCTCAGCATCGGGGCCTGGCAGCCGGGGTTGTCCACCATCTACGACGCGCTGACCCCCGCCGAGCGCGAAGCCATGGCCAAGATCGGCGTGCACACCGACATCGGCGGGGCGTTCTTCGACGCCAACGGTGCGCCGCTGGCCACCCCGCTCGACAGCAGGATGATCGTCACGCCAGGACCGGTGCTCGCCTCGATCCCGAATGTGCTCGCCGTGGCCTACGGATCGGCCAAGAGCTCATCGGTGCTGGCCGTTCTCCGAGGGAAGGTCGTCAATGGCCTGGTCACCCACACCAGTCTCGCCCGCACTCTTCTCGAGGAGGCCGGATGAGCCCCTGCCCGGGGAAACACTGCCCGGGGAAACACTGCCCGAAGAGCCGCTGACCGGTGGTACCGCCAACCGCGGCCTGGTCGTCCGGGTGGGCCAGACCGTGCGCCGGCCCGCCGCGCCCTACCGGGCCGCGACCCACGCCCTGCTCGCCCACCTGGCCGCGGTCGGGTTCGACGGGGCTCCCCGGCTGCTGGCCACGGACGGCACCACCGACACGCTGACCTACATCGAGGGCCGGGCCGCCACCGCGCCGCTGCCGGAGGAGACGCTCACCGAGGCGGCCCTGGTCAGCATCGCCGGGCTGCTGCGCCGCTACCACCAGGCCGTGGCCTCGTTCAACCCGGCTGGTTACTGCTGGCCCGGACCCATCCCGGCCCGCTACATCACCGGCCTGGTCAGCCACAACGACGTGTACCCGGCCAACGTCATCTTCCGTGGCGGGCGGGCGGCGGCGCTGATCGACTTCGATCTGGCCGGCCCGGGCGGCATCTGCTGGGACCTCGCCGCCGCGGCCCGCTACTGGTGCCCGCTGCGCGACGAGCGCGACGTCACCGACCTCAGGCAGGGCCGGGCGCTGTCCCGGTTCCGGCTGCTGCTGGAGGCGTACGGGCTGGCTGCGGCCGAGCGCATCGAGGTGGCCGAGGCCGTCGTGGCCAACCACGACTGGGACTGCGCGACCATCGCCCAGGGGGTGCAGGCCGGGCACGCTGGCTTCATCGACTCATGGAACGAGAACGGCGGCACGATGATCCGCGCTCGCCGCTGGTGCCAGGCGCACCAGCGCGCCCTGCTGGCCGCCGCGGCCTGACCGCTTAGCGGGGCAGCTTGCTGCCGCGGCGCCTGCCGAACCGGACACCGCCGAACACCAGGTTGGCCAGGAACAGCACGATGCCGATGATCAGCAGCCAGAACAAGCCGTGCAGCACGACACCCAGGATGCCCAGGGCGATCGCGACGATAATGATGAACAGGAACAGTGCCATGCTGGATGTCCTTCCCTGCCGAGCCGCTGCTTAACGGCGGGCCAGCAGGCGCTCGGTCTCGCCCGCATCATATGGCAGCTCATAGTGCCGGAAGACCGCTGGCTCGTCGGTGGCCAGCAGCTCGCCATCGGTGTCGATGGACGGCGCGTCCCGCACCAGCTTCTTGGGGAACGCCACCTTGAGGTAGCCCGGGCCCACCTTCGCCCCGGCCAGCGGGACGAACACCAGCCGGGCCCGCGACAGCAGGCCGCTCTTGACCGTGGCGAATTCGTACTGGTCGGTGCGGGTATCGACGTACAGCGCCTCGAGCTCGCCGATCTTCGAACCTGAGTCGTCGACCACGTTCTGGCCGCGCCACTCGCGAATGTCATCGGCCTCGAACACCCTGGGTGCCTCCATTTCGGTCTACTGCCCGTTCAGCTGACATTATGCTCGCCAGGCTGTGGTGATGCGTGACCGGCGTGGCCGGCGTTCCGCATTGTCCCCGATCAGCATGGTCCCCGATCAGCCCGGCGGCAGCAGTTCCAGCTCGCCGGACGTGACCTGAGCCTGCGCGTGGCCGGACCAGTGCAGCTGCCCGGTCAGCCGGATCTGGCCTGTCGTCGTGGTGATGACGGTCAGCTGCCCGGGCACCCCTTCCAGATCCACCGTGCCCGCCGGTCCGGTGGTGACCGAGACCGCGCGGGTGCCCGGGCCGGGGTCCGGTGGCCGGTCCCGCCCGCGCTCCGGGTCGCCACCACCGCCACGATCAGCGCCACCACGACCAGCCCCCCGCGGCCAGGATGGCGGTGGTCCGCGCCGGGGCCCGCCGCGGGGCCCGCCGGGTGTCCGGTGTCACGGGCCCTTTCTCCCCGGCGAACCCCATTCGATGCATAACCAACGGACCAATACCGACCCGGTTGGTATTCACCCAGGTCACGGCGGCAATGGCTTTTAGTGAGGCTTCCGCTTCTGTAACAGCCTTCTATTTCCGGTAAAGGCCTGCCGCACCCGGTAACGGCCTTCCGTCGCCCAACCGGCCGCCCTTGGCCCCGGCCGTGCGGACCGCGACCCCACCGCCGACACCATTACCTTACGTGGCCGATTAGTGACGAAATTACCGGGTAAAACCGCGCCGCCTGACCGGAGACGCGCCCCACCCGTACCAGAACAACCGTTACCGGGTCCGCGTCCCGAACCCCTCCAGAACGACAGTTACCACCACCGGCGTTCGGCTGACTATGCCTTTGCAGCCGGCCCGGCCACGGTATCTGCTGACCGAAAGGATACTTCATGCTTGCCATTATTGCGGCCATTCTTTTTGCCATCGCTTTCATTATCAACGCCACTGGGACTTCAGTCAGTGCCATTTTTGACCCGACCAGCCTGCTGCTCGTTGGCCTGGCTCTGCTGGCGCTGCACCTTGCTGGGGTCGGCAGCAGCTGGCGCTGGCGCCGCTAAGCCGCCCAGCGCGGGCCCGGGGTCATATTGCTCTGACCCCGGGCCTCGCTATGTCCTGGCCCCGGGCATCGCTCCAGGTCACCTCGCCTTGAAAGGCGATCGTGGGTCCAGGTCACCGCAATCTCCACAGTCCGGACAAATACGGCCAATGGGATACAATGTAAAAATTAGCTCCCCGGCCAAATTAAATAAAAAGCCCATAAGTGCAACGGTCCTGCTATATAACTGGGGGACCGGTACTTACCGGGTTGGTGGGGGAGGGATTGATATGGCGGGGAAGCTCATTCGTTTGCGCCCGGGCAACTTCCCGTTAACGGGCGAACCGGCGGTAAATGCCGATATCCCATCCAATCCGCACGACCTGTCGTCCCCCCAGGGTACGGACGCGGCCGACGGGCCCGGGGCCGACGTCGTCCGCCTGGCCGGTTACGGGCGGCACGCCAAGGCGGCTGAATCCGAGTCGGCCCCGCTCCCCGCCCTGGCCATCCGATCCGCCGAACGTCGCCGCTGGTCGGCCGAGCTAGCCGGATCCGCCCTGGCCGGGATGGTGGTGTACGGTGTCGGCGGCATCGGGAAGTCGGTCCTGGCCGCGCAGATCGCCGCACGCCTGCCCGACCTCGATCCGGGCTGCGTCATCGCGTCGCTGACCGGTGAGGTCACCCCGGACACGTTCCTGGCCGCGGTG
>CAXUJF010000090.1:13933-15300 GCA_964250865.1 uncultured Streptosporangiaceae bacterium
GGACCGGGCCGTCCTGCCCTGGCCCCAGCGGATGAGCCTGCTCCGCGAGCACGTGCTGGGCCGGGTGCCGCTGCTGCTGGTCCTGGATGACTTTGACGACAACCTGTCGCTCGACAACCTGTCGCTCGACGCCGGGACCTGCACGATCCGGGACCCGGAACTGGTCGGGGTACTGAAATTCTGGGCCGGCCGGCCGCACCGGGGCCGGCTGCTGATCACCTGCCGGCACCGGTTCGCCGTGCCCGAGGTGGCCGGCCGGCGGATCGGGTTCCGGCCGCTGGGACCGCTGTCCCAGGCCGGCGCGATCGACCTGGCCACCTCGCTGCCCGCGCTCGGGCGGCTCGGCGAGCAGGACCTGGACCTGGCCTGGCGGCTGCTCGGCGGCCATCCCCGGGCCATGGAGTATCTCGATCGGCTGCTGGCCGACGGGCAGGTCAGGTTCGCGGACCTGGCCGACCGCCTGAGTGCCCTGCTGCCACCGGTCACCGGGACCCCCGCGCCCCGGCCCGGGACAGCCGCGCCGATATCACCGGCCGCACCGACCGAGCTGCCGCTCCCGGTGGCGGAGGCGGCCGCGCTGGCGGTGTCGGGTGCGCTGCTGGCCGAGCTGTTCGACCGGCTCAGCCCGGCCAGCCAGGGGCTGCTGGCCCGGGCCTCGGCTTACCGGGAACCGATCGGCCGGGATGTTCTGCTGCTGCCGGTCGGCCAGTACAGCCCGGCCGAGCTGACCAGCCTGCTGGACGAGTGCCGGGTCAGCGGCCTGCTGACCGCGGACCCCGGGGCCGAGCCGCCGTCGGTGTCCGTGCACCCGTGGACCGCCACCGAAGTGCAGCAGTTGCTCCTGGCCCGGGACCGCGGCGCCGAGCTGGCCGACGCTCATCACCGAGCGGCCGAGTACTGGCGCTGGCGGCTGACCTCCTGGCCGCAGGACCAGCACGCCCAGCGCGAGGCCCGGTATCACCTGCTGCAGGTCAACGAGCTGGAGCGGCCGCCCAGTGCCGAGGGCCGGCACCGGGCCGCCCGGGACGTCCCGATGCGCCGGCTGCGGCGGCGGCTGGGCCCGTACGCGGTGGCCACCGTGGCCGTGGCCGTGACCGCCTTCCTCACCGCCGAGTTCAGCGGTGCCCTGTCCACCGACCGGCTGACCTCCTCGGTCGTCACCACCACCCCTGGCGCCACGACCGGGTCGGCCGCGGCCGCCGCCCGCTCCCGGGCCGCGTCCTGGGTGACCAGCCAGGTCAGCCGGGCCGACATCGTGGCCTGCGACCCGGCCATGTGCACCGTGCTCCAGGCCCACGGGGTGCCCGGCGGGGACCTGCTCGTGCTGCGGCCGGGCTCGGCTGACCCGCTCGGCTCCGACGTGGTGG
>CAXUJF010000091.1:0-15127 GCA_964250865.1 uncultured Streptosporangiaceae bacterium
CAGGCGCATCAAGCACCTCCCAGTCGCGGCCACGCTGCGCCGGCGCGGGCGGCGGTGGCCGGGTGCCCGTGGGTGGGGTCGAGCGCGCCGATCTCGCAACGGGTGAGCCAGCTGCTGGGGGCGATGAGCACGGTGCAGAAGGTGTCGCTGGCTACCGGAGCCAGCGGTTCCAGCTACGCCGGGTTCACCCCGGCCATCGGGTCGCTCTGCATCCCGGCCCTGAACCTGGAGGACGGCCCGGCGGGTGTGGGCGACGGGATGGGCAGCGTCACCCAACTGCCCGCGCCGGTGGACGTCGCCGCAACCTGGGATACCGGGGCGGAAAAGGTCTACGGGCAGGTCATCGGGTCGGAGCAGGCCAGCAAGGGCACCACGGTCGACCTCGGGCCGACGATCAACATCGTGCGGGACCCGCGGTGGGGACGCGCGTTCGAGTCGATCGGTGAGGACCCGTACCTGAACGGCACGATGAGCGCGGCCGACATCCAGGGCGTCCAGTCCACCGGGACGATGGCCCAGGTCAAGCACTTCGCGGTGTACAACCAGGAGACCAGCCGGAACACGTCGTCGGACGACGCGGTGGTCAGCACCCAGGCCGAGCAGGAGATCTACCTGCCGGCCTTCCAGTACGCCACCCAGCAGGGCGCGGCCTCCTCGGTGATGTGCTCCTACAGCACTATCAACGGCACCTACGCCTGCCAGAACCCGTACCTGTTGAACACCGTGCTGCGGCAGCAGTTCGGGTACACCGGGTTCGTCACCTCGGACTGGGGCGCGACCCATTCGACCGCGGCGTCGGCCAACGCCGGCCTGGACCAGGACATGCCGGGCAACGACGGGTACTACGGCAGCGCGCTGGCCAGCGCGGTCTCGGCCGGGCAGGTCACCGCCGCGCAGCTGAACTCGCTGGTCACGCCGATCCTGACCGAGATGTTCGCGTTCGGCCTGTTCGACGAGCCACCCACCGGGTCGCCGGCCCAGCCCGCGACCAGCAACGCGCACGTGACCGACGGTGCCCAGCTGGCCGAGGAGGGCACCGTACTGCTCAAGAACAGCGGCGGCGTGCTCCCGCTGACCAGCGCGGACAAGTCGGTCGCGGTGATCGGCGCGGACGCCTCGACCAGCCCGCTGACCGCGGGCGGTGGCAGCGCCGGGGTGACCTCCAGCGGGACCGTGACCCCGTTGCAGGGCTTCAGGGCGGGGGCGCCCCGGGGGGTAAGGGTCCGATACAACCAGGCCGGGGCCACCCGCGGGGCGGGGGGGGCCGGGGCCGCGGCCTCGGTGGCGGTGGTGTTCGCCGCCACCGATGAGTCCGAGGGCAGCGACCTGTCCTCCATCGACCTGTCCAGCGCGCAGAACAGCCTGATCGCGGCGGTGGCGGCGGCCAACCCGCACACGGTCGTGGTACTGAACACCGGTTCCGCGGTGACCATGCCGTGGCTGTCCTCGGTGGCCGGGGTGCTCGAAGCCTGGTATCCCGGGCAGCAGGACGGCACCGCGATCGCGTCCCTGCTGTTCGGCACGGCCGACCCGTCCGGGCACCTGCCGGTGACGTTCCCGACGTCGCTGGCCCAGGTCCCGGCAGCTACGGCCGCGCAGTGGCCGGGCCAGAACGGGACCGTGCAGTACTCCGAGGGCATCGACGTCGGTTACCGCTGGTACGACGCCAAGGGCCTGACACCGCTGTTCCCGTTCGGGTACGGGCTGTCGTACACGACGTTCTCCTACAGCAACCTGAAGGTCGGGTCGCTGACCGCCGGCGGCGCGGCCACGGTCACCGCCACCGTGACCAACACCGGGTCGCGGGCCGGGGCGGACGTGGCCCAGCTGTACGTGACCGACCCGGCCGCCGCGGGTCAGCCGCCGCGCCAGCTGGAGGGCTTCAGCCGGGTGAGCCTGGCCCCGGGAGCCAGCTCGACCGTGAGCTTCCCGCTGACCCAGCGCAACCTGCAGTACTGGAACACCAGCAGCAACGCCTGGGCCACCGCCACCGGCAGCTACGGCATCTCGGTGGGCGACTCGGACGCGAACCTGCCGCTGACCGGGACCCTCAGCGTGGCCGCGTCCCAGCTGGGCGGGCCGGTCACGATCACCAGCCCGGGCCCGCAGGAGGGTATCGGCGGGACGCCGGTGTCGGTGCCGGTCACCGCGCACGACAGCACCAGCGGGCAGACGCCCACGTTCAGCGCGACCGGGCTGCCCGCAGGATTGTCGATCTCCAGCGGCGGGACGATCACCGGGACGCCGGGCACGGCTGGGACCTCGACCGTCACCGTGACCGCGAAGGACGGCACCGGCGCGGCCGCGTCCACGTCGTTCACCTGGACCGTCGCCCCGGCCGGGTCCGGGCTGCTGACCGCGCCGCTGGTTGGGTACGAGGGGCTCTGCCTGGACCTGACCGGTGACGGCAACACCGACGGCACCAAAGTGGAGATCTACACCTGCAACGGCACCGACGGGCAGCAGTGGACCGAGGAACCGGCGGCCTCGGGCGACACCATCCACGCGGACGGCAAATGCCTCGACGTGACCAGCGGCGGGACGGCCAACGGCACCCTGGTCCAGCTCTACACCTGCAACGGAACGGGAGCCCAGGTCTGGCAACCGCAGGCCGGGGGTGCCATTGTTAACCCTCAGTCGGGTAAATGCCTCGACGATACGGGCTGGTCAACGACGCCAGGGACCCAGGTGCAGATCTGGGCGTGCACCGGCGGCGCCAACCAGGCTTGGAGTCAGCCGTAGCGAGGATGCAAGGGGCACGCATGGAAGTAGCGCTCACGCCGCTGGAGTTCGCCCGCCGGACCCGCCGCCTGTACGGGGACAGGACCGGAGTGGTCGACGGCGAGCTGCGGCTGACCTACGAGGAGTTCTTCGCCCGTTGTGACCGCTGGGCGGCCGCGCTGCAGGACCTGGGCGTGCAGCCCGGCGACCGGGTGGCCACGACCGCGCCGAACACGCACAGCCAGCTGGAGGCGTTCTACGCGGTGCCGGAGATCGGCGCGGTGCTGGTGCCGATCAACTACCGGCTGTCAGCCGACGACTTCGCCTACATCCTGGACCACTCCGGCAGCACCGTGGTCTGCGTGCACCCGGACTACCTGGACCTGGTCGAGCGGATCCGGGACCAGATCCCGCAGGTCAAGCACTTCGTCTCGTTCGGCCCGGCCCGCGAAGGCTGGATGGACTACGAGGCCGCGGTGGCCGCGGGCGGCACGCCGAACAAGCCGCCGGTCGACGAGCGCGACCTGCTGACCATCAACTACACCAGCGGCACCACGGCCCGGCCCAAGGGCGTGATGATCACCCACCGCAACGCCTACATGAACACGATCGGCACCCTGCTGCACCTGCCGATCGGGGTGGGCGAGAAGTACCTGTGGACGCTGCCCATGTTCCACGCCAACGGCTGGACCTACACCTGGACCGTGACGGCCGCGGGTGGCGTGCACATCTGCCTGCCCAAGGTGGACCCGGGCGAGGTGTTCCGGCTGATCCGCGAGGAAGAGGTGACCTGGCTGGCCGCGGCGCCGACCGTGCTGATCTCGCTGGCCAATGCCTCGGCCGAGGTGCGCGGCGAGGTCCGGCCGGGCGTGCACGTCGTCACCGCGGGCGCGCCGCCGGCCGCGGCCACCATCGAGCGGCTGGAGCGGGACTTCGGCTGGGAGGTCACGCACGTTTACGGGCTGACCGAGACCGCGCCGTTCATCACGGTGTGCGCGCCGCTGCCCGAGCACGAGGGCCTGTCCCCGTCGGACCGGGCCGTGATCAAGTCCCGGCAGGGCGTCGAGCTGATCAGCTCGGGCGAGCTGCGGGTCGCGTCGCCGGACGGAACCGAGGTGGCCTGGGACGCCGAGACCATCGGCGAGATCACCGTGCGCGGCAACGTGGTCATGAGCGGCTACTACAACGACCCCGAGGCGACCGACAAGGCGATGGGTGACGGCTGGTTCCACTCCGGGGACGCGGCGGTGGTGCATCCGGACGGCTACGTGGAGATCCGCGACCGCATCAAGGACGTCATCATCTCGGGCGGGGAGAACATCTCCTCGATCGAGGTCGAGGGTGTGATCCTGCGCCACCCGGCGGTGAACGAGGCCGCGATCGTGGGGCTGCCGGACGAGCGCTGGGGCGAGACACCGCACGCGTTCGTAGTTCTGCGCGAGGGAGAGCAGGTGACGGCCGAGGAGATCATTACGTTCACCCGCGACCGGCTGGCCCACTTCAAGGCTCCCCGCGGCGTCACCTTCGTCGACGAGCTGCCCAAGACCGCGACCGGGAAGATCCAGAAGTTCGTGCTGCGGTCGGACGCGCCCAATATGTCGAGGCAGTAGCAGCCCGGGCCAACCTGGTCGTTGGCGCCAACGTACCGGTGCGAACCGGACCGACGGCGCCAATGTACCGGTCGCTCGCTGGATCGGCCGCCTCGGGCGGTGCCGATCGTGCAATTACGGACACAGCTTCCTTGTCATCACCGACGTTTGACACAGGGCGCCACTTTCGGTGGTGGTTGCCGTTTTGGGAGCAAGGACACGATTTATCGATCGCTTTAATGTAATAGACATAGCCAAAGGGGGCTTATGCCTAATACAGGCGACATTTGGGCCAAAGAACGCCGGTCCTGGATGAGTTCCGGTGAGCTGCTCGAGCTGGTCCGGGCCAAGCGCACGGAAGTTGAGGCCTGCCTGAGCCGGGCGTCCCGCCGGCGGTGCCTCCTGACGAATCTGGTCCCGACCGGCAGTGCCGTGGCGGCAGTGTTCAGCGCGCCGCCACTCCGCGACGCCCCGCGTGAGGCCTCGCGCTAATTGATACCCGGTTACTCCGGACAATGGGTTGCGTAGTCAACGAATACGACTGACGACGTAAACCGGATGAACTGCCCAAGCTGGGGGCCGATAATGCGTACCTCCCGCAACATGCGGCCTACTGCCCCCATAATTGGCGTGCTGCGACACCTTTGAGGCCGGGGGGTTAATGGACTGGCTCAGCATCACACTTTTCGGTGCGCGGGGTCAGGATAAGACAATGGACGGCGAGCGCCGCCGTTTCCGGTCCCTGTCCCCGCGCGCTCAGGCACGTACCTGGATCAAGCACAACAAGCTCTTCGCCCTGGTGCTGGTGCCGGCGTTGCTGCTGCGGCTCGACGCCGAGCTCGGCTACCGGTGGCAGGTCTGGTTCAACGACTCGTTCACATACATGAGCGACGTGATCAACCTGCACCCGGACACGACCCGGGTGGGAGGTTACGCGATCTTCCTGAAGATCCTGGAGCCCCTGCACAGCTACGCCGCCGTGACGATCCTCCAGCACCTGATGGGCGTCTCGGTCGGGGTCATGGTGTACGCGCTGGCCCGCCACCGGTTCGGCGCGCCCCGCTGGATCGCCACGCTGGCCACCCTGCCGGTCCTGTTCGACGGGTTCCAGATCCAGCTCGAGCACCTGATCCTGAGCGACGTCCCGTTCGAGTTCCTCATCGCGGCGGCCACCACGCTGCTGCTGTGGGACCGCAAGCCGTCCTGGCCGCGGTGCACGCTGATCGGCCTGATCCTCGGCGTCGCCGACACCGTCCGGTCGGTGGCGCTGCCGCTGCTGCCCATCTTTCTGCTGTACATCCTGCTGGCCCGGATCGGCTGGAAGACCCTGCTGAGTGCGCTGGTGGCCTGCCTGGCCCCGATCCTGCTCTACTGCACCTGGTTCTACTCGGTGTACGGGCAGTTCGCGATGACCGAGAGCACCGGCGTGTTCCTGTACTCGCGGGTGATGGCCTTCGCCGACTGCTCCAAGATGCACGGCCTGCCCACCGGCGAACTGTCCCTGTGCACCACGGTCCCGCCGGACCAGCGGCCCATCTCGCAGGACTACATCTGGAGAAGCCAAAGCCCGCTCGACCGGTTCCCGCAGCCGGTGTTCTCCGATCCGCCGAACCAGCTGGGCGAGGACTTCGCCAAGCGGGCCATCCTGGCCCAGCCGCTGAGCTACGCGAAGATCGTGGCCTACGACACGATCCGCGTGTTCGAGTGGAAGCGGTACGTGTTCCCGGACCCGGCCACCTATGACGAGTACCTGTTCGGCTACAAGGCACTGGGCGTTCCCTCCCACCGCGGGCACGTCGGTTCTTACCGCTCCGTCGAGGCTTACTACATCCGCGGCAACCCGGGCACCCAGGTGGTGGAGCCGTTTGCCGAGGGGATGCGGGTCTGGCAGCGCTACATCTTCCTGCCCGGGACGGTCTACGGCGCGATCCTGGCCGTCGGCCTGGCCGGGCTGGTGCTGAACTGGCGGCGGCTGGGCGGCCCGGCCACCGTGCCCTGGCTGATATCGGTCGCGCTGATCGTGATCCCGGCCGCGACGGCCGAGTTCGACTACCGGTACGTACTGGTCGCGGTGCCGTTTGGCTGCCTGGCCGCGGCCATGGCGTTCGGCACGAACACCAAGATGGGGAACGGGCTGGCAGCCCGGCAAGAGGCCCAGCGAGCCGATGAGGCCGGAGGGGTGCCCAGGGGGTCCAAGACCCTTCGGGAGACTCCCCGGTAAGGGGAGCCAGAAGTGCCCCCGCCGGAGGCATTGGTCCGCCGGCCGCGTGAGGCTGAGCGGCGCGTGCTGGCGACCTGCGGCCGCGTTGACGCCGGCTCTGGGCGGTGGGGGGCCGGCTGGGGTGAGGCTCGGCGCGGTCGGAGTTTGTTAAATATCGGGAATGGCGGTGGCCAGGAACTGGGTGGCGGCCAGTTCGGCGTAGAGAGGGTTGGCGGCGACCAGTTCGGCGTGGGTGCCGGTGGCTTGGACATGACCGGCGTCCATGACGATGATGCGATCGGCCATGGTCACGGTGGACAGGCGGTGGGCGACGACCAGGACGGTGATGCGCTGGGCGACGTCGGCCACGGTGTCGCGCAGGGCGGCCTCGTTGATCGCGTCCAGCTGGGAGGTGGCTTCGTCCAGGAGGAGCAGGCGGGGACGGCGGAGCAGGGCGCGGGCGATGGCCACCCGCTGGCGTTCGCCGCCGGACAGGCGAGTGCCGCGGTGGCCGACGAACGTGTCCAGGCCGTCGGGCAGCCGTTCGGTCAGATCCTTCAGCCGGGCGACGGCGAGGATCTCATCCAGGTCGGCGGCGGAGGCATCGGGCGCGCCGAACAGCAGGTTCTCGCGCAGGGTGCCGGACAGCACGGGGGCGTCCTGTTCGACGTAGCCGATGGCGGCGCGCAAGGGGCCCAGCGGCCAGTCGCGTAGCTCGCGCGGGCCAATGAAGATGCGGCCCGCGTCGGGCTCGTAGAACCGCTCGATCAGCGAGAAGACCGTGGTCTTGCCCGCACCGGAAGGACCGACGAACGCGGTCATGCCCCCGGGCGGGATCGTGAAGCTGATGCCCTGGTGGGCGGCGGGGAGCTCGGGGCGGTAGCTGAACCGGACGTCCTGGAACCGGATGGAGAGCGGGCCGTGTTCGGCCGGGCTGGGCGTCCCGGTGGACTCGGGGGTCCCGGTGGGCTCGGCGTCGAGCTGGCGGGCCTCTTCGATCCGGGTCACCGCGGCCGCGCCGCCCTGGTACTGGGTGAGCGCGGTGACCAGCTGGTTGATCGGGTTCATCAGGAACAGGATGTACATCAGGAACGCGACCAGCGTGCCCACGCTGATCGCGTGCGTGGCGACCTGCGCGGCGCCGGTGGCCAGCACGGCCAGGAACGCGAACTGGATGGCCAGCTCGGTGGTGTTGCCCACGACCGCCTGCCAGAAGTCGGCCCGCAGGCTGGCCCGCCAGGCCTGCTGCGCGGCCGCGCGCACCCGGGCTTCCTCCCGGGACTCGGCCCCGGCCGCCTTGACCGTGCGGAACGCGCCGAAGGTCCGCTCCAGCGCGGCGGTCATCGCGCCGACGGCCTGCTGAGCCTGGCGGGTGGCCCGGCCGATCCGGGGCAGGACCAGGCCCTCAAGGATCGCGATGCAGCCGACCGCGCCCAGCGTGACCAGCAGCAGCAAGCTGTCAACCAGCCCCATGGCTACCAGCGCGGCCACCATCGTGAGCAGGCCGACGGCGCCGGGCACCACCGCGTTGGTGACCGCGTTGCGCAGCAGCGTGGTGTCCACCGTAGCCCGGGCCATCAGGTCACCGGGCTCGCTGCGGTCCAGCGCGGCGACCGTGATCCGCAGCAGCCGGTTCACCAGGCGCTGCCGCGCGGTCAGCGTGATCGTCTCGCCGGTGCGCAAGAGCACGTAGTTCCCGGCCGAGCCGAGGACCGCGTCGGCCAGCATCAGCAGGCACAGGGCGGCGATCAGAATGGTGAGCCCGCGGTGGTGGGACAGTCCGTCGATGAGCGCCCGCACCACCAGCGGCAGCAGCAGGCCGGTGGCCGCGGTGGCCAGGCTGAGCAGGCCGCCCACCAGCAGGGCCCGCCAGTGCGGCCGGATGTAACCGGCCACCACCCGCAGGCTGGCCCGTTCCGCCCGCGGCCGGTCGCGGCCCAGGCCGGCCTGAATCGGCATCCCCATATGGCCCCGCCTTTCGTGGCGCGCCCTTCACCGGGCCGCCCGGTCCCGGCAGATGCGAGCATAGGCGCGGTCAGGGAGCGGGCAGGCCGGCCTCGTGGCGGAGGTGACCGGGCAGGGTGAACCAGCCGGGCGGCAGATCGCCGGTCAGGGCGGTGTGCACGAACCGGGCCACGGCCATGGTGTGGGCCCGGTCGGGATTCCACTGCAGGACGAACGGCACGAGCTGGGGCGGGTCGGCCGGGCGAAGCACCGTGCTGGTGTGGGCGCTGGTCAGTGAGCCGATCAACAGGACCCAGGACACCTCGGGCTGGTCGGCCCAGCGGCTGGCGGTCAGGTCGGGGTCGTCGAGCTCGGTGGTGGGCGGGTGCACCCCGGCCGCGGCCAGAGCCTGCTGCTGGGCCAGGGCCCAGGCCGGGAACAGGGACGGCGGGGTGAGGCCCAGCATTTCGTGGGCCACGTCCGCCAGGGCAATGTGCTCACCGGCAGCCAGCCGGTGGTCCGGCCGGACGCCAACCAGCAGCGGTTCGCCGCAGAACACCTCGGTGACGAGGCCGTCCTGCTCCGGCACCAGCGCGCAGGTGATGGCCACGTCGATGTCCCCGGCGGCCAGGGCGGCGGTCAGCGATGGGAGCCACATCCGCCGCAGCTCCACCACCACCTCCGGGGTCTCCCGGGCGGACAGCTGGCGCAGGTGCGGGCCGAGGACCGGGGCAACCGGCGGGGTCAGGCCGACCCGGACCACGCCCGCTTCCCCGCCGGCCACCTGGCGGACGGCGGACCGGGCGGCGGCGACCTCGTCCAGGATGACCTTGGTCCGGGCCAGTAGCTCGGTCCCCGCGCTGGTCAGCGCGACCCGCCGGGTGGTGCGGGTGAACAGCGGAGTGCCCAGCTCCCGCTCCAGGCGCCGGATCAGCTCGCTCAGGGTGGGCGCGGACAGGTGCAAGCGCTCGGCGGCCCGGCCGAAATGCAGCTCGTTGGCCACCGCCGCGAACGCCTCGAGCTGGCGCAGCTCCACGGGCTGACAGTACCGCTCACCGATAAGGGGCCGCCGGCCGACTCTGGCTGGTCGTTCCCGGCTACCCGGCCCGGGTTACCCGGCGAGCGCGGAGATCTCGCCGGACCCGCCCGGGATGAGGCTGACCGGCACGATGTGCGTCTGCACGGGCGAGGTGTCGGCGTCGATCCGGCGGAACAGGATCGTCGCGGTCGCGGACCGGATCCACATCCAGCGCCTGGGCCGGTGCGCCGGCGTCATCACGCCCCAGAGCCACACGATGGAGGAAGCCGTGGCCATCATGACCGGCGCCACCACCCTGGACCAGGCGACCGGACCGGGCGACGGAATGGCTGCGGATGAAGCGACTGAGGATGGGGGGCCGGCGCCAGCCGGGGCGACAGCGCCTGACCAGGTCGCCGCTAGTAGAGGTTCCCCGGCCGGCCGAGTGACCCGGCCGGGGAACATCATCCCGTAATGTCCGGTACGTGGACAGCAAAGAAAGCCTGTTCGTGCTAGCCATCCGGCACGCGCTGCTGCTGGAGGACCTGCCGGGTGGTGAGTTGCCGCTATCACCCGCGCCGCCGGCCGAGAGGGCCGAGGAAACCGTGGTCGACCTGCTGGTACACGCGCTGGTACCGCCGCACCCCCCGGCGATGGTCGGTGACTAACGCCGGGTCCGGACCGGCCGTCGAGGTCTGCGGGCTGCGCAAGGCTTACGGAGACCAGGCGGTGCTCTGTGGCGTCGACTTTGAAGTGCGCCGGGGCGAAGTGCTGTGCCTGCTCGGACCGAACGGTGCGGGCAAGACCACGACGGTAGAGATCCTGGAGGGCTTCCGGTCCCGGACCGGCGGCTCGGTCACCGTGCTCGGGCTGGACCCGGCGGCCCAGCCGGCCCGGCTGCGCGAACAGATCGGCATCGTGCTGCAGGAATGCGGGTTCCCCCGGCAGGCGCGA
Organism: uncultured Streptosporangiaceae bacterium; assembly: GCA_964250865.1. Classification (GTDB taxonomy): domain Bacteria; phylum Actinomycetota; class Actinomycetes; order Streptosporangiales; family Streptosporangiaceae; genus Bog-532. The sequence goes on from CAXUJF010000091.1 coordinate 10,427, forward strand.
GTCGGTGAGCTGATCGGCATCTGGCGGGAGTACTACCCCCATCCCCGGCCGCTCGGCGACCTGCTCGAGGTCACCGGGCTGGCCGAGGACCGGAACACCCCGGTGCGGAAACTGTCCGGCGGCCAGCGCCGGCGGCTGGATTTCGCCCTCGCGCTGGCCGGCGACCCCGAGCTGATGTTCCTGGACGAGCCGACCACCGGCTTCGACCCCGAGGCGCGGCGCAACCTCTGGGCCACGCTGGAGAACCTGCGCGTCATCGGCAAGACGATCGTGCTGACCACGCACTACCTGGACGAGGCCGAGCGGCTCGCGGACCGGGTCGCGATCCTGCTGGACGGGCGCATCAAGATCGACGGCTCGACCCGGGAAGTCGCCCGGCTGGCCGCACTGCCCTCACGTATCTCGTTCGCGGCGCCGGAAGCCCTGCGGGCCAAGGAAATCCTGCCGCCAGACGGTATCGAGCTGGTCGTCAGCGGATTCACCGCGAGCTGTCAGACCCGGACCCCGGCGGCCACCCTGCGGACCCTGCTGAACTGGGCCGGCCGCCACCGGTTCGGCGAACTGGACGAACTGACCGTGGTCTCGCCCAGCCTGGAAGACGCCTACCTGCACCACGTCGGGCGAACCGGCGGAGAGTCCCGCGCGTGAAGGCGCTCCGCCTGACCGCCCGGCAGGCCCTGATGGAGCAGCGTAACTTCTGGCGCAGCCCGGAATATGCGCTGTTCACCTTCGCCCTGCCGCTGTTCTTGCTGCTGTTGCTGGGTGCGGCCAACGGAAGTTCCTACCTGCCCGGCCACATCCGGCAGATCAAGGTGCTGGTGCCGAGCATCCTGGCCTTCGGCGTGATCGCAGCCGCCTACGTCAACCTCGGGGCCAAGATGGCGGTACTGCGGCACGACGGCGTCCTCAAGCGGATCCGCACCACCCCGCTGCCCGCCGGCGCCTATCTGACCGGGCACATCGTCAGCACCGTAGCCACCACGCTGAGCATCGCCGCCTGCATGGGCGTGGCCGGCTGGCTCGCGTTCGGGACGGCACCCCGGCTGAGCGGGCTTTTCCTGCTGGCCGGCGGGCTGGCGCTGGGCATCGTCTGCTTCGCCGCGCTCGGCCTGGCGGTCAGCTCGCTGATCGGGAGCGCCGAATCGGCCAGCCCGATCACCAACGCCAGCTACCTGCCGATCGCGATGATCTCTGGCATCTTCGACCCGACCATCGGCATCCCGCGCTGGCTGGCCGGTGCGGCGGCCCTGCTGCCGATCAAGGCCCTGGCCCAGGTGCTGGAAGACGCCTACACCCCGGCACACCATGCATTTCCGGGCCCCGAGCTGGCCGTCCTGGCGGGCTGGGCGGTGGCGGGCGCGGCCCTGGCCAGCTGGCGGTTCCGCCACCAGATGGCCTGAGTCACGATGGCGCAGGCGTCACGGGTGGAACTGCTCCTGAAGGCTGGTGATCGCGGACAGCGGGCCACCGATCAGGAAGATCTTGGTGTCGTCGTCGGTCTTGAGGTAGCCCGCCAGCTGGCTGGGCTTGATCGGCTCCGGGGCCATCTTTGAGGTCGGGAACGTCTCGATCTTGGCCGTCGGCACGGTGTGGCCAGTCTCGGTCGCGGTCACCGTGTTCCAGTGGAAATCGTCCGGGCCGCCGCACACCAGCTTGGCCGCCTGGCCGGTCACGGTGAGTGCGCCGCTCGCGGCCGCCTGCACCTTGGTGACGTAGATGTAGGCGTCGTGGACCGCGCGGTAGGCGCAGCTCTGGGTGGCGGCGTTGGTGCCGCCCGGGGTGACCGTCATGGGGGGGGTCGGCGCGGCGGTCGGGGCGGGCTCGGCAGGCGCGCTGGCCGAAACCGTGGTGGGAGCGATGCTGGGGGCCGCGGCGGACGGGGAACCAGCGGCGCCGGCCCCCAAGGGGCTGGCACTGCTGGAGGAGCTGGCGCTCGGGCTCGACGAGCCGCAGGCACTGACCAGCAAGGTGGCGGTGATGACGGAGGCCCCGGCTAGCCAGCCCGTACGCGCCGACCGTATGACGTTTTTCCGTTGCATGCGCGAATCCTAGGGACAGCGGGCACGGCGGAAAGAGCGTTCGGGCTGACTGGGGTTAGCGCAGGGCGGCGTCGAGCTGGGCGGCGCGGGCCTCGAGGTCACCGATCTCCAGCGGTTCGGCCAGGGCCGGGTCGACGGCGGCGACGGCCTCGCGGGCGGCCGCGGTGAAGTGGACGGTGCCGTCGTCGTCGATTCTCTCCACGCCGTCGGCCCGGGACTGCTGCTGGTTGAAGCGGACGGCCTGCTCCTCGGTCACGCCGGGCGGCAGGTCCAGCGTGACCTCACCCCGGGCGATCCGCACCGGGTACCCGCCGGGCAGGCCGTGCGGGGACGGCGTGGACCACAGCAGCGGCGCCGCCCCGGGCAGCAGCGCAAGCAGCACCGGGAGCGAGGACGCGGCGGTGACGTAGTTGTAACGCACGCTCGGGGCCAGCGGCGGCGCCTGGTAGGGCAGGGTGTCGTCGAGGACGCCGTTCTCCCCCACGTAGACGCGGGCCCGGGCGGCCGGGTCGTCCGGCAACCGGGACTGCATCACGTTGCTGAGCTGGGAGTGCTGGGCCAGCACGCGGAGCAGCGGCAGCTCGGCACCCGGGTCAGCCGCACGCAGCGCGGCCCGGGCCCGGAGCAGGATCATGGCCGCGTTGCCCAGGCCCACCGTGGGGGCCAGGCCCAGCCGGGCCAGCACCGCACCGGTCACGTCCGGGAACGAGACGTTCGCGACCGGGCCCTCGTAGCCGGCGTCGGTGGTGGCCTGCATCACGGCCAGCGGCACCGGCAGGTTGTACGGCAGCCGCAGCGCGAAACCGGCCGCGCCGACGGCCCGGCGGCCCTCCTCGTCCTGGCCGGGGGGCGCCCACCGCCCGCGGCCCGACGCCGACAGCACCACCCCGTCCGGGTCGGGCGTGAACAAGAGCTTGGACACCTCGCCCCGGCGCCGCCCGCGCCGCCGCCCCCCGACCCCCCGACGGCCGCATGGCTGCGGGCGAGGGGGGCGGCGCCCCCGGCCCCCCCGGACCGGCTGACCAGGACCAGCCGGTCGACCTGACCGGCGGCGGCCAGCCCGGCCGCGAACCGCTCTCCCAAGTCCCCGGCCCCGATGATCAGAACTGTGCTCACCCGCCGCATCTTAGGCGGTGGGGTCAGGATTCAGCAGGCCACCACCACGGCCCGGCAGCCGGCCGCATCGACCAGCTTGGTCAGGTCATCTGGGTCGCTGGTGAAAATCCGATCGCCGGGACCGGCCAGCAGGGCGACGGTGGCGTCGACCGGATCGGCGGTGCCGGCCCGGCCCAGCAGCACTCCGGCCTCGCGACCGTCCTCGTCGTGGACCGGCTGCACCTTTACGGCTTGCAGCAGGCGGGCCAGGTTGGCCTGACGGCCCTGGCGGTCCCGCCATACCTGAGCCACCACCATCGGGTTGGTGCGCAGCTCCAAACCCTCCTGCTGGGCCCTGCGCAGCAGGTGCACAACATCAGGGTCGTTCCGGTCAACTCCGACGAGCGCGCCCGCGTCCAGAATCAGCGCGCTCACCGGGGGGCTCGCTCAGTGGCCTGCTCAGGAGGTTCCAGGACGGGCAGGCCCAGCTTCCGGCTGGCTTCGGCCAGTTCCTCGGCGGTTGGCGCCCCATGCTCGGCCTCCCAATCATCCAGGAACTCGGCCAGGGCCTCGGCCCGGAGCTTAGTCGCGGCCGCCTCGGCCAGCCAGGTCGACAGCGGCTTACCGGCCTTCTCGGCGGCATGGCGGACGCCGTCCCCAAGCCGAACGTCGAACGAAATGCTCATTTTGTCGACTCGCACGAACCTATCTTACCATGGTATGGACTACCACGGTAGGAATTACTGGTTGGGTGCGCGCTGGCTGCGGTCTCTAGCATGGCGGGATGGACGTTGAGCGTGAGCTGGATGTGGTCGTGTTCGGGGCGACGGGATTCGCCGGCAAGCTGGTGGCCGAGTACCTGGCCGGGCATGCGCCGGATGGGGTCCGGGTCGGCCTGGCGGGCCGGTCCCAGGAGCGGCTGGAGCAGGTGCGGGCCGGGCTGGGGGCGGCCGCGGCCAAGTGGCCGCTGCTCGTGGCGGACAGCGCGGACCCGGCGTCGCGGGGTGCGCTGGCCGGTTCGGCCCGGGTGGTGGTGACCACGGTGGGGCCGTACCGGCCGCGCGGGTTGCCGCTGATCGCGGCCTGCGCCGAGGCGGGCACCGACTACATCGACCTGTCCGGCGAGGTGCTGTTCCAGCGGGACAGCATCGACCGGTACCACGCGGTGGCGGAGCGGACCGGTGCGCGGATCGTGCACGGCTGCGGGTTCGATTCGATCCCGTCCGACCTGGGCGTGCACCTGCTGCGCGAGACGGTGCGGGCCGACGGCGGCGGCGACCTGGAGGACACCACGCTGGTGGTGACCCGGCTGCGGGGCGGGTTCAGCGGCGGGACGCTCTCCTCGATCACCGAGCAACTGGACGAGGTTCGGGCCGATCCCCAGCTGCGGCGGCGGGCGGCCGACCCGTACGCGCTGAGCCCGGACCGTGCGGCCGAACCTGACCTGGGGCGGCAGCGGGACCTGACCCGCGTCCAGCGCGACGCGGGCCTGGACATCTGGACCGGGCCGTTCCTGATGGCCAGCATCAACACCCGGGTGGTGCGGCGCAGCAACGCGCTGCTGGAG
>CAXUJF010000092.1:0-9607 GCA_964250865.1 uncultured Streptosporangiaceae bacterium
CGCGATGACCGCGGCGGCGGTCATCGCGACTACGGCCGGCACCCCCCAGCCGAGTGCCCTGCACGGCCAGACCATCACCTACGTGGCCACCCGGGCCGAGCAGGCCCTGGCCCAGCTGAACCCGAGCCAGGCCATTGAGGTGAACACCCTGACCGCCCGTGGCACCGGCTTCGGCTTCAGTATGCAGAGCACGGCCGCGAACGCGGCCACCACCCAATCGGTACCCAACCCGCTCAGCAGCGTGTACGCCAGCTCCGAGGTCGACTGGTCCTACGACGGAGTCTTCCTGCAGCACGGCTACTCCGCCACCGGGAAACTGGTGTACAGCGTCGCCACCGGACCCCAGGGCGAGTACGGAGCCGCCTACCCGGCCCGTATCCGCTGGCACAACCCGCTGACCGGCGGTTCGGGCGGCGGGAACCCCCCTCTTACCTGTGACAACGCAGGCTTGGGTTACCCCAGCTGGGAACAGAGCATCAGCAAGGCGCTGTCCTGTCACCTGTTCACGCTGGGCGGGAACCAGCAGGTCGCCGGCGTCGACACGATCAAGCTGATCGGCAAGCCGGTCACCGCCGAGGGGGAAACCTTCCGGCAGACGCTGTGGGTGGACCCGAAGACCTACCTGCCGCTGCAGATCAGCACGGCATCCACCGGCGCCCACGGGCGGACCGCCACGATGACCAACAACTTCCGCTGGCTGTCGCCGACCAGCGCCAACCTGGCCAGCCTGCACGCGGCCGAGCAACGCGGCGTCATCCCAGCCAGCTTCCGCGCCCTGCCGTCCACTGACCTGCCCCTGGCCGGGTTCGACAGCCCCGGCTCCCCGGGCTGACCGTCCGTGTTCTTGCCGGGCGCCTGCGGGCGCCCGGCACGAACACGTCAGGTGAACGCGCCCAGCCCCGTCACGGCCCGGCCCACGATCAGCTGGTTGATCTCCCGCGTCCCCTCGTAGGAGTACAGCGCTTCGGCGTCGGCGAAGTAGCGGGCCACGTTGTTCTCCAGCAGGATCCCGTTGCCGCCGAACACCTCCCGGGCCAGCGCGACGGTCTCCCGCATCCGCAGCGTAACGAACGACTTGGCCAGCGCCGAGTGCTCGTCCGCGTTCACCCCGCCGTCCTGCAGCTGGGCCAGCCGCACCACCAGCGCGAACGAGGCGGTCACGTTGCCCAGCATGGTGGCCAGGTGATCCTGCACGAGCTGGAACGCGCCGATCGGCCGGCCGAACTGCTCTCGCTCCTTGGCGTAGGCCAGGGCCAGCTCGTAGGCCGCGCGCATGCAGCCGACCGACCCCCAGGCCACCCCGCCCCGGGTCAGCCGGAGCACGTCCGCGGTGTCCGCGAACGAGTTCGCCTGCTGCAGCCGGTGGTCCTCGTCCACCACGCAGTCGTCCAGCGTGATGTCGGCGTTCTGCACCATGCGCAGGGCCAGTTTGCCTTCCATCTTGGTCGCGGCGAAGCCGGGCGTCCCCTTCTCCACCACGAACCCCTTGACCTTGTTGTCGTCGAGATCGCGGGCCCAGATGATGACCAGGTCGGCGAACGTCCCGTTGCCGATCCAGCGCTTGGCCCCGTTGAGGATCCAGCGGCCGCCGTCGCGCCGGGCGGTGGTCTCCAGGCCGCCGGCCACGTCCGAACCCCCGTGCGGCTCGGTCAGCCCGAACGCCCCGATCTTCTCCAGCCGGGCCATCGGCGGCAGCCAGCGCTGCTTCTGCTCCTCCGAGCCGCAGCGGTTGATGCTGCCCATGGCCAGGCCGGTGTGCACGCCGTAGAACGAGTTGACCGACGGGTCGGCCCGCGCGATCTCCATGGACAGGAACCCGGCCAGCAGCCGGGTGCCCCGGTGCGCGGCCAGCCCGTCGTACATGAGCCCGGCGATGTCCAGCTTGCGGAAGCCGTCGATGAGCTGGAACGGGAACTCGGCCTTGGCCCAGTACTCGTTGGCGATCGGCTCGACCTCGGCCTGCAGGAAGTCGCGTACCCGCGCCACGATGTCGCGCTCCGGCTCGGACAGTAGGTCAGCAAACCCGAAAAAGTCGCTCATCCCCGAGGACTACCCCCGACCCAGCCCCTCACTCCCGCCGAACCCGCGACCCCGCCTCTCACGCCCGTTGACATCTAAAGGCCGCCGTTTTCACCGCCGCTCACCCCCTCCCTCAACCGTTTGCATGGTTGACGATGCAACCGCTACGGAAAAGGTTTGCACTGGTTTGGTTGGTGGTATCAAGGCGCGCATGGCTCACAATGATGTGCGTTCTGGTCTGAGCCGTCGCGGTTTCCTGACCGGTGCGGCCGCGCTCGGCGCGGGCCTGGTCACGGCGGGCTGCGCCGGTACCTACGACGTCGGATCCGGGATCACCGGCTCGAGCGGCGGTGACAATCAGTCCACGCTGGTCTACTGGAACCTGCTCACCGGTGGTGACGGCACCCACATGGTCGCCATGGAGGATGCCTACCGGAAGGCCCACCCGAACATCGACCTGCAGTCGACGATCCTGGCCTGGGGCGCCCCGTACTACACCAAGCTGTCGCTGGCCATCCGGTCGGGCAGCCCGCCGGACGTGGCCATCATGCACCTGAGCCGCATCCACCAGTACGGGCCGCCGGGGATGCTCACCCCGATCAGCCTGGACCTGCTGGCCGCGCACGGCATGGAGCCCAAGGACTTCACCCCGCTGGCCTTCAGCAAGGCCCGCTACAACGGCCAGCTGCTGTGCATCCCGCTCGACACCCACCCGTTCGTCCAGTACTACAACACCAAGGTGTGCCGGAAGGCGGGCCTGCTGGACAGCTCGGGAACGCTCCCGCCGATCAAGAGCGCGGACGCCATGCTGGACACGCTGCGCAAGCTGAAGAAGATCGGCGCCACCCCGGTGATCTGCGACACGATCAACGACCCGGCCACCCCGTGGCGGCTGTTCTACAGCTTGTACAGCCAGGCCGGTGGTCAGGTCCTGGCCGACAACGGCAAGGACATCGTGCTTAACCAGGCGCTGGCCACCAAGGTGCTGACCTTCATCCACCAGCTGGCCAGCGAGGGCCTGATGAGCTCGAACGTGGACGCGGGCGGCGGCACCGCGATCTTCCAGGCCGGCGACGCCGGCCTGTACTGGGAAGGCGAATGGAACGTCACCGTGTTCCAGGCGGTCAACCTCCCGTTCAGCATGCAGCCGTTCCCGGCCCTGTTCGGCAAGGCCGCGGCCCAGGCCGACTCGCACACGTTCATCCTGCCCAAGCGGACCACCGCCGATCCGGAGAAGACGTCGGCCGCCCTGACCATGATCAGGACCCTGCTCGGGCAGAGCCTGACCTGGGCCCAAGGCGGCCACATCCCGGCCTGGCTGCCCATCAGGGACTCCGCGGCCTACAAGAAACTCAAGCCCCAGTCGAACTACCAGGAGGTGGCCAGCTACGCGGCCTACGACCCGCCCGCCTGGTACAGCGGCTCCGGCTCGGACATGGAGAACTACCTGGGTGAACCGCTCGCCTCGCTGATGCTGGGCGCCGCGTCACCGCAGGCCACCTACGACCAGATGATCGGATCGCTGCACACCCTGTCGAAGGAGCCGGTGCCGGTATGAGCGCTCCCACCGCGTCCGCCACCCTGCCGCGGACCGCCGCCGCCGACCGGGCCAAGGTTGCCCGTCCGCCCCGGAACTGGGGCAACTTCGGCCTGGTCACCCCGTTCCTGGTCTTCTACGTCCTGTTCCTGGTCGGGCCGCTGATTTACGACGTGGTGCTGAGCTTCTTCAACACCAGCCTGGTCAAGAGCGGCCTGGGCAGCTTCGCCGGCTTCGCCAACTACACCGAGTTGTTCGGCGACCACCAGTTCTGGTCGGCGATGTGGCACACGATCCTGTTCACCCTGGTCAGCACGCCGCCACTGGTGATCCTGCCGTTGTTCTTCGCCATCGTGGTCAACCGGATCTCCCGCGGCCAGTGGTTCTTCCGGCTGGCCTTCTTCCTGCCCTACATCCTGCCGTCGGCCGCCATCGCCCTGGTCTGGCTGTTCATCTACGAACCGGGTTACGGGCTGATCGCCGGATTCTTCAACCTGATCGGCGCGGGTGACCCGGGCTGGCTGTCCGACCCGAACGTGGCCCTCTACTCGATCGTCCTGGTCACCGTGTGGTGGACGATCGGCTTCAACTTCGTCCTGTACCTGGCCGGCCTGCAGGAAATTTCCCCCGAACTGTACGAGGCCTCGTCCCTGGACGGCGCCAGCCGGTGGCAGCAGACCTGGCGGCTGACCATCCCCATGCTCGGCCGGACTACCACCCTGGTCACCGTGCTCCAGGTCATCGCCTCACTGAAGGTCTTCGACCAGATCTACCTGATCCTGCAGGGCGGGCCGAACTACGCCAGCCGCCCCGCCATCGAGTGGATCTACGACACCGCGTTCACCAGCCAGCGGGTCGGCTACGCCTCGGCGGCCTCGTTCATCCTGTTCATCGTCATCCTGATCGTGTCGTTCATCTGGCTGGCCCTGGTCCGCCGGCAGGAGAGTGGAGTCTGACATGGCCGTCTCAGCCACTGCGCCCGAGGCCGGCGGCCGCACCCGGAACGAGCCGGCCGGAGCACGTAAGAACCGGAAGCGTAAGGACCAGCGCTCCAGCTTGTTCGCCCGGGCCACCACCGGTGTGGTCATCGCGCTGGCCCTGCTGTGGCTGTTCCCGATCGCGTGGGCCCTCGACACCTCGGTCAAGAGCGAGAACGACACGATCATCGTCCCCGCGACCTGGGGCATCCCGCACTTCACGTTCTCGGCCTACAGCGGCGTGTTCAGCGCCAGCGACCTCGGCCGCTGGTACCTCAACTCGGCCATCGTGTCCATCGTGGTCACGGTGGTGACCGTGATCACCGCGAGCATGGCCGGGTACGCGCTGTCCCGCCGCCGGTTCCGCTTCAAGGGGCTGGTCTACGCCGCGATTCTGGCCGGCATCATGATCCCGCCCCAGGCCCTGATCGTGCCGTTGTTCCGCGAGTTCCAGACGGTGCACCTGATCAACACCTACTGGGCCCTGATCCTGCCCCAGGTGCCCGCGCCGATCGCGGTGTTCATCTTCAAGAAGTTCTTCGACGGCGTGCCGATCTCCCTGGAACAGGCGGCCGAGGTTGACGGGGCCAACTGGTGGGTCAGCTACCGCAAGATCGCGCTGCCGCTGGCCCGCCCGGCCATCGCCGCCGTCTCGATCTTCACCTTCGTCTGGACCTGGAACAACTTCCTGTGGCCGTTCCTGGCCGCGACCAGCCAGACGATGATGACGATCCCGGCCGGGCTGGGCACGGTGACCGATGGCGTCGGGATCATCAACGCCCTGCAGATGGCCGAGGCCGTCCTCGGCTCGCTGCCCCTGGTCTTCGTCTTCCTGCTGGCCCAGCGCCAGATCGTCCAAGGCGTCGCCGGCACCGGCCTGAAGTAGCCGGTCAGCGGTGACCGATCGCATCCTGCTGCGCGGCGGGTGGGTGGCTGACGGGATCGGCGTCACCACCCGCCGGGGTGACGTGCTGGTCGAGGGCGAGCGGATCGCCGCGGTCCGCGACAGCCCCGTGGAAGGTGCCCACCTGGCCTCAGATCATCATGATCATCTTTTAATGGGGCTCGCCACCGATGCGCCTGGTTACCCGGCCGAGGTCATCGACCTGCCGCTGGGCAGCGTGGTGTGCCCGGGCTTCATCGACGCGCACGCCCACGCGGAGCGGCCGCTCCTCGAGCACGGCCGGGTCGACGGCGCGCTGGCCCAGGGCGTGACCACCCTGGTCGTAGGGCAGGACGGCCAGTCCTGGATCGGCGCCGACGCGGCCACGCTCCGCTACCTGAACCGTTACTTCGGCCCGGTCAACGGCACCCCGGCCGGGCCAGCTCCGGGGCCGCTGGACGGGGCCGGCTACGCCGCGGCCGTCGCGGGGCGGCTGACCCAGAACGTGGCCGTGCTCGCGTCCCAGGGCACGATCCGCCACAACGTGGCCGGCCTGAGAATCGGCTCCCTCGACCCGGACCAGCGACGCGCCGCCCGCGATCAGGTCGAGCGCGCGCTGACCCAGGGCGCGGTCGGGCTGTCCAGCGGCCTGGACTACCTGCCCAGCCGCTACGGTGACCCGGCCGAGGTGGCCGAACTGGCCCGCCCCCTGGCCGCGGCCGACCGCCCGTATGTCTCCCACCTGCGCGGCTACGGCCCGAACGTGGCCGCCGGCCTGGCCGAGCTGACCGAGACCGGCCGGCGTTCCGGCGCCCGCGTGCACGCCAGCCACCTGTGGGGCCCACCGTCCGACATCGAAGCCGCCTTCGCCGCCGCCGACGCGACCGGCCTCCCGCTCTCTTTCGACGCCTACCCCTACCGGCGTTCCAGCACCATCTTGGCCATGCTGCTGCTCCCGCCGGAGTTCCAGGCCGGCGGCCCCGACCAGACCGTGACCGCCCTGGCCGACCCCGAACAACGGGCCCGTCTGCTGGCCGGCGACCGGTTCACCCCCGACTATCTGGCCCACGTCTACCTGGCCGCCGTGCCCACCGTGGACGCATCGCTGGCCGGTCTCTCCATCACCGAAGCGGCGGCCCAGGTCGGCCAGCCACCGGGGGAGTGGACCCTGGACCTGCTGGCCCGCTCCGACCTCCAAATCGGCGCGAATCTGGACCGCCCGGCCCTCACCGAGCCGGACCTGACCTGGCTGGCCCAGCACGACCGCCACAGCGCAGGTTCCGACGGCATCTACCAGGGCCAGCATCCCCACCCTCGCGCCAACGGCGCGTTAGCCCGCCAAGCCACCCCCAACCAGGGCGCGGCCCTCAGCCGCCCCCCCGGCGGTGGCGCCGGCCCCGGCTATCAGATCCTGGTCCGCCATCTGGCCACCAACGCCGCCGACGCCTTCGGCTTGCGCGACCGTGGCCGCGTGGCCCCGGGTATGGCCGCCGACCTCTGCGTCATCGCCCCGCCCGGCCCCACCGAGCGAGCCACCTACGACGCGCCCACCACTGCGGCCTCCGGGGTCGCTCTGGTCATGGTCAACGGCACCGTAGCCTGGACCGACCGCGACGGCGTGGCCGCCGGGGCCGGCCGGCTCGCGGGACGCGTGATCAGCTAGCCGGTCCCGGCGGCGTTCAGGTGAGGCCGTCCACCCGATGGACGTCGCCGCAGGGGACACCGAGGGCGGCATGGTGACGGCGGATGGCTTCTTCGTCCGGGCCGTCGAGCAGGCAGAAGACGGTGCCTTCGTTGTTGTGGTGGAGCTCGATCGCCGGACATCGAACCCGTCCGCCCGTCCGTGGCGGGCGTCGTCGGCGATCTGGGAGATGTCCTCGGCGGGCAGCTTCGAGTCCTGATGAAAATCCATGAATCGCGGCATGGCTTGCTCCTTCACGCGGCCGACGTAGCCAGCAGTTACCTGGACTGCAGTGGCGACCTTCCTTCACTCCCGTTACCTCACCTGCTACCGCTCCCTTCCCAATTCCTTCGTGAGAGTAGACTTGCATAAAGAGTCAAAACTCTCTAACATCTTCATGAGAGTTAACTCTTACGATGAAGCCGGAGCGCACATGACTGCCCCTGATAGCCCAGTTACCGCCAGCACCACGACCTACCAGGTCCCCGTGGACGGGATCGGCCCGGTCCCGCTGACCGTCACCGCGCGCGGCGAAGGACGCCCCTACCTGGTCTTGCACGGCGGGGCCGGCCCGCAGTCGGTCGACAGCTTCGCCGCCCTGCTGGCCGCCTCCCAGCAGGCCCAGGTGCTCACCCCGCTGCACCCCGGCTTCGGCAGCACCCCCCGGCCGGACGGCCTGGCCACCATGGGCGGCCTGGGCCAGCTGTACGTAAGCCTGCTGGACCAGCTCGACCTGGAGGGCGTGACCGTCATTGGCAACTCGATCGGCGGTTGGATCGCGGCCGAGATCGCCGTGCTGAACAGCCCGCGGGTCACCGCGGTGGTGCTGGCCGACGCGGCCGGCCTGCAGGTCGATACCGCCCCGGCGGCCGACTTCTTCTCCCTCACCATGGACCAGGTCGCCGAGCTCGCCTACTACCAGCCGGACAAGTTCCGGATCGACGTGGACCAGCTTCCCGCGCCGGCCAAGGTGGCCATGGCCGCCAACCAGCAGGCGCTCGCCCTGTACGGTGGCCCGGCCATGGCCGACCCCACCCTGGTGGACCGGCTGCCCGCCATCACCGCCCCCACGCTGGTCGTCTGGGGCGCGGCCGACCGCATGATGCCGCCCGAGCACGGGCTGGCCTACACCCGGGCCATCCCGGGGGCGCAGTTCCAGCTCATCTCCGACGCCGGGCATCTTCCCCAGCTGGAGACCCCGGGCACGCTGCTGCGGCTGGTGACCGAGTTCCTGCTCGTGCACACCGATCCGGGACTGGCCGAGGTGTCCGTGGTCGGCCCGGACGAGGGCGAGACGCTGCTGCGGCCGCCGACCACGATGCGCATCCTGGAGGACGGGAGCCACACCGGTCACCGGCTCGGGATCGGCGAGATCACCGTGGCTCCGCACACCGACGGGCCGCCTCAGCACCGGCATGCCCGGCACGACGAGGGGTTCTACGTGGTGTCCGGCACAGCCAGGTTCACCGTGGGGGAGAAGTCCTACGACGCCCCGGCGGGCGCGCTGGCCATGGTCCCCCCGGGTGCGCCGCACACGTTCGCCAACCCCGGCGACGAGCCGCTGGTCCTGCTGAACACGTTCACCCCCGACCTGTACGTGCGCTACTTCCGCGACCTGCACGACATGATCGCCGCCGGCAGGCCGCTCTCCCCGGAGGTCATCGAGGGCGTCATGACCCGCTACGCCACCACGCCCGCGTAGCCAGATTGACGGTTTCAGCACCCGGGTAAGACCTGATCACCCTGAACGGCTACCCACTGTAAAACGATGCCTCTCGGTCGTAAACTGCGTTTATCGGGATGGTGGCTGATGAACCGGACTGGATTTCGTAACGTCGGCAGGGGCGGCACGGACGTCCACGATCATGTGACCCGGGTCGGGAAGGCCTGGTGGTGGCCCGCGCTCTTCGGAGCGATCTCGATCGTGGCCGGCGTGCTCTCCCTGGCCTGGCCCGGGCCGACCCTGCTGGTACTGGCCGTGGTGTTCGGCTTTGAGCTGATCGTCTGGGGTATCTACCGGCTGGTCGGCGCGGTCACCTTCGGTGACGCGGGCGGCGGCGCCCGGACCCTGTGGGCCATCCTGGGCGTGCTCAGCCTGCTGCTCGGCTTCTACTCGCTGCGGCACATCGTCATCACGCTGCTGTCGCTGGGCCTGCTGCTCGGCATCTTCTGGCTGGTCGACGGCATCGGCCTGGTCGTCTCCGCCGTCGAGCACCGGGGTATGCCGGGCCGCGGGCTGAGCCTGGTATCCGGGGTGCTGGGCATCATCGCCGGGCTGGTGCTGCTGGTCTGGCCGTCGATCTCGATCCTGACCCTGGCCTTCCTGGTCGGCATCTGGCTCATCGTGCTCGGTTTCACCCAGGTCAGCATGGCCATGCAGCTCCGCCGCGGCTAACGGCGGCAGCCGCCCAGACGCGAAGTGGGGGGGGGGCGCCGCCGGGGGCCCCCCCCCCCCCCCCCCGGGGGGGGGGGCAGGGGGGGGGGTGGGGGCGCGGGGGGCGCCCGCCCCC
>CAXUJF010000092.1:9617-15119 GCA_964250865.1 uncultured Streptosporangiaceae bacterium
CCCCCCCACCCGCTAGGGGGGGGCCCCCCCGCCCGCCCCCCCCCCCACCACCACTTGCGGCTTACTTCACGGTGTAGGTGTACGGGACAGCGGCGAGCACGTCACCGCTGGTGTCCACCGCGCCGAGCTCGCCCGCGATGGCCCCGTCGATCGTGGCCAGGCTGTTCAGCGCCGACGTGACCAGGTAGATCACGCCGTGCACCACGGTCCCGGACTTGGCCGTCGGGGTGATCGTGACCTTGATCCCGCCGGAGGCTCCCGGCGCGACCGTCACCGGCGTACCGGTGGGGGCCTGACCGGTGAACCCGATCGCGTACGGGTCGCCCGCCGCCGAGGTCACCGCCGGGTCGAGCGGCTGGGTCACCGCGGTCGCGGTCAGCGTGCTCGTGCCCGCCGGGGCACCCGCGTCCGTGAACGGCCCGATCTGCTGCACGAACGTGCCCCAGAACCCGCGCGCCACCTGGTGCCGGCCGCCCGCTTCGGTGACTCGCGCCACCGAGGTCAGGTCGCCGGCCTGAGCCGAGCCAAGGTCACCGAACACGTCCGGCTCACCGAGCGGGCCGGCCAGCTCCACCTGAGCCGGCGTGCTGGACGTGGCCGCCACCGTGAGCTGGCTGGTGCCCGGGGGCACCAGGTAGAACGGGGCGTTGGAGATGTTGGTCACGCTCAGCGGCAGCGTCACCGTGTTCGTCCCGGACAGCGAAGCCAGCGCCACGTTCGTGCTGGCCTTCAGCCGGGGGTCGACCTGCACCGGCTCGGGCACTGAACCCGGGTTGGTGTAGTTGATGGTGAAGCTGCTGGCCTGGCCCGCGATCAGCGTGGTGCCGGTCCTGGACGGCAGATTCGACGACACCTTGGCCTCGTTCAAGCCGATCGTGCCGGAGAACGTCTGCGAGACCTCAGCGCCGCTCACCGGGTCCACCACGATCAGCACGAACCGCCATTGCCCGGACTCGGGTGCGCTCTGCACCAGCTGCAGGTTGGGCCCGCTGGTGATCACGCCGGTGGTGGTGTCCACCGCGGTGGCGTTGGTGTCGACGTCGACGGTCTCACCGTCCGGGTCGATCAGCGCGCCCTCGATCAGGACGTTCGGGTCGGTGTTGAGGTGCACCCCGACGTTGAGGTCCTTCCGGCCCCTGGGCACGTTGAACGAGTAGGTGTTCGTCTGCGTCGGGGCCACGGCCCGGGCGTTGCCTCCGGTGATGGTGCCGGCGAACGTGCCCTTGCCGCCGCTGATCGGGATGACCGGCCGGAGCACCACCGGCACCGACGACTGCTGGCTACCCGCCGCCACGGTGACCGATTCGGCCGTGTCGCCCTGGGTGCCGTCGATGTGGGTGCTCAGCCGCGCGTGCCCGGTCTGACCCGGCCCGAGCGTGAGCGAGGACGGGCTGACCGAACCGTCGGGCACGTCTTTCTGGGTGGTTGCGTCCAGGATGACGTTACCGGTGAACGGCTGGGGCTGCCCCGCCACCGCCGCGGCTGCGGTCGGCGTATAGAGCACCGCCGTCCAGGTGCCGCCCTGCGGATGAGCCACGTCGACCAGCCCGAAGTTGGCCGAGGTGGGGCCGCCCTGGGGCCGGGTGTTGGTCACGAACGCGCCGTCCGGCCCGATCAGCGTGAGCCGGACGACCGAGCCGCCCGCCACGCCTTCGGGATCACCCTTCCAGTCGATGGACACGGCCAGCCGGGCCGCGCCCCCGTTTACGTGGAACGTGACCTTCTTGTACGCCCACGGCAGGCCGTTGGTGGGATACGGGAACGTCGGGTCGGTGGCCGGCTCGAGGGCCACGTTGGACCGCTGGTCCGACGTGGTGGCGTAGTTGCGGGTACCCAGCGCGACCTTCTGGCTCTTGCTGCTGTTGTTGGTCACGGCCAGGCTGGTGCTGACCTTCGCACCCGGTGCGCCGGTCAGCAGCTTCTGGGTCGGCGAGGTGGTCACCTGGCCGGGCTGGCTGCTGCCGGTGCTGCCCTTGTAGTGCTCGGCCGCCTGGACCGCGGCGTTGGCGTTGAGCAGGCCGGAGCCCTGCTCAGCGGCGGGCAGGCCCAGGTCGTGAGCGGTGCCGGTCAGGAACTGCTTGACCAGCGCCGGGGACGGGGACGCGCCGTGGTGGTACTGGCGGTAGGCCTGGATGACCAGCGCGGCCGCCCCCGCGGTGACCGGCGCCGCCTCACTGGTCCCGCCGAACAGCACGATCGGGGAGGGCTTGCCGTTGTAGTTCACGCACTCGGTGAAGATGGCGGTGTTGGTCGAGCACAGCGCCCAGTCGGCTTCGCCCGGGGCCACCAGGTCGGGGACCTGCCCGCCCTGGCTGATCCCGCCCGAGGACAGGGCCGAGATGTTGTCGCTGACCCACTTGCCGTTGGAGAACTTCCGCGCCCCGGCGTAACCGGTCTGCTCGTAGCTCTGGAAGTCGGTCGACGCGCCCGTCGAGATCACGTTCGGGTCGGTGGACGGGCTGCCCTGGGTGCCGGAGATGCCGGCGTCGCCGGTGGACACGGTCACGGCGATGCCGTGCCGCACGGCGGCGTTGTCAAACAGCTGGATCGTGTCGCGGGCGTTGTTGTCGGAGTAGACGTTGGCCCCGAACGACTCGTTGATGACGTTGGCCCCGTGCGTAATCGCGTAGTCGATGGACTGCAGGATCGCCGAGTTGGCCAGGAACTCGCCCCCGGCCTTCAGGCCGATCAGCGACGCGCCCGGCGCCATTCCCTCGACCTTGAGGTCGCAGCCCTTGGGCAGCGGGTAGGCCGGGTTGTTCCAGTCGGACAGGTCGTAGGTCTGGTTGCCCTGGGCCGCGATCATCGACGCGTCGCCGAACGCCTCTTCGCCGCCGGTCTGGGTGTCCGGGCCGTTGCCGGAGAAGTCGACGTAGTCCTTGAAGATGGACTTGCCGTCGCGGATGAAGTCAGGGTTGTTCGGGTCCAGGCCGTCGGCGATCCAGGCCACGGTCACGCCCGCCCCGGTGATGCCCGCCGCGTGCGCCTCGTTGGCGTGCGTCGTGGTCAGGTCCTCGGGCAGCAGGGGCTTGGACGCGGTGCCGCAGATGGCCGACGACGGGGAGCCGCCGGTGGTCGGCCCGGTCGGCGTGGCCGGAACCTGGCTGGCCGTCGGCGGGGTCACGTTGATCTTCTGGTCGGGCACGACCGAGGCGACGGCGGGGTTGGCCGCCAGCGTCGCGGCCTCGGCCGGCGACACGGTGGCGGCGAACGAGGCGACCGCGCTGTAACCGATCACACTGGTGCCCCCGGCCGCCTTGACCTGGGAGATCAACGGAGATTCGGTGGTGGCCGCGTTGCCGGACTGGTTGTTCAGGATGACGATGACCGGCGAGGCGGACTTGGCCGCCGACGGTGGTGGCGCGGCCTTGGCCGACGTCGCCGCGGTGGCGGTCGCGGCGCCGGCCAGCACGCAGGCGAGGGAGGCGCCGGCGGCAATGCCGATGACGTGCGGGGATCTTCTCATGGTTCCTTCCGCTGGGAACAGGCCCGGAAGGCGCAGGACGCGCAATCAGAAAGAATTCAACTGAAGCGCCGTGAAAGTTGCAAGACCTACCACATGGATTAATAAGGTCACAAAAACGCAACGTCACAGCGGGTGTCGGCGGAAGTTTTCTTTTCCCGAGTCCGGGGGTAGATCGCTAGCGGCGTAGATCGTTAGCGGCGCCGCGACGAAAGGATGGCCCATGGCTGACCACATCTACAGGATCACCGAGCTCGTCGGCAGCTCGACCGTGAGCGTGGACGACGCGATCCGGGGCGCTGTCACCCGGGCCGCCAAGACCCTGCACAACCTGGACTGGTTCGAGGTCACGAACATCCGCGGTCACATCGAGAACAACGAGCTGAACCACTTCCAGGTCACCCTGAAGGTCGGCTTCCGGGTGGACGACCCGCCCGCCTGATCACAGCGCGGGCGGCGCCCCCCAACCTCACGTCATACTGACGGTCTGCCTGATCTTCGGCGTTGTGCCCGGTCAACGGCAATCGGCAGGGCGGCTCGGAGGACTCCCCTCCTTGCCATCCGATCCGCGGGCGGCGATAACCGCAGCCCGTTCCTGATCGGTTGCCAGCCGTGCACACCACCTAGTGTGCGTGACCGGCCCCGATTACGAATCGTGGAAAGCACCGGCATCAACGCGGGGTTTCCCTCTTGACAACGGGCTGCGCGGTTACCGCCCGCCCGGCGATAATGTCGCCCGTGGAGGCTGACGCTGGCGCTGTTGCCCTGACACCAGCGCCCGTCGCCGACGAGGTGACCGCGCCCAGCCGGCTGCGTTTCTGGGTGGCGGCGGCCTTGGTCCTGGCCGCGCTGGGCGAGCTGGACACGCTGGCCCAGCTGCCGATGTGGCGGGACACGCCCGCGCTGGCCACGGTCAACCTGGTCATGTCGCTGGCCTGGATTCTCACCGGCCTGCTGCTCAGCCGGGAGGACGGCCAGCGCGGGGTGGCCTGGGCGCTGATCCTGGCCGGCGCGTTCCGCTCGCTGGATTTCGTGGACGCCTGGACCGGCGGCCCATGGGCGGCCTACTCGGTGGTGTTCGGCGGGATCGACCGGATCTTCGGCGCCTACGCGGTGCTGCGCTACCCGCGGCCCGCGCTGACCCGGGTCGAGCGCGTCTACATCGGCCTGCTGATCGCCTGGATGCTGGCCACCCGGAGCCTGGTCGTGGTCACCTCGACCGCCGTCTCCACCGGCTATCCGGCGTCCTCCTGGTGGCCCACGATCATCGCCGACCACCGGCTGAGCGACCTGTTCTCGATCCTCGAGAACATCGGCGACGGCCTGTTCGCGCTGGTCGTAGCGGGCCTGCTGATCTGGCGGCTGATCCAGACCAAGGGGCTGGATCGTCTCGTTCTCGCCCCGGTCATCGCGGCCGGCCTGGCCGCCGTGGCCGCCGCCACGGTCACCGCGGTGGCGCAGCTATTCTCCAACATCGCTCAGGGGCCGACCGACGCGTTCCTGGCCGAGAGCCTGGTCGACTTCCTGCTGCCGCTGGCGTTCCTGGTCGCGCTCATCCAGCGCGGGCTGCTGGCCAGGAACCTGGCCGTGCTGACGGCCCGGGTGGCCGACGGAGCGGACCTGTTCGAGGTCCGCTACGCGCTGCGGGAGACCCTGCACGACCCGACGCTGGAGGTGGTGGGGGTGCCGGCTGCCGACCCGGCCGGTACCGGTACCGGTACCGTGCCCATGCCTCCGCCGGGCCAGCGTATGGTCGAGCTGATCCGCACCGACGCGGGCACGCCGATCGCGGTGGTCACCGCCGACGCCACGCTGTCCCGCTACCGGAGCCTGTTCGAGGCCGCGGTGCGCACCAGCGAGCTGGCCCTGCGCAACGCTCAGCTTCAGGCCGAGGCGGCCCAGGCCGAGCTGGACAGCGTGCGGGCCTCCCGCGCCCGGCTGGCCGAAGCGGCGCTGGCCGAACGGCGCCGGCTGGAACGGGACCTGCACGACGGGGTCCAGCAGCACCTGCTGGCCCTGGCCGCCCAGCTGTCCGCGGC
>CAXUJF010000093.1:0-4882 GCA_964250865.1 uncultured Streptosporangiaceae bacterium
CTCCCGGTCAGGCCGATGACCGGGATCGGGCCGATGGGACGTTCGGTGCGCACCGTGGGCTTTCACGGACGGGCACGTTGGAGTCCGTGTTACGGCTTGTCGTACAGGTGGAGCCGGGCGTGCATACTCCTTGCGCCCGGTGTCGGCTCCCTGGTTTCTCCCCGGGTCGGGGCGGCCAAAGTTGTCGGCGCGATTTGTGATCCCTCCTGCTGGGTTCCGTGGTCGTGATCACGATGCTCCAAGTGCCGTGGACGTGACGACCCGGGGGAACGCCGCGGATCAAGACCGGGCGCTTCGTACCCGGCCGGCGAGGTCGTCCAGCACGGCTACCGCCACGGCGACGTCTCCGGGGAGCGGCGGAGCTTGGGTCAGAATTCCGACGGCTCCAGGTCGCCGTCGACAGGGTCAGTATTCAGCCGTCGCCGACAGATGCGGCGGGTTTGGGTGATGCACCGCATCCGCGTTCACCAGTTGCACTGGCGTGACGTCTGGTTTCCTGATCTGCAGAAAGATGACGAGCGCGACGATCGTGCCCAGGAACAGGTAGCTCGTGGTCGTGGTGCCCAGGTTGAGTCCTTGGTTGCCTCGCTGGGAGAGCCAGTCTCCAGTCGAAGCACCGAGCGGTCTGGTCACGATGTAGGCGAGCCAGAACGCGAGGACGCCGTTGATGGGGGTTGACTTCCACAACGCGGCGATGATCGCGATGATGACGATGAAGAGCCCCAGCGTGGTGAGGTAGCCAAGGCTGAACTTTTCAGCGATCAGGTCGCCCACCGCGGTGCCGGTCGCGAAGGTGGTCAGGATGGCCAGCCAGTAGAACATCTCACGCCGGGCGGTGCGGATGGAGTGCATGGAGAGGGTGCGCTCGACCAGCCACCAGGCGAGGAACACCGCGCCGAGAAGCGTGACCGACACGATGGTGATCGCCCACATGTGGTTGGGCACGTCGCCCTGGCCTTCGAACATGTCGGTGATCTGGGTGCCGAGGACGCTGATTACCACGATGTCGGCCCAGTAGACGATCGGAACGTACCGCTTGAGCCGGAACTGAATGACGAGCAGCACGATCAGCACGATGACGGTGATCGCGGCGACCTTGTACAGCGCGATCTGCAGCTGGCCGGGTGTGGCGTTGGCGCCACCGACGGCGAATCTTCCCATCAGGTTGTCCGACATGGTTTCGCCGATGGTCGTGCACAGGCACTTGATGATCCAGAAGTAGATCGTGACCTCGGGCACCTTGTTCAGGAGCTGCCGTGTCTTCGACGACGGCGGAATCGTTTGAGTGCTCATGCCGATCAGGATCGGTGGCCGAACCCTGCGATTTCCTGACTAGCCGCTGCGGCCCTCGCCAGGAGGAGTGTCGGATGTCCAGGCGCGGGGAAGGCGCAGCACGAACTCATCACCGCGGAGAACGACGTCGCCTCCCAGGGATCGGGCGACCCTGCGCGCGATGCCCAGTCCGAGGCCACTTGATCCTTTAGTGCTGGCCCCTGGCTCGAAGATCGACTCGCGCAGATCGGGTGGCACGCCAGGTCCGTCATCGCTGACCGCGACCTCGATCAGATCAAGAGCGCGAAGGTCCATCGTGACCCGCTTCTCAGCATGCTGGCCTGCGTTCTCCACGAGCGGCGCCAGGGCCCGGGTCACCAGGGCGAGAGGGCCCGCGATCGGTGGTGCCGAGCCCGTCAGCCCAAGCTCGATCTGAGCGGGGACGAGCCCGGACACCTGGGCGATCACCGCATCGGGACTGGCTGTCGCCTGGAGTGCATCCCCCGGGTTTTGCGCCAGTTCCAGCAGCGCGGTGACCACCTCGGCCAGGCGCCGGGTTCCGTCCGCGATTCCGGTGAGGTCGGTGCGGAGTTCGGGGTCGGCCGGCTTTCTGAGCAGCGCGAGCTCGGCGGACCCGCGGATCGCGGCCAGCGGCGTGCGGATCTCGTGCGCGAGCTCAGCGCTCAACCGCCGCTCAGCGCGGATCGCACCCGCGACCCGGTCGAGCAGATGATCGAGGGTCAGCCCAAGCTGGCTGAGTTCGTTGACGGGCGGCCCGAGGTCGAAGCGGCGGGCGAGATTCTGCGCCGACCAGTCCTCCGCCCGCTCGGCCATGTCGCGTACCGGCTTGAGCGCCCGATGCGAGACACGCCACGCCACCCACCCCGAAAGCACCACACCGCAAGCGCCGACGAGCCCCGTATCCAGCAGGATGTTCCACGGCGACCGTGCCTCCGGATGGCTCTCGCCCAGCTCCAGAACCAGCTGCGTGCCCAGTACCACGGCGGCCATGACCGCCGCGACCAGCAGCACGGTGGACGCCACGATCTGGGACCGGAAACTCTTCACCGCAGTTCGAATCCCACGCCCCTGACCGTCCGCAGCTGGACGGGCGAGCCCACATGCTCGAGCTTGCGCCGAATGCGGGTCGCGTAGGAGTCCACTGTGTTGTCATGAACCCGAGCGCCATCGGGCCAGGCGGCGGCGATCACCACCCGGCGGCGCACCACCTCTCCTGGGCGGGACGTGACCGCCGCCAGCATGCGGAATTCCGTAGGAGTCAGCAGCACCCCAGCGTCGGCGTACACCACGGAGTGCCGGGCCGGGTCGAGGACGAGTTCGTCTGAAGCGGGGCGCGTTAGTGGGAGACGGCGGGCCAGTGCTTCAACGCGGACGTTCAATTCCGCGACCGCGAACGGCTTGGTGAGGTAGTCGTCCGCCCCTACCGCGAACGCGGCCAGCTTCTCATGCATCTGGTCCAGCGCGGTCAGAAAGAGAGCCGGCGCCATCTGGCCGGCACTGCGCAGCGCCACACAGACATCACGGCCGTCGGAATCGGGAAGCCCGATATCCAGTACGAGAACATCCAGCCGCTCGTCGCGTCCGAACAGCCGCACAGCCTCCGCGCCGTTATGCGCCACGACGAGTTCGTGCTCATACATGCGCAAGCCGTCCACGAGAATCCGGCGGATCGCGGGATCGTCTTCGCACACACCGACTCTGGCCATAACCGCATGCTAGCGGCCTCCGGGGGGGCGTGTTAGCTCTCCGTCATCGCCAAGGCGCGGAGAGCTAACGGCCAGGCCGGGAGCCGCCGGTCGCGGACCACGGCCTTTAGATCGGTGAGGAACCCATCGGCGAGGAGGCGGCCCTGGAACGACCTGCAGTGCTCGCGCCCGTCGACGGCACCCGCAGTGTCTTGGACACCGAGGGCGTCGATGATCCGCTTGTTGGCCTCGTCAGGCTACCCATCGATGCAGTGCGCGTAGATATTCAGTAGGACCGCGACGCCGCGCCCAGCCCGGCGGGCGACCCCGGTCGGCGGCTCCCCCGAGTTCAGCCAGGGCGAGTGATGTCGCGGACCGCATGGAAGATGGTCCGGCGCCGTGCGGCGACGATGTCTGGGGTGTCCTCCGGGTGGCCCGGGATCTGGGACAGGGCCACGACGAGTTCCAGGAGCGCCGTGGCCGGGTGGCGGGCCGCGATCAGTCCGTCGCGTTGCGCGCGGGAGATCGCTGCGGTCTTCTGCCGGTTCGCGGCCTGGACGGCTGGCAGGTCCATTCCGAGTGAGTGACGCTCCAGCCGGTCGAACGTCCCAATGCGCACGACCTCCGGGTGCAGCTGGTGCTGGTCGAACAGCCGGGCTGCGTAGTCCGGCAGGTCAGCGGCATTCATGGGGACGGCGTCGACCGTCTTGACGACGATGGCGTCGAAGACCGCGTCGAACAGCTTGTCCTTGCTCCGGTAGTACGTGAAGATCATCGACTTGTTGCAGCCTGCGGCCGCGGCGATGCGGTCGACGCGCGCCCCGGCGATCCCGTAGGCGGCGAACTCGGCGATGGCCGCGCGCAGTATGCGCTCCCGCGTCAGCACCGAGTCACCCACGCACGAAGAATACACCAACCGGTTGACGGATTCCTTGCTCCGGCGTAAGTTAAAACCAACCAGTTGGTTTGCGACGCGGGATCTTCGATGCCGCGCTGAATGAGAGGAAGGTGCCCTGTGAAGCGATGGGTCATCAAGCCAGACGGCCAGAGCCTCGAGTCCTTGACCCTGGGGGACGCCCCGGTTCCCGAGCCGGGACCGGGGCAGGTGCGGATGAAGGTCGCCGCCGTCTCGCTGAACTACCGGGACCAGATCATCCTCACGGGCGGTTTCGGGCAGACGGTGACCGAGGACCTGGTCCCGGTCTCCGACGGCGCCGGCGTCATCGATGCGGTAGGACCGGACGTCGCGAGCTGGCTGCCCGGCGACCGGGTCGTTAGCCTCTATCACGGGGGCTGGGCCGACGGCCCCCCCGTTCCCGGTCTCGGCTTCGGCCTCGGCGCCCCCGGCCAGGACGGCATGCTCGCCGAGTACGTGGTGCTAGACGCCGACCGGGTGGCCCGCATGCCGCTGACGCTCGACTTCCGGCAGGCCGCCACCCTGCCGTGCGCCGCCGTGACGGCATGGACCGCTCTCTTCGGAAGCGGGCCTGCCGTCGAAGAGGGCAGCACCGTCCTGGTGCTCGGCACGGGCGGCGTGTCCATGTTCGCTCTGCTTCTCGCCCGGGCGCGCGGCGCGACGGTCATCGCCACGACCAGCCGGGACGACAAGGCCGGCCGGCTCGCAGAGCTCGGCGCGGCCCAGGTCGTCAACTACGTCACCACGCCCCGCTGGGGCGAGGAGGTCTTCCGGCGCACCGGCGGCGTCGGCCACGTCGTCAACTCCGCCGGCGGGGACGCCATGGACCAGTCCATCGCGGCCGTCGGCTACGGCGGCGAGGTCGCGATCATGGGCCTGTTCTCCGCCGGCGCGGCCGCGCCGGCCGGGCCGGGGCGGCGGGCCGAGGGCGCCACCGGCCGCGGGCCCGCCGGCGTGGCACTTCAGGCAGCGGAGCCCGGCCAGGAGC
>CAXUJF010000093.1:4892-7724 GCA_964250865.1 uncultured Streptosporangiaceae bacterium
GGCTCGGGGGGGTCGGTGGCGATCTTGGCCGTGTGCCCCGCGGGCGCGGCCGCGCCGGCCTGGCCGGTGCTGATGTCCAAGGGAGCAACCGTCCGCGGGACCGCAGTCGGCAGCTCCGCGGACTACGCGGCGCTCGCGGCCGGCATTGACGCCTCGAGCCTGCAGCCGCCGATCCAGCGGCACTTCGGGTTCTCCGACGCCAAGGCCGCCTACCAGGCGCAGAACTCACCGGATGTGCTAGGCAAGATCGTGATCGACGTAGCGGCATGACTACCGCGTACGCCGGGGAACCGGTCGCGGCCCCGGTGGCGGGCCGCTTCGACGGCAAGTTCGTCCTTATCACCGGCGGCAGCAGCGGAATCGGGCTCGCCGCCGCCCGCCGGATCGTCGCCGAAGGGGGCACCGTGTTCATCACCGGCCGCACCAGAGCACCCTGGACGCTGCAGCGGCCTCGCTCGGCCCCGCGGCCCACGCCGTCCGGGGCGACGCGACCGTCCCCGCCGACCGGGACCAGCTCTTCGCCGTCATCGGGCAGGTGACGGACCACCTCGACGCCGTCGTCGCCAACGCCGGCGGCGGGTCCTACGCCCCGTTCGGGACGTGGACCGACGCCCTCTTCGACGACCGTTTCGACGTCAACGTCAAAGCCACCGCCTACCTCGTCCAGGAGGCTCTGCCGCTGCTGCGTTCCGGCGCGGCCGTCGTCCTCGTCGGGTCCATCTCGGGCCGGACCGGGCTCCCCGGCCTCGGGCTCTACGGCGCCTCCAAAGCGGCGCTCCGCTCATTCGCGCGCGGCTGGACGACCGACCTCAAGGAACGCGGCATCCGCGTCAGCACGCTGAGCCCCGGCCATGTCTACACCAATGCCCAAATCGGCGCCGGGATCACCCGGGACAGCTACAAACCCGTCCTGCCGGCCATCCCCATGGGCCGGCTCGGGGAAGCCGAAGAGATCGCCGGGCCCATCGC
The DNA here is from genome assembly GCA_964250865.1 of uncultured Streptosporangiaceae bacterium. GTDB lineage: Bacteria > Actinomycetota > Actinomycetes > Streptosporangiales > Streptosporangiaceae > Bog-532. The sequence continues at coordinate 5,862 of CAXUJF010000093.1, forward strand.
GTTCCTCGCTTCCGACGACAGCTCCTACGTCAGCGGCATCGACCTTGTCGTCGACGGCGGCCTCACCAAAGTCTGAGCGCCCCACACCGGAGCCCGTATCAGAACACCGCCAAACCCGGCCACGCCCGCCGCCTGCCAGAGCAACGGAGATACCTCGTGCCCTACGCCCTCGACCCCGAACTCGCAACCGTCCTCACCAGCCTCGCCGAACAGAACGGCCCCTCCCCTGCCGTCGCCCGCGGCGACTGGAAGGCCCTCCGCGAGATGGGCAACGCCGCCCGAACGTGGATGAACACCCTCGTCCCGGCCTTCCCGGCCGGCTACCCGGACGTGGAGACCTCCACGTTCACCGTGCCCTCGCGCAACGGCGCCTCGGTTACCGTCCGCTGGTACGCCAGGCGCGGCTCCCGGCCCGGCTCGGCCGTCGTCTTCTCCCATGGTGGCGGCATGGTCCTGGGCAGCGCCGACCTCTGGGACCCCGCGATCGCCGGGTACGTGCAGTCGAGCGGCGTGCCGTTCCTGTCCGTGGACTACCGGCTGGCACCAGAGTCCCAGGGCACTGGTCCCGCCGAGGACACGTTCGCCGGGCTCGCCTGGCTCGCCGGCCACGCCGGGGAGCTGAACGTCGACCCGGGACGCCTCGCGGTGATGGGTGACAGCGCCGGCGGCGGGATTGCCGCCGCAACCGCGATCCTCGCCCGAGAACGAGGCCTTCCGCTCGCCCGGCAGATACTGATTTACCCGATGCTCGACGACCGCAACACCGTCCCCGACCCGTCCATCGAGCCCTACCTCACCTGGACGTGGGACAACAACTGGACAGGCTGGCACGCACTGCTCGGTGATGCCGCCGGAACCGGCGACGTCCCCGCGGCCGCCGCACCGGCCCGCGTGCCCGACGTGACCGGGCTCGCGCCCGCCTATATAGAAGTCGGGGAACTCGACATCTTCCGCGACGAAGACGTCACCTACGCCCAGCGGTTCATGCACGCCGGCATCCCGGTGGAACTGCACGTCCACACGGGCGCCAACCACGGCTTCGACGGCCTGGCCCCAGATTCCGCTCTCGCACGACGGGCGATAGCCGATCGCCTGCGCGTCATCGGCGCGATCTAGCACAGACCCGGCCCTGACACGCCCACACCCGGACGGGCGTCAAGATCAGCCCGCTCATCTCACGACCGCCTTCATCATCCGGCACCCGGGTTACCTTGTCGTGACGATCAATCTCCGGCGGCCCGGGTGGATCACGGTCGCGCTGTGATGGCCAGTGAAGTACGGGACCTGCCCCAGAGCCGTTCTGACGCACATCACCGAGGCTCCTCCGCTGCGGGCCCGAAGGCCGGAGCGAGTACGATCGTTAAGTTGTTACAACTTAACTAATTGCCCTCTCTGCATGAGATGGAGGGCCCGTGCTGGAGATCGACCCGCGGATCGCGGAGGCGCTCGCGTCATCGTCCCGGCCTCCGCTCAGGGTTGGGAATTTCCGCGCACTGCCCGGGTGCTCGCCGGTCAGGGCCACTGGGCGGTGGGTGTGACGGTGCACTGTTCTGCGTCGGACTTGACGAGGTCGTCGATCAGGTGAGACAGGCGCACCGCGTCCTTGAATCCCGGTGTGCTTGTAGTGCCTGAGGCTAGGTCGCTGCGGAGTGCGGTGTAAACGTGCGCTACGTTGACGACTGAGTCGGGCAGGTCACCGCCTGTCGTGTGGGGTACTGTGACCGGCTTTCCGTCTCGCCGCAGCTGCAGCAGGCCGGCCTGGAAGCCGCGGTCGCCTCCGCCGTCGAGGGTCAGCGTGCCGTGCTCGCCCTGGATGTCCAGGTGGAACGGCGCGTCGCCGGGTGGCCGGCCGCCGACGACCTG
>CAXUJF010000093.1:7734-10379 GCA_964250865.1 uncultured Streptosporangiaceae bacterium
GGCGGGGGGGCCGGGGGGGGGGGGGGGGCCCGGGCCCCCCCCCCCGTGTGGCCCCGGGGCCCCCGCCGTTAGCGAACCTGCCCTGCAGCAGGACATGATCGGGGACTGTGCGGTGGAAGGCCCGCGGGGCGTCCCCGTCAGCGCCGCGGACCGTCAGGTCGCGGTACCGCACGGTGCGCAGCGCGGCCAGCGAGGTGAGCGGGCCGGCGACGTGGATGGCGAGGTCGACGGTATGGGCGGCCTGGATCGTGGTGAGGTTCATGCCGCTCGCCGGGTCCTCCAGGTACAGCGACTGCCTGGTGACGGCAGGGCCGAATGCCATCGTGGAGGAGTACACCGTCACGTTCAGCACCCGACCGATCGCCTGTGCGGCCACCATTTCGCGAGCTCGCACCGCGGCCGGGTTCATCCGTGCCTGCAGGTCTACCGCGGTGTGCCGTCCGCTGCGGGCCGCGGCGGCGGCGATCTCCTCGGTCTGCGCGGTGCTGGTGCCTACTGGCCATTCGGTGACCACGTGCTTGCCGGCGTCGAGCGCGGCGAGCACCAGCTCCCGGTGCGCGGGCACGGGCGCGCCGACCGTCACGATGTCGATGTCCTTGTCGTGGATGAGCTCGAGGGCGTCTCCGTACCCGCGCCGTGCGCCCAGGTCATCGGCCGTGGCCTGTGCCGTGTCACTGTCGCGGGTCGACACGGCGAGCAGTTCCAGGCCGGGAACCGCGTGCACGGCGGCGACGTGGGCTTCTCGCGCCCACGACTGAGCGGAGCCGGCGCCTATGACGCCGACGTTGAGGGTGGTGCCGGGATCAGGACTCATCGTTATCCTCCTGGAGATTGTCGGGTGTGCGGCTGGCTGGTGGCGGGCTGAGTTCGCTCGCCGCTATGGCGATCCAGTTGCGGTACTCGGTGGCCAGGTGACGGCCGTGCCGCTCGAGCACGTGGCCGGGCACGGCAGCGGGCAGGAAAGCGGTGACCCGAAGGTGCAGGCCGCCTGCCTCGTCGCGGGCCTGGCGCATGGAGTACCCGACCAGCGCGCCGGCGCCATCGAGGATCTCGGCGCCGAACCGGATCGGGAAGCGCTCGTCCCAGCCGGCCGGCCACGTCGCCTCGGCCGGGCGGGAGCGGTACGTGATGTGCCAGGGCCGCTCGGTCTCGCCTATGTTCCCCTGCTTGTCGTAGCCGGCTGCCGGGCGGCCGGACTGACCGGACCCGCGAAGGTCAGGGGCGATCACCCGGAACCGCCTGGCGAGCGCGGGCATCACCTTGCGCCAGGCGTGCGAGGTCTCGGGGAACCCGTGCAGCAGTACCAGCGGCTCCCCGTCGCCTGCGGCCAGGAAGTGCATGCGGATGTCAGAGAGCTCGAGCTGTGCCCGGTGAGGGCGGTCGCCGGCCTGTCAGCCATGTCGATGCGGTCCTTCCGCGCGATCGGAGGATGATTTTCTGAACGACTAGTTCAGTTTATATGAGGCTCAATGGATTGCAAACGGATCGTTTAGTAAAGTTGCTGCCATGGACAGGTCTACAGCGGCCGCCCCCGATGGAGGGCCGCGGCGCCGCGGGCGGCCAGTGAGCCAGCGTTCCCGGGCCGCCGCGCTCGCGGCCGCGCGCGAGCTGCTCGCCGAGCGCGGGTTCGCCCGGTTCACGGTGGACGAGGTCGGGCGCCGTTCCGGGGTGAGCAAGGCGACGATCTACAAGCACTGGCCCGACGGCTTCCGGCTGGCGGTGGAAGCCTTCGGTGACGCGGCCAGCGACGCGGTGCCGACCGCCGACACTGGTGACGTGACTGGTGATCTCCGCGATCAGTTCGTGCGGCTCGCGGCTTTTTACGCGAGCCCGGACGGGGCTATCGCCACCGAGCTGATCGCGGCGGCCGTCACCCGGCCCGGCGGCGCGGCGGCGGTGCGCGAGCACTTCTTCGGCCGGCGGCGGCGCGAGACCAGCGCGCTGGTGGAGAACGGGAAACACGCGGGGCAGATCCGCCGGGACCTCGACACCGAACTGATCATCGACCTGGTTTTCGGCCCGGTCATCTTCCGCCTGTTCAACGGGCTCGGCCCACTCGATGCGCACCAGGCCCGGGCACTCGCACCGGTTGCCGTGGGCGCTATTTCCGGTGACACGGAACGGCCGGCCCCTTCCCCGCCAGCAAGTCAGTAAGCGCCGAGGCGGTGCAGGCCGGTCACCGCAGCGATGACTGTTCCCGTGCCCGCCGGCGCCGTGCCCTTCTTGATGTCGCCGGCCTCATTCAGCAGCACTGCGTCGGGACAGGCGCCGAGGGCGGCGACCCTCGTCATCGTGGAGCTCGGCCACGAGGCGGTACCGCTCTTTTGGGGCACCACCTCCCGGACCGCGGCCGCGGCCTTGCGGAGAATCTTGTTCTCCTCCTCAAGATCACGGATCTTCTGCCGTGCCGCGGCAAGCTCGGCGGACTCGGTACGCGGCAACCTTGGGGAGCTCTTCGGCAGTGCGGTCTCGTTGCCGTTGGTGGCCGAGATGATAACGATGCTGCCCCGGCGCCGAGCGCGCATCCCGGGTAGCACGTCCTGGAGGCCGTGCAGGTGGGCGCCGTGGTACCCGCGCGGGGGGGGGCCCCCGCCCGCGCGCCGCCGCGCCCGGCCCGGCCGGCGGGCGCCCCCGGGGCGCCGGAA
>CAXUJF010000093.1:10389-14974 GCA_964250865.1 uncultured Streptosporangiaceae bacterium
GGGGGGGGGGGGGGGGGGTGGGCGGGGGGGGGGGGGGGGGGGCCCCCCCCCCCCCCCCCCCCCACGCCGAGCCCGACCAGGCCTGCGGCCGCCCCAGGGACGCATCAAAGATTTTTGCTCTGGAGCCAGGTGCGGATGGCCTGGATATGTTCCGCCGTGCGCTCCAGCGGCAGCCAATGTCCGGCAGGCACACACGCCACAGTAAGGTCTGCGCAGGCCGCGCGCATCGGGTCGCCTTGGCGATTTCCGGTGATGCTGCAGATCGCGTCCCACTCACCGTTGACGAACAGCACCGGCTGCGACAGGCGGCCGCCATCGGGCGCTTTGCGTGCATAGGCGATGTTGGCGTCATCGTTCGTGTACCACGCGGAGGAGGCGCGGAAGCCATGAGCCTTGAACGCTTGTACCAGCACGTCGAAGTCGGCCGGCGGCCAGAGAGCCGGGTCAGCTTGAGCCGGCGGGGCGCGGTGCGCGGCGCCGAAGCGCCCGCCGTTGCGCGTGACCAGCGCGGTCGGCGAAACCTTGCCGATGGCGGCGGGGCTGCCAGGTCGGTATACCGAGGCCAGCGTGGCTGCGTGGTCTGCATCGAGGTCGGTGACCGCCGCCTCGAAATGCGTCGTGTAGTAGCGGTAGTAGTCCCATTGGCCATCCGGATACTGGCTAGCCGGGTAAATCGTCCGGTCGACCAGCGGCACGAGCGTGGGCAGGGCGTTCGCGTCGGGAAAATACGCCCACGAGGTCAGCACGACGCCACGGCTGCGCTTGGGCTCATGCGCGGCCAGCGCACCGGCCACAATACTGCCCCAGTCGTGGCCAACCCAGATCGCAGTCTTGCCGCCAAGGTGGTCATGGAGCTCCGCCATGTCTGCCACGACTTCCTTAATGGTGTAGGCGTCGTTGGCTGCCGGGGCGGAAGACCCGCCGTAGCCGCGCAGATCAGGAGCGACGCAGTGCCAGCCGTCGGCGGCGAACGCGTCCATCTGGGCGCGCCATATCAGACCGATGCCCGGCCAGCCGTGGAGGAAGATCATCAGCGGTCCGTCGGCCGGCCCGCACTCGATGTAGTGCGTTGTCTGACGAGGCGTGCTGAAAGTGCGCGAAACCAGCGTGGAGGCCGCGCCTGGCCGAAGCTCGTTCTCGCTGACCCGCCGGCGCGCCCGGACGATCCTTGCGACCATCGCGATCAGAACCAGCGCGACTTCCAACGCCCCGTACGCGACAGCTGTTGCCTTGAGCCCGAACCGTTCGACGGCAAGCCCGGCCGCGAGCGCCGGCACACTGAATGCGAGGTAACTGACGATGTACATCGTCGCGAACACTTCCCCTCGCTGGGCGGCTGGTGCCGCCTCGCCGAGCGCATTGACGGCGAAGCGGAACGCCGCGCCGAAGCCGAACCCCGCGACCACCGACCCGGCCACGTAGAGCGGCAACGCACTCATCAGCAGCGCCGCAATCGTGACCAGGACGCCGACGGTGAGAGTTCCGTAGCCGAACCACTCGCGAAGTCGCGGCGGCAGCACTGCCGAGACAACGGTGCCTGACATCCCCGCGGCGAAGAACACTCCGAGCACGATGCCCACGACGAAATGACTGTGCACATCGAGGACGGTGCCGAGTACCGACGACCCGAGCGACAGATACAGTCCGGCGAGCGCCCACGTCGCGCCGATCGACGGAACCAGTGCGAAGAAGGCCGGCCGCGTGTCTGGCGGAAGCCCGGCGCTCGGCCGAAGCGACCGCCAGATCGATTCCCGCGATGCCGACTCGCGGCGAGCGCGTTCGGGGATCAACCATACGAGCGCTGCAAGCACCAGATAGACGACGGCGAGGATCCAGAAGACGAGCTGGCGGGGGAGGGGCGCGAACTCCACCAGGGCACCGGCGAGGACCGCCCCGATCGCGATTCCCAGTGGAGGGACCGCGCTGCTGACGACCGAGCCGAACCGCGGATTCGGCGCCGAATCCATGATCATCGCCGTAGTGGTGCCGGTGGCAGCGCCGACGGCAAAACCCTGCACGATTCGCGCGGCCATCAGGCCGCCGGAACCTCCGGCGATCGCGAAGAGCAGCATACCCAGCGCGAGAAGCACCAGGGCTCCGGAGGCGACCGGCCGGCGTCCTACCCCGTCGGAGAGCGAGCCGACGGTCAGCAAGGCGGCGAGCAACGCGAAGACATAGACGGCAAAGATGACCGTCAGCATGAACGCGGACAAGCCCCAGAGGCGCTGATAGACGGGATAGAGCGGCGACGGCGCTGAGGCGGCCGTTACCGTTGCGGCGCCGGCCGCCCCGGCAACGACGAATGAGACTCGGCGGTTGAGCACGGGAACCTCCGTCGCAAAGCAATGATCTTGGCTTTTAGCGACATTAGGGCATCCTCTTTGTTAAAGCAAACATCTTTGCGTATGATCGTGATGTGTCTGACCGAGTAGCCGCGAGTCGCCCCGGCGGACGGAGCAGTCGGGTGCTGACCGCGATTTACACGTCGGTCGGTGAGCTCGTGGGCGAAGGTGCCGACAAGATCACCTTTCCCGTCATCGCCGAGCGGGCCGGGGTCAACCCGACGACGCTGTACCGGCGCTGGGGCGACGTCGATGCGCTCCTCGAGGAAGTCGCGGTCGCCGCCCTGACGCGAGACGGTGAGTCGCTACCCGACACCGGATCACTCGAGCAAGACTTGACGGAGTGGGCGAGTATCATCGCCCGCGACATCACCCGTCCCGAGCGGGCCCGATATCTGCGCGCGATGGTGTCGGCCCGCGTCGAGATCGTTTCGCGCTGCCCGGTCATGGAGACGCGGCGCGAGCAGGCGTCGGAGATGGTACGCCGTGCCCGCGAACGCGGAGAGACGACACCAACAGTCCCGCAGATCCTCGACCACATCATCGCGCCGCTGTATCACCACGTCGCATTCGCACTGCAAGCCGATCAGGAGTACGCACGACGGCTGGTCCGCGATGTGCTGGCCATGGTCCGCTGAGCCGGTATCGGGCCCGGCGGTGCACATCGACAAGCCGCAACTTAACCAGCTGGTCAAGAAGCTGAACGCGGGCGAGCTTCGGGTCAGGGTGGCGAAGGCGTTCGAGCTGGCGGACATCGTGAAGGCCCATGCCGCACTCGATGCCGGGCACGCCGCCGGCAAGATCGTGGTGCACATGCCCGCTTTTCAGCGCTCGTCTTTTCAGGCCGTAGCACGGCATGTGCTGCGGGAACATCCATTTCTCAATCATTTCTGCAACGGTCGCGCGGCTCCACGTGGCCGAGGTGGTTCGTCGGGAACTGCAGCGCTCATGGCGGGAGTGAACCCAGCTGCCGCCCCGCCAGGCACTCCCAAAGTTTCCTGGCCCCGGCCGTAAGCGCATCGACTGGCCCGCGGTCATATCGCTCCTGGGAGGGCAACGTCACCGGCACGTCAGCCTGTTCAGTAATCAACCCGCGCTCTTTCGCGCCGCCGGTCACCCCGCAGCAGCTGCTCGCCCGAGTCCGCCACTAGAACAACTGGCGCACCAGCCCAGTCACACCCGTGCAACCAGTCCCTCATCCGCGTACGACCACTGCACCACAACCCGTAAGAAATCACTGATCTGGAGGGTTCGGCGGGACTTGCCCTCGCGTGTCCAGCGGCATGTCTGCGGTCAACTGGCCGACCGCTCGCTCGGCCCGTGAAGACACCGCTGCCCCTTGTCTGGCGCCCCCGGAAATGACCGCCGCGGACTGAAACGCGGTGAAGTGTGCGGCGGTTTCGGCGATGGTGGCGATGTCGGCGTACTTGGCCTGCAGGTCGGCGATGTTGGCGGTGTGGATGGCGGGGGTCCGGTCACCGCAGGCTTCGGCGACCACGATGGGCCGGAAGCCGTACTGCATGGCGTCAGTGGCACTGGCACGGACGCAGCCGGAGGTGGACACGCCCGCGATCACTGCGGTGTCGATCCCGGCGGCGGTCAGCGTCGCGGCCAGCGAGGTGCCGAAGAACGCCGAGGCGTACTGCTTGACGATGACGACCTCATCGGGCCGGGGTTCCAGGCCGGCCACGAACTCTCCCTGGTCGCCCGGGACGTCTTCGGCCAGCAGGCGCAAGGCGCCGACCTTGCGGACGAACAGCCCGCCGTCGCTGGCGCCGGGCCGGTACCTGACCCGGGTGGGCCGTAGGGGCTGGCGGGCCGCGCGGGAAGCGGCCAGCAACTGGCCGCAGCCGAGGGCGGCCGCGCCGGAACCCAGGTCGAATGGCGAGCCGGGAGTGAAGTAGGCGCGCATCATGTCGATCAGCAGCAAGGCCGGCCGGCGCCCCCAGCCTAGCGACCCGCCGAACGTCTCGTCCTTGCTGGTCATGCCGGGGTTGGTCATGTCCAGACCGGGGGGCGGGGGGCGGGCAGGCCGGTCTCCTCCTGGCACCGGGCCAAGATCTCGGCCAGCGGCGGCCCCATGTCGAAAACGGGCAGCTCAGCCGGGCGGGGGGGCCGCGCCGGCGAGCGTCCGGCGCGGGGGGGGGGTCGTCGGCCTGCTCGCCGGTTACTACGGGCGCGTGACCGACAACCTGCTGATGCGGCTGACGGACATGATGTTCGCTTTCCCGGATATTCTGCTG
>CAXUJF010000094.1:0-14875 GCA_964250865.1 uncultured Streptosporangiaceae bacterium
GGCTTGGCGCGCTCGGCGCCTGGATCGCCTGCCGCCGGGCCGGGATCCGGCTGGGACCGATGGCCGGCGCCGCCGCCCCGGCCGTCGCGTTCGGGGCCGCCTTCGCCTACCTGGGCGGCTGGTTCAGCCAGGCCACCTACGGGCGGCCGTCGGGGCTGCCCTGGGCGGTGGAGATCGCGCCCGCGCACCGGCGGGCCGGGTATGAGAACTTTGCCACGTTTGAACCGGTGTTCGGCTACGAAATGCTGTGGTGCGTAGCGGTGGGATTCATCGTGATGTGGGCCGCACGGCGGTTCGCGCTGATCGGCGAGCGGGCCTTCTCCGTTCAGCTCGCGCTGACCTTCGCCGGGCTGTGCGCGGCGGAGTCGCTGCTCATCGGCCCGGCTCCGCAGCTGGCCGGGCTGCGCGTGGACCAGTGGGCCGAGATCGTCACCATGCTGGGCGCGCTGGCCTACTTGTACCGGAGCAGGCACCGGCACGGCCCCGACGTCATCGGCCCGCCGTTGCCCCGCGGCGACACGAATCACCGGGCCGGCGCCGCCCAGGGCGCGCCGTCGGCCCGGTGACCCCGACGCCCGGGCCAATTCGCGGCGCCCCGGTCAATTCCCCGCATCCTCAGCCAATTCGCAGTAAATGCCCGGGCTCCGGGCCTTGTTGCAGGAGGCGGTTCTCGTTAACCTCCCGGGTACGCTCCCGTTAACTATTGATCTTGGTGATTAGAACTCCTGGCTGGTGGGAACGTCGATTAACCAGTGAATATTCAGAGCCTTCAAGATCTTGGGCCGGATTCGTCCGGTGATGTAATGTGGGCGTAACTTTCGCGTAGCCAGCGAGCCGCTCCGGCGGACTTCGCGGCAGGGCCAGCGCCGTCCCGACCGCAGTATCTGATAGCAGACGAGACGACGACAGGAGTTTTGATGGCGCCTGCCGGCAGGGAAAAGACGCGGGACCACGCTGGTCGCGGTTCCGCTCACGCCGCTCACGCGGGCCAGGAGACGAACCAGTCGACCGGCCTTTACGATCCTAGCTTCGAGCATGACGCGTGTGGCGTCGCCTTTATCGCTGATCTGACCGGCAGACCAGGACACGACGTCGTGTCCAAAGCCCTGACCGCCCTGTGCAACCTCGAACACCGCGGCGCCCAGGGTGGCGACCCCGGCACCGGGGACGGCGCGGGCATCTTGACCCAGATCCCGGACGCCTTCTTCCGTGAGGTCTGTGACTTCGACCTGCCCCCCGCAGGTTCCTACGCGGCCGGCCTGGCCTTCCTGCCCACCCCGGTCGCCGTGCAGGAGGAAGGGGCCCGCGAAGAGGAGCCCGACCTGTCCGCGTGCGAGCAGGCCATGGCGGTCATCGGCGAGCTGGCGCAAGCCGAGGGCCTGACCGTGCTGGGCTGGCGGGACGTCCCCTACGACCCCGACGCCTGCGGGCGCGGCGCCCGCTCGGTGCTGCCGCACCTGGCCCAGCTGTTCGTGGCCGGCCGCAGCCGGCAGCGCGGCATCGAGCTGGAGCGGATGGCGTACTGCCTGCGCAAGCGGGCCGAGCACGAGACCGGCACCTACTTCGCCAGCCTGTCGCCGCGGACCATCGTCTACAAGGGGATGCTGTCCGCGCTCCAGGTCGAGCCGTTCTTCCCCGACCTGTCGGATGAGCGCTACCGCTCCGCGCTGGCCCTGGTGCACTCGCGGTTCTCCACCAACACGTTCCCGTCCTGGCCGCTGGCCCACCCGTACCGGTACGTGGCCCACAACGGCGAGATCAACACCATCCGCGGCAACCGGAACTGGATGCGGGCCCGCGAGGCCATGCTGGCCACCAGCCTGATCCCGGACAGCGCGGACGGGCGGGGCCTGGACCGGCTGTTCCCGATCCTGGACGCCCACGGCAGCGACTCGGCCAGCTTCGACGAGGTCCTGGAGCTGCTGCACCTGGGTGGCCGCTCGCTGCCGCACGCGGTGCTGATGATGATCCCCGAGCCGTGGGAGAACCACGAGGAGATGGACCCGGCCCGCCGGGCCTTCTACCAGTTCCACGCGGCGATGATGGAGCCCTGGGACGGCCCGGCCCTGATCGCGTTCACCGACGGCACGGTGATCGGCGCGGTGCTGGACCGCAACGGGCTGCGCCCGGGCCGGTACTGGGTCACCCGGGATGGCCTGGTCATCCTGGCCAGCGAGGTCGGCGTGCTGGACATCGACCCGGCCACGGTGGTTCGCAAGGGCCGGCTGCAGCCGGGGCGGATCTTCCTGGCCGACACCGGTGCGGGCCGGATCGTGGAGGACGAAGAGGTCAAGGCGGCGCTGGCCGAGGAGCACCCGTACGAGGAGCTGCTGCACGCGGGCCAGGTGCACCTGAACGACCTGCCGCCCCGCGAGCGGCGGCTGCCCGGCCCGGACGAGCTGGTCACCCGGCAGCAGATGTCTGGTTACACCGAGGAAGAGCTGCGGGTCATTCTGTCTCCGATGGCCCGCACCGGGGCGGAGCCGATCGGCTCCATGGGCACCGACACCCCGCTGGCTGTGCTGTCCGACCGGCCCCGGCTGGTCTTCGACTACTTCACCCAGCTGTTCGCCCAGGTCACGAACCCGCCGCTGGACGCCATCCGGGAGGAGCTGGTCACCTCGCTGGCCAGCACCACCGGGCCCGAGCAGAACCTGTTCGATCCCTCGCCGGCGTCCTGCCGCCAGGTGGTGCTGCCCTACCCGGTCATCAGCGACAGTGACCTGGCCAAGATCGTGCACGTCAACTCCGATGGCGACCTGCCCGGGTTCGCGGCCCACGTGATCGACGGCCGGTACCCGGTCGCGGGCGGGGGAGAGGCGCTACGGCAGCGGCTGACCGAGATCTGTACCGAGGCGTCGGCCGCGATGACGGACGGCGCTCGCATCCTGGTGCTGTCCGACCGGGGCGTGGCCCGGGACGGCGAGCCGACTGAGCCGGACCGCGAGCTGGCACCGATTCCGTCGCTGCTGCTCACCGGGGCCGTCCACCACCACCTGATCCGGGAGAAGACCCGCACCCAGGTCGGCCTGATCGTCGAGGCGGGCGACGCCCGCGAGTGCCACCACGTGGCCCTGCTCATCGGCTTCGGCGCCTCCGCCGTCGACCCGTACCTGGCCGTCGAGACCGTCCAGGACATGGCCCGCCGCGGCGTGCTGGAAGGCGTGGCCGAGGACAAGGCGGCCAGCAGCCTGATCAAGGCCCTGAACAAGGGCGTACTGAAGATCATGTCCAAGATGGGCGTGTCCACGGTGGCGTCTTACGAGGGCGCGCAGATCTTCGAGTCGGTCGGCCTCGGCGAAGAGGTCATCGACACGTGCTTCGCGGGCACTACCTCCCGGCTGGGCGGCGTCGGGTTCGACGTGCTGGCCACCGAGACCGGACGCCGGATGGCCCGGGCCTTCCCGGCCGGCGGCAACCAGCCCGCGCACCGGCGGCTGGAAGTCGGCGGAGAGTACCAGTGGCGCCGTGAGGGCGAGCCGCACCTGTTCAACCCGCAGACGGTGTTCAAGCTGCAGCACGCCACCCGCACCCGGCGGTACGAGGTCTTCAAGGAGTACACGTCGCTGGTCAACGACCAGGCGTCCAAGCTGATGACGCTGCGCGGGCTGATGCGGCTGCGCGGCGTGGACGCGCCCCGGGTCCGGGAGCCGATCCCGATCGACCAGGTCGAGCCGGTGTCCAGCATCGTCCGCCGGTTCTCCACCGGGGCGATGTCGTACGGCTCGATCTCGGCCGAGGCCCACGAGACCCTGGCCATCGCCATGAACCGGCTCGGCGGCCGGTCCAACACCGGCGAAGGCGGCGAGGACGCCGAGCGCTTCAGCCGGGACGCTTCCGGTGACCTGCGGCGCTCCGCGACCAAGCAGGTGGCCAGCGGCCGGTTCGGGGTGACCAGCCACTACCTGGTCAACGCGGACGACCTGCAGATCAAGATGGCGCAGGGGGCCAAGCCCGGCGAGGGCGGCCAGCTGCCCGGGCACAAGGTCTACCCGTGGATCGCCAAGACGCGGCACTCCACCCCCGGGGTGGGGCTGATCTCGCCGCCGCCGCACCACGACATCTACTCCATCGAGGACCTGGCCCAGCTCATCCACGACCTGAAGAACGCCAACCCGGCGGCGCGGGTCCACGTGAAGCTGGTGTCCGAGGCCGGGGTGGGCACGGTCGCGGCCGGCGTCTCCAAGGCCCACGCCGACGTGGTGCTGATCTCGGGCCATGACGGCGGTACCGGTGCGGCCCCGCTGACCAGCCTCAAGCACGCCGGCACGCCGTGGGAGCTCGGCCTGGCCGAGACCCAGCAGACCCTGCTGCGCAACAAGCTGCGGGACCGGATCGTGGTCCAGGCCGACGGCCAGCTCAAGAGCGGCCGGGACGTGGTCGTCGCGGCCCTGCTCGGCGCGGAGGAGTTCGGCTTCGCCAGCGCCCCGCTGGTCGTCGAGGGCTGCATCATGATGCGGGTCTGCCACCTGGACACCTGCCCGGTCGGCATCGCCACCCAGAACCCGGTGCTGCGCAAGCGGTTCTCCGGCCAGCCGGAGTTCGTGGTGAACTTCTTCGAGTTCATCGCCGAGGAGGTCCGCGAGTACCTGGCCGCGATGGGCTTCCGCAGCATCGCTGAGGCCGTCGGCCAGGTCACCATGCTGGACACCCAGGAGGCCGTGGGGCACTGGAAGGCCCACGGGCTCAACCTGGAGCCGGTGCTGTACATGCCGGACCTGCCCGAGGGCGCGGCCCGGCGCAACACCACCACCCAGGACCACGGCATCGACCGGGCGCTGGACAACACGCTGATCCAGCTGGCCGAGGGGGCGCTGCAGGACGGCCGCCCGGTCCGGCTGGAGTTGCCGGTGCGGAACGTCAACCGCACCGTCGGCACCATGCTCGGCTACGAGGTCACCAAGCGGTGGGGCGCCGAAGGCCTGCCGGACAACACGATCGACATCTCGTTCCGCGGTTCCGCGGGCCAGTCGTTCGGGGCCTTCCTGCCCCGCGGGATCACCCTGCGGCTGTCCGGTGACGCCAACGACTACGTGGGCAAGGGGCTGTCCGGCGGCCGGATCACGGTCGCGCCCGACCCCGAGGCCAACTTCGCCGCCGACGAGCAGATCATCGCGGGCAACGTCATCGGCTACGGCGCCACCGCGGGCGAGATCTTCCTGCGCGGTGTCGTGGGCGAGCGGTTCTGCGTGCGGAACTCTGGCGCGGTCGCCGTGGCCGAAGGGGTCGGCGACCACGGCTGCGAGTACATGACCGGCGGCAAAGTGGTCGTGCTGGGCCAGATCGGCCGCAACTTCGCGGCCGGCATGTCCGGCGGCTCGGCCTACGTGCTGGACCTGCCCGCCCATCGGGTCAACCCGGAAATGGTCGACCTGGACCCGCTGGACAGCGACGACGAGGTGTTCCTGCGGGAGACCGTGGAACGGCACGCCGCCGAGACCGGGTCGCCGGTGGCTCGCCGGCTGCTGGAGGACTGGGACGACGCCTTGTCCCGCTTCGGCAAGATCATGCCGAAGGACTACAAGCGCGTGCTCAGCGCCACCATGATGGCCGAGCGTGAGGGCCGGGACGTGAACGAAGCCGTCATGTCCGCCTCGCACGGCTGACCATCACGCAAGCTTGGGCAGTGGCCGTCCGTGTGGGCTGCCGCCCAGGTGCGGGACCCGCCAACGGCGCCGGGTCCCGCAGAAGCTCAAATGCTCAACCGCACCACCTACGAATGCAAAGGACGAGCGCCCGATGGCCGATCCCAAGGGATTCCTGACCACCCCGCGCGAGACCCCGGCCCGCCGGCCGGTGGACGTGCGGATCCGGGACTGGCGTGAGGTCTACAACGACTTCCCGGCCGGGCGCCTGGAGCGCCAGGCCGGCCGCTGCATGGACTGCGGCATCCCGTTCTGCCACACCGGCTGCCCGCTGGGCAACCTGATCCCGGAGTGGAACGACCTGGTCTGGCGGCACGACTGGTACGAGGCGTCCGAACGGCTGCACGCGACCAACAACTTCCCTGAGTTCACCGGCCGGCTCTGCCCGGCGCCGTGTGAATCGGCCTGCGTGCTCGGCATCAACTCCGACCCGGTCACGATCAAGCAGGTCGAGGTGGAGATCATCGACCGGGCCTGGGCCGAAGGCTGGGTCCAGCCGGAGCCGCCGCTGGTGCGCACGGGCAAGAAGGTCGCGGTCATCGGCTCCGGGCCGTCCGGCCTGGCCGCGGCCCAGCAGCTGACCCGGGCCGGGCACGACGTGACCGTGTTCGAGCGGGCCGAAGCGCCCGGTGGCCTGCTCCGTTTCGGCATCCCGGAGTTCAAGATGGAAAAGCGGCACCTGGACCGGCGGCTGACCCAGATGCGGGCCGAGGGCACCGAGTTCAGATGCGGCGTGACGGCCGGTACCGACGTCACCGCGGCCGAGCTGCGGGCCGAGTTCGACGCGATCATGCTGGCCGGGGGCTCGACCGTGGCCCGCGGCCTGCCGGTACCCGGGGCCGATGCCGACGGGATCCACCAGGCCATGGAGTTCCTGCCGCTGGCCAACCGGGCGGTCAACCAGGCTAGCCAGGCCGGCGGTGCGGGCGGGGCCCGGGTCGAAGACCCCGCCATCAACGCCCGCGGCAAGCACGTGGTCATCATCGGCGGCGGTGACACCGGCGCGGACTGCCTGGGCACCTCACACCGGCAGGGCGCCGCATCCGTGACGCAGCTGGAGATCATGCCGCAGCCGCCCGAGCTGCGCCCGGACCACCAGCCGTGGCCGACCTACCCGATGACGTTCCGGGTCTCCAGCGCGCACGAGGAGGGCGGCCACCGCGTCTACGCCGTCTCCACCCAGGAGTTCGTCACCGACGAGGCCGGGCACGTGCGCGCGCTGCGCCTGATCGAGGCGGAGTTCTCCGGCGGCAAGTTCGAGCCGGTGCCCGGCACCGAGCGGGACCTGCCCGCCGACCTGGTCCTGCTGGCCATGGGCTTCACCGGGCCGGAGCAGGGTGCGCTGCTGACCGACCTCGCCGTGGACTACGACCCCCGCGGCAACGTGGCCCGCGACAGTAACTACGCCACCTCGGTGCCGGGGGTCTTCGCGGCCGGCGACATGGGCCGCGGCCAGTCCCTGATCGTGTGGGCCATCGCCGAGGGCCGCAGCGCCGCCGCCGGGCTGGACGCCTACCTCAGCGGCGACAGCGTGCTGCCGGTGGCCATCCCGCCGACAGCCCGCCCGATGGCCTAGCCAGACCACCCGCATCAGCGGGATCCAGACGCGGCGGCCGCTCTACCCCGGCCCCCCGCCCCCCCGCCCCCCCGCGCCCCACCCCGCCCGCCCGTGGGCCTCCCCACCCCCCCCCCATCCGCGGGATCCACCCGGGGGGGCCGCTCTCCCGCGCCCCCCGTCCCAGCGGCCGGCCGGAGACCAACGGCGTTCTCCGGCGGCTACGCCGCTGGCCCCGTGGCATGCCGCTGGCCCCGTGGCCCGCCGCGCACCCCGTGGCTACGCCGTATCCCCGGCTGGAACGGCCCGGCCCGGCCAGAGCCAGCCCCGCGCCGATGGCCAGCCGCCCAGGATCGGGATGCCGTGCGCGTCGTTGACGGCGATCAGGGCCACCCCGTAGCCGATCGCGAAGACCGTTCCGGTGCCCGACGTGTTCATGATGCTGCTCCGTCTCTCCGCTCTGCGTCTATTCCATCTCTAACAATGTTAGAGATGGCCGGGGTCTGCGGCCATTGCTCCTCGTCAGCAGCCCGGCGTGACATCTGTCAGGTCGTGGCCGGGGGCCGTCCCGGTTGTGCACAGCCGGTTAAACCTGGATGACGCCCCTCGGCGGCCAGGCCCTTGGCTCCTACAGTGGTATAGACCACCTGTCGCCGACCCCGGAGGAGCGGCTATGAGCCGCCGCGCCAAGATCGTAGCCACGCTCGGGCCCGCCACCGCCAGCATCGAAGGGATCGCCGCGCTGGTCGCCGCGGGGCTGGACGTGGCCCGGCTCAACCTGAGCCACGGCCACTACGCCGACCACCAGCTGGCCTACGACCGGATCCGGCAGGCCTCCGACGCGGCCGGCCGTAGCGTCGGCGTGCTGGCCGACCTGCAGGGGCCGAAGATCCGGCTCGGCACGTTCCCCGGCGGCCCGGTACGGCTGGTCCCGGGCGACGAGTTCACCATCACCGTGGCCGACGTGCCCGGCGACCGGCACGAGGCGTCCACCACCTACCAGGGGCTGGCCCAGGAAGTACGGCCGGGCGACCACGTGCTGATCGACGACGGCCGGGTGCTGCTCGAGGTGGTCAGCGTGACCGGTGACCGGGTTCGCACCGTGGTCCAGGTGGGCGGGACGATCTCGGATCACAAGGGCATCAACCTGCCCGGCGTCCCGGTCAGCACGCCGGCCCTGACGCCGAAGGACCAGGCCGACCTGCGCTGGGCCATCGGCCTAGGCGCCGACCTGATCGCGCTGTCGTTCGTGCGGCACCCGGCGGACGCGGACGCCGCCCGCCGGGTCATGGACGAGTGCGGGGTCCGGCTGCCGTTGATCGCCAAGATCGAGAAGCCCGAGGCGGTGGCGGCGCTGCCTGAGATCGTGGAGGCGTTCGACGGCATCATGGTGGCCCGCGGCGACCTCGGGGTCGAGCTTCCGCTGGAGCAGGTGCCGGTGGTGCAGAAACGCGCGATCAGCCTGGCCAAGGAGAAGGCGCGCCCGGTCATCGTGGCCACCCAGATGCTGGAGTCGATGATCTCCGCCCCCCGGCCGACCCGGGCCGAGGTCTCGGACGTGGCCACCGCCGTGGATCAGGGCGCGGACGCGGTGATGCTCTCGGCCGAGACCAGCGTGGGGGAGTACCCGACCGAAGCCGTGGCCACGATGTCCCGGGTGGTCAGCGCGGCCGAGGAGGAGTCGCTGCGCCCGCTGTTCTCGCTGGCCCGGGTGCCCACCACCACCGGCGGGGCCATCGCCCGGGCCGCGGCCGAGGTCGGAGCCGTGGTCGGGGCCCGGGCCCTGGTCGCGTTCACCCTGACCGGGGAGACCGCCCGGCGGCTGGCCCGGTACCGCTCGCCGATCCCGCTGCTGGCCTTCACCTCATCGGTGGCCACCCGCAGCCAGCTCTCGCTGACCTGGGGGGTGGAGACGTTCATCGTGCCCGAGGTCACCCACACCGATGAGATGGTCGGCCAGGTCGAGGCCGCGCTGCTCACCATCGCCCGGCTGGAGAAGGGCGACAAGGTGGTGATCGTGGCGGGCAGCCCGCCCGGCACCCCCGGCAAGACCAACGCGCTACGGGTGCACCGGATCGGCGACGCCGTGGCCCTCCCGGACGGCTGGTAGAGTCACCTCCCGGGTCGTGACTGGCGCTGAGGTGGGGTACCACCGGGGAGCGGCCTTAAGGCTCGCCGCGCGCCTGGGCACCCGTTCCTAACCGTCTGCCCGGGGAGAGAAGCGATGGCCGAGACCGAGATCACCGTCAGCTCCGAGGTTTCCACTGGCTATCGCGCCATGCTGGACGTGATCGGGGCCTCCGAGCCCGGCATCGCCCGCGCCATCGGCGACGAACTGGCCAACCAGCGCCGCCAGCTCAAGCTGATCGCGTCAGAGAACTACGCCTCGCCCGCGGTGCTGATGGCCATGGGCACCTGGCTGTCCGACAAGTACGCCGAGGGCACGATCGGGCACCGCTTCTACGCCGGCTGCGAGGTGGTCGACGAGGTCGAGTCGATCGCCGCCGGGCACGCCCGGGCCCTGTTCGGGGCCGAGCACGCCTACGTCCAGCCGCACTCCGGCATCGACGCCAACCTGGTCGCCTACTGGTCGATTCTGGCCAAGCGGGTCGAGCGCCCGTTCCTCGACGAGGCCGGGGCCAAGAACGTCGACGCCCTCGACCAGGACGCCTGGGCTCAGCTGCGAGCCCAGTTCGGGTCCCAGCGGATGATGGGCATGTCCCTGGACGCCGGCGGCCACCTGACCCACGGTTTCCGGGCCAACATCTCCGGCAAGATGTTCGACCAGGCCAGCTACGGCACCGACCCGGAGACCGGGCTGCTGGACTACGACGCCATCGCCGCCCAGGCCCGCGAGTTCCGCCCCCTCATCCTGGTGGCCGGCTACTCGGCCTACCCGCGCAATCCCGACTTCGCCCGGCTGCGCGAGATCGCGGCCGAGGTCGGGGCCACGTTCATGGTGGACATGGCCCACTTCGCCGGGCTGGTGGCCGGGGGCGTGCTGACCGGCAACCTCAACCCGGTCCTGCACGCCGACGTGGTCACCAGCACCACGCACAAGTCACTGCGCGGCCCGCGCGGCGGGCTGGTGCTGTGCACCCCCGAGTACGCCCCGTTCGTGGACCGCGGCTGCCCGCTGGTCCTGGGCGGCCCGCTGCCGCACGTGATCGCGGCCAAGGCGGTGGCGCTGGCCGAGGCCCGCCAGCCCGCGTTCGCCGACTATGCGGCCCAGATCGTGACCAACGCCCGCGCGCTGGCCGAGGGCCTGGTCCGCCGGGGCGTGACCCTGGTCACCGGCGGCACCGACAACCACCTGGTCCTGGCCGACGTCGGGGCCAGCTACGGCCTCACCGGCCGCCAGGCCGAGTCCGCCCTGCTCGAGGCGGGCGTGGTCACCAACCGCAACTCCGTCCCGCGTGACCCCAACGGCGCCTGGTACACCTCCGGCATCCGTCTCGGCACCCCCGCCCTCACCACCCTGGGCCTGGGCCCGGCCGACCTGGACGAGGTGGCCGACATCATGGCCACGGCCCTGTCCGCCACCACCCCGCAGGTCGGCTCCAAGGCCAAGCACCAGCTCGACACCTCGGTCGCCGAAGCCTGCCGCGCCCGCTGCGCCGACCTGCTGGCCCGCCATCCCCTCTACCCCGAGATCCAGCTCTAGCCGCCCGCGCAGGCCAGCATCAGTACTTCGGCCCGACGAACTCGTCCAGCCTGGCTACCGCCTCCCGCCGCGCCACCGAGATGGTGTTGCGACGGGAGTACCGCCAGTCCACTCCGAGACGGTCCAGCGCCTGCCCGCACAGGTCGCGGATGTCGCGGGACTCGTTGGTGAACATGTAGCGCGGGTAGACGTACCATCGGTCGCCACTGGCCAGCGGCCGGCGGACCCGCGACAGGAACCGGCAGCCGTCCGAGTGGAACAGCCCGCGCGCGAAAGCGCCCGGCTGCCGGCCGACGATGTCCTGCTGCCAGGGCGCGAGCTCAATAGTCCGCAGGTGCTTCTTGCCTGGCCCGTGCTGCGGGAACAGACACGGCCAGTGCCGCCAGTAGCAAATAACTTCGGTGCAGCCGACCTGGGACCGGATACCGACTTTGTTGCCCGGCGCTATCGTGCCCATCGCGGCCTGGCATTCCGCCAGTAATCCAGGCCAGGCGTTGGCACAGAAGATACGCAGCACCCACACGCCTTTCGCCGGGTTCCCGCCGACGCTAATGCACCCGTCTCCCAGGTACAGCCCAAGCAGATAGGCGTAATCCCATTGTGGCTCGGGCATGCCCGGTTCCGGGGTACACCGCACGCAGTCGGCCGGGCGCCGCGGCCGGTCCGGATGCTCGCGCCAATCTCGTAAGGTCGCCCGGGATACGCCCGTGACTTTGCTGGCCGCCCGCAGGCTGAGGCCGTTCCCGATAAGGGCCAGGGCGTGGTCACGTACGTTCTTGTCGTACATAACGGGAGTGTCGCACCCGCCGCCGACAAAAGCGGATCACCATTATCAGATCTGCCATATTGGCGGATGAAAAGGTGCCCCGGGTGGGATTCGAACCCACACTGTGCGGCTTTTGAGACCGCTGGCTCTGCCGTTGGCCTACCGGGGCGCCCGTCCGTGCCGGGGACCAGCCGAAGCCAAATGTACCCGCTGCCTGTACTCTCGTCAGCGTGAGCCAGAAGCAGCTACGAGTCGTTATCGCCGAGGATGAGGCGCTGATCCGCCTGGACCTCAAGGAAATGCTGGAAGAAGAGGGCTACGCCGTGGTGGCCGAGGTGGGCGACGGCGAGGCCGCCGTCGAGCAGGTGACCGCCCTGCGCCCCGAACTCGCCATCCTCGACGTCAAGATGCCCGTCCTGGACGGCATTTCGGCGGCGGAGCGGATCGCGGCGGAGCGGCTGGCCCCGGTGGTCATCCTCACCGCGTTCTCTCAGCGCGAGCTGGTGGAGCGGGCCCGTGACGCGGGCGCCATGGCCTACCTGGTCAAGCCGTTCACCAAGGCGGACCTGGTGCCGGCCATCGAGATGGCGGTCAGCCGCTTCCAGGAGATCACCACGCTCGAGTCCGAGGTCGGCAACCTCCGCGAGCGCCTCGAGGTGCGCAAGGTCCTGGACCGGGCCAAGGGGCTGCTGCAAGCCGAGCACGGCATGACCGAGCCGGAAGCGTTCCGCTGGATCCAGAAGACGTCCATGGACCGCAGGCTCACGATGCGTAAGGTCGCCGAG
The DNA here is from genome assembly GCA_964250865.1 of uncultured Streptosporangiaceae bacterium. GTDB lineage: Bacteria > Actinomycetota > Actinomycetes > Streptosporangiales > Streptosporangiaceae > Bog-532. The sequence goes on from CAXUJF010000094.1 coordinate 12,416, forward strand.
GCCGTGATCGAGGGCACCCTCAACGCGGCCCAGCAGCCCGAATCGTCACCATCCTGACCCCCAAACCGGGATTCTCAGGACAAAGAGGAGCCCGGGGTGCCGTTGGTGCCGTATCCGCCTTCCCCGGTCGGACACGTTCTCTACTGAGCTCCCCGGGCTCTCTACCTCCACGGTAGCGAGCTAACGCGGTACAAAGCAAAGGCGGGCCACCCCTAAGAGGGTGGCCCGTCGCAGTTTCTTTACCCGGCTTTTACGGCCCGACCGCCGTGGGCCCCCAGCCGATGCGCTCCGCCGATACAGGACCAGCCCCTTGTGACAGATGCGTCGCTGTGCTTAACCCTGCCCCGCGCCCGGCTCAGCAAGATCATTACTCAGAGTGAATGTGCAATGGGCCGTGACCCAGCGTGCGGCATCCCAGCTTGAAGCGGCAACTGAGCCGGGTTCTGCCGCCAAAGCGCCGCGCCAGGCCGCCCTGCAGTGACCTCGGGTGATGTCGTCACTACGGATACAGCCTCAGAAACCGGACACTCGCCGCGCCGTCCAGCCCGGCCCAACATAACAATCTCGTCTCCACCCCGGCTGCGTCCGGGAACACCATCCGAACGTCACGTGTGGGACCTTGGTCCCCAGTCTCGGACAAATTTCCGGCCCCGCCGGCCACCCAAACTCGCCGGCTCGACCCCCGGGACCTCCCAAACCCCGCCGCCCGGCGTGGTTCGGGGCTGAATGTGCTTAGCTGGCCTTCTTTGCGGCATTTCCTGGCTCTTGTCCCGGGAAAGGCTTACTCGAAATTGATTCGTTACCGGAAAGAGACCAAAGTCGACCACTTCGGCCAGTCTCGCCGCAGGTCAGCGACGATCCGGACACGGAGGGCGAATTTCTTGCACTGTTTCGGCTCTTCTTGGGGGAAACGGCGTGACTTTTGAGTTGTTAGCGCTCACAATGCCTTGAAGAACCGGCGGAAGCCGTATGTTCTACCAACCCGAGGAACCCAACGAAGGGAGCCTTCATTGTCTGACACTTCACGACAGCGGCGATTTTCCGGGCGGCGTGCCCGTATCGGTGCCCTGTCCGCAGTGACCGCCGTCGCGGCTACCGCCGGGGCGTTCGGGGCCACGGCCGCCTCGGCCTCGCCCGTCCAGCCCGCGCACCACGGCGGTGGCGCCAGCGTCACCAGCGCGCCGTTCGGCAGCGCCTTCGACAGCTACGCCGGCAAGAACCTGCCCGTTTCCCGCTACACGCTGAGCAACGGCAACGGCGTCTCTGCCCAGATCCTGACCTACGGCGGCATCGTCCAGTCCATCAACGTGCCCAGCCGCAACGGGAAGGAAGCCGACGTCGTGCTCGGCTTCAAGACCCTGGCCGACTACGTGAAGAACGCCAGCCCGCCGGTGACCGCCAACGGCGGCCCGTACTTCGGCGAGATCATCGGCCGTTACGGCAACCGCATCGCCAAGGGCACCTTTACCCTGACCCAGCCGGGTGTCGGGCCCGTCAAGTACACCCTGCCGATCAACAATGGCGTCAACAGCCTGCACGGCGGTCTGGTCGGCTTCGGCAACCACGTCTGGGCGGCGAAGGCGGTGCACGGCAGGGGCACCGCGGGCGTGCAGCTCACGCTGGTCAGCCCGAACAAGGACTCAAGCGGGGCCGCCGGGTCGCCCGGCTGCCCCACCGGCTGCACCGGCTACCCGGCCAAGCTCAAGGTGGTTGTGACCTACACCCTGAACAACGCCGGCCAGCTGGCTATCCACTACAAGACGACGGACGAGTCACCCAACCTGAACTCGGTCATCAACCTGACCAACCACAGCTACTTCAACCTGGCCGGCGAGGCGTCAGCTGCGGGCTCGGCCTATGGCCAGTACGTGCAGATCAACGCCAACAAGTACTCGCCGACCGACACGACCCAGATCCCGCTCGGCGACAACGTTCCCGTCGCGGGCACGCCGTTCGACTTCCGCACGCCGCACACCATCGGCTCGCGCATCGACGACGTCAGCGCCCCCGACAATGCGCCGGCGGCCGACAACCAGCTGCTCATCGCCCAGGGCTACGACCACAACTGGGCGCTGAACCAGCAGACCCGCGCGACCACCGGGCCGCGGGGCCTCAACCTGGCCGCCCACGCCTACGATCCAGGGAGCGGTCGCCTGCTGACCGTCTGGACCGACCAGCCGGGCGTCCAGTTCTACAGCGGGAACTTCCTCACCGGCACGCTGGTGGGCATCAGCGGCCACACCTACCGGCAGGGCGCGGGCTACACCTTCGAGACGCAGCACTTCCCGAACTCGCCCAACCAGCCGAACTTCCCGTCTACCGAGATCAAGGCCGGGCAGACCATCAACTCGACGACGATCTTCGCCTTCTCGTCGTGACCTGCTCAACCTGATCTGTGATTAACGTGGGGGGGGGGGGGGGCAGGGAAGGTCGTCCGTCAATACCCATCCGGTGTTTGTC
>CAXUJF010000095.1:0-1662 GCA_964250865.1 uncultured Streptosporangiaceae bacterium
ACCCTGAGGCCCGTAGCCGCCGGGAGCAGGTCCTGGCCGTGCCGGTCCGGGTCACCTCGCTCGGCCCGGCCCTGGCTGCGGCCGCGGCCCTGGTCAAGACGGCCGAAGAGGAGGCCAAGTCGGTCACCGAGGAGCTCGACGAGCCGGAGCGGGACGCCCTGCGCCAGGCTTTCGGCGAGGGATCCACCGGCAAGGGCGTGGCCAAGGCGCTCCGCGGCGGGGCTGGGGCCCTGCGCGACCTGGAAGACCGGCAGAAATCCCGGGCCACCCGGCTCAAGCGGGACAGCCTGGACCGGGCCCTGCTGGACCTGGCCGCTTTCTACCGGGACGTGCTGATGATCCAGGCCCGGGCCGGGGTGGAACTGGCCAACGCCGACCACGAGGCCGACCTGCACGAGCTCGCCTCGGCCTCCAGCCCCGAGGTGACCCTGCACCGGATCGAGGCCATCATGCGCTGCCGGGAACGGCTCGCGGCCAGCGTGGCGCCGCTGCTGGCGGTGGAGGAGATGACGATCTCCCTGCTGGCCGGCTGAGCCCGGAGTGCTGGCCGGCTGAGCCCAGAGCGGCCAGCCGTGTGATCTCGGTCTCAGCGGCGTATGGTGGCCCTGTCACGATGAAAGGGATGCCGATCTCCGAATCTGGTTCTCCCGCCAATCCGCCGGGCATCGTCCGCCGGGCCACGATCGACGACGTCGCGCGTGCGGCCGGGGTGTCCCGGCAGACGGTGTCCAACGTCGTCCGCGGGCGGGGACGGCTGGCCAGCGCCACCCGGGACCGGGTGGTGGCCGCGATCGAGGAACTGGCCTACCAGCCGCACGCGGGCGCGGCCAGCCTGCGCTCGGGCCGGACCTACCGGATCGCCTACCCGGTACCGGGCAACGAGTTCCTGCCCGACAACGTCGTCATGCTGGAGTTCCTGCAGTTCATGGTGGCCGCGGCCCGGGCCCGGGGACACCAGGTGCTGGTCGCGACCAGCTCCGGCACCGACCTGGCCGGGATCGACGAGCTGGTCTGGACCAAGTCCGTGGACGGCTTCGTGCTCGCCTCGGTGACCGAGGACGACCCGCGGGCCGCGTTCCTGACCGCCCGCCGGATCCCGTTCTCCTGCTTCGGCCGGGTCCCGCCACCGCAGCCGCAGAACTGGGTGGACATCGACAACCGGCGGGCGATCCGGTCGGTGACCGGATACGTGCTGGCCCGTGGGCACACCCGCCTCTGCTACCTCGGTTACGAACCGCAGGGCCCGTGGGACGACGAGCGCGAGGCCGGGTACCGCGAAGCGATGACCGCGGCCGGGCTGCCGGTCAGGCTGACCCGCACCGGCCTGGCTGCGGCCACCGTGAACACCACGGTCACGGACCTGCTGGCCGGCCTGGACCGTCCGGCCGCGATCGTGGCCGGCAGCGACGTGCTCGCCGCGGCCTGCTACTCGGCCGCCAGCCGGGCCGGATTGCGAATCGGTACCGACCTGGCCGTCACCGGCTTCGACGGGAGCGTCATCTCGCGCATGCTCACCCCGGCCCTGACCACGATGGCGATACCGCTGCGCGACCTGGCCGCCCGGCTCATTGACCGGGTCATCGCGCAGGCCGCCGGGACCGCCCCCGGCCACGGCGAGCTCCTGGACACGATCCTCATCGAGGGCGAGAGCGCCTGATCGCG
>CAXUJF010000095.1:1762-3988 GCA_964250865.1 uncultured Streptosporangiaceae bacterium
GGGCGAGAGCGCCTGATCGCGAGAGCGCCTGATCGCGGGCGAGAGCGCCTGGAAGCCGGTTCGGCGCCCCCAGCCGGATCGCTGAATTGAGCGTGCTCCGCCGCGCCTCCGGCCGGGTGAAACGCGTCTGCGGGCCGCGTGGTCCGATTCGGCCAGTTTCGGAGCGGGTGGCCGGGTAGATGACCTCTTGTGCAGTCTGTTTAAGATTAGTTGTGCAATCTGTTCAAGAGGGCCGGAAGCCTCCGGCCTGCTCACGGCACATCCCGCACATGGAATGAGGGACGCAGCGATGTCAGCTCTGCTGCTTGGCTCGATCAGCACCGTCGCCGACACGTCCGAACTGCAACGGCAGGCGTTCAATCAGGCCTTCGAGGCCCATGGGCTCGACTGGCGCTGGGATCGGGACGACTACCGCGCCATGCTGTCGACCAGCGGCGGCCAGGACCGGATCGCCGGGTACGCGCGATCGCGGGGCGAGGACGTCGACACAAAAGCCGTCCACGAGACGAAGTCGAAGCTCTTCCGCGAGCTCCTGGCCACGGCCGGGCTGGCCCCCCGCCCGGGAGTGGCCGACACGATCAAGGCGGCCAAGGACCACGGCTGGAAGGTCGGCCTGGTCACCACGACGTCCCGGGCCAACGTGGCCGCGCTGCTCGGCCGGCTCCATCCGCAGGTCGGCGACCAGGACTTCGACGTCATCGTCGACTCGGCCAGCGTCGGCTCGCCCAAACCCGACCCGGCGGCGTACATGTTCGCGCTGCAGGCCCTGAACGAGGCGCCCGGGGACTGTGTCGCGGTGGAGGACAACGTGGACGGCGTCCTGGCCGCCGTCGCGGCGGGTGTGCCGTGCGTCGCGTTCCCCAACGAGAACACCGGCCAGCACGACTTCTCCGGCGCAGCCAAGCGGGTCGGCCGGCTCGATTTCGCCGAGCTGCAGTTGCTCACCTCCGGCCGGCAGGAGGCTCGGTGACCAGTGACACCAGGCCGTCGCTCACGGCCACCGACACCGCGTTCCACGTCGAGGCGTACGAGAAGATCGACTACACGCTGCGCTACGTGACCGGGGCTTTCCAGATCGGCCACCCGGAGCTGGCCGACAGCTACCGTCCCTTCGGGCGCTGCCTGATGGTGGTCGACCAGACGGTGTACTCGCTCTACGGCGAGCAGATGCACGCCTACTTCGACTACCACGGCATCGAGCTCACGATCTTCCCCCTCACGATCAGGGAAACGGCCAAGACCCTGCGGACGGCCGAGCTGATCGTCGACGCGTTCGGCGAGTTCGGGCTGAACCGCACGGAGCCGGTGCTGGTGGTGGGGGGCGGCCTGACCACCGACGTGGCCGGGTTCGCCTGTGCCGTCTTCCGCCGGGGCACGAACTACATCCGGGTGCCGACCACGCTGATCGGGCTCATCGACGCCAGCGTCGCGATCAAGGTGGCCGTGAATCACAGCCGGTCCAAGAACCGGCTGGGCGCGTTCCACGCCTCCCAGCAGGTGATCCTGGACTTTTCCTTTTTGAAGACGCTGCCGGAGCGGGAAGTCCGCAACGGCATGGCCGAGCTGATCAAGATCTCCGCCGTGGCCAACAGCGGCGTCTTCGAACTGCTGGAGAAGTACGGGCCCGACCTGCTGGCCACTCGCTTCGGCCACCTGGACGGGACGCCGGAGCTGCGCGACATCGCCCACCGGGTGACCTACGACGCCATCAGCACCATGCTCCGGCTGGAAGTCCCCAACCTGCACGAGCTGGATCTGGACCGGGTCATCGCCTACGGCCACACCTGGAGCCCGGTGCTGGAGCTGGTCCCCGGGACCCCGTTCTTCCACGGCCAGGCGATCAGCATCGACATGGCCTTCTCCATTACCATCGCCGAGCAGCGCGGCTACCTCTCGGTCAGCGACCGCGACCGCGCGTTCTGGCTGATGAGCCGGCTCGGGCTCGCGCTGAACAGCCCGTACCTCACCGCCGAGCTGCTGCGCAAGGCGACGGATTCGATCGTCCAGACGCGCGACGGCCTGCTCCGCGCGGCCGTGCCCCGGCCCATCGGGACCTGTTACTTCGTCAACGACCTGTCCCCGGACGAACTCGGCCGGGCCCTCGTCGCCCACCGGGAGGTCTGCCGCGGCTACCCGCGCGGCGGCAATGGCGAGGAGATGTTCACCCGGTGACCACCGTGGTCTCCCCGCCCGGGGCGCCCCGGCCCGGCCCCCCCCCCCCCAACC